>NZ_JAHRYQ010000001.1:1200000-1500000 GCF_020622065.1 Geothrix sp. | reverse complement strand
CCTCTCCTCCGCCCCTGCGGATCCGCCTCGTGGCGGTGGGGGACATCCTCATGCACCAGGATGTGAAGGCGGCCGCCGAGGCCCACCCGCAGGGGTACCCGGCCCTGTGGGAGGATCTGCTGCCGCTGTTCCAGGGGGCCGATGTCGCCTTCGGCAACCTGGAGACGCCCATCGCGCCCAGCACGGGCCGGCCCGGGATACCGTTCCAGTTCAACGCCCCGGCCACCCTCCCTGCGGCCCTGCGGACGAGCGGGTTCACCGTCCTGTCCACGGCCAACAACCATGCCTTCGACCAGGGGCCGAGGGGCGTGCGCGAAACGCTGGAGCGCCTGCGGGCGGAGGCGCTCGTGGCGGTGGGAAGCGGCGAAGACCGGCCCCGGGCCGAGGCGCTGCATGTGGTCGAACGGCAGGGGTTGAAGGTGGCCTTCCTGGGTTTCACGGATCTCTTCAATCTGGACCTGAATCGCCGGGCCACCGAGCCCTGGGTGCGTCCGCTGGATCTGGAGCCGGCCCTGGCGGCCGTGCGGGAGGCCCGGGAAAGGGCCGACCTGGTGGTGGTGAGCGTCCACTGGGGGAACGAGTACCAGCGGCAGCCCACGAAGCGGCAGCGGGAGCTCGCCCGGAAGCTGGTGGAGGCGGGGTGCGATCTCCTGCTGGGTCACCATCCCCATGTGCTGCAGCCCGCGGAGCTGCTGGAGGTGGAAGGGCGGAAGGCCCTGGTGGTCTACTCTCTGGGCAACTTCATCAGCAACCAGGACCGCATGTACCGGGCGGACCTGTTCCCGGTGGCGGGGGGCGACAGCCGGGACGGGGCGGCCCTGCAGGCCGTCTTCGAGCGCCGGCGCCAGGCTGACGGCCAGGAGCGGGTGGTGCTGGCGGAAGCGGCCTTTGAGCCCTTGTGGACCGAGAACAACTGGGGGGCGCCCGGTGCGAAACGGGCGATCCGCGTCATCCGCGTCGCCGCCGCCGAGGCCCGGACCCGGGCGGAAGTGGACCGGCTTTCCGACCCCCAGGAAGGGCCCAGGGCCTTGCCCGATGAGCCCCTGCGCCGGAAGACCCTGCTCGAAAAACAGGAATATCTGCGGACGCTCATCCTCCGCCGACGGCGCATCGCCGAGACGCTGGGCGAGGCCTTCGTCGTCCGCTAGAGCCGGCCCACTAGCTGAGTCCGAGTTCTTCGCGGTGCTCGTGCAACACGGCGATGATGCGGGCCAGGTGCTCCTCCTCGGTCCCGCCCTTGGCCTCGATGAGCATCCGGAGGCCCTCAGCCACTTCGAAGCGATCGACCCCCGCCGCGAAGGCCTTGTCCTTCAGCTTCTTCTTCACGCTCTTCGGCTCCAGGCCCTCGGTGCGGGTGGGCCGCACAAGGGCGCAGGCCATGACGAAGCCCGTGATCTCGTCGGAGGCCAGCAGGGCTTTGTCCAGCAGATGGTCGTAAGGTACGCCCCAGCGGGTGTAGTGGGCGCTGATGGCATGGGCCAGATCCGCCTCGCCGCGCTCCCGCAACCAGGCCACGATGCGTGTCGGGTGCTCCTCGGGCCAGGTGTCGTAGTCCGCGTCGTGCAGCAGGCCCGCGAGGCCGAAACGCTCCACATCTTCGCCCAGCCGGCCCGCGAGGTCGCGCATGACCAGCTCCACGGCGCAGGCGTGGACGCGCAGCTTGGCAGAGGGCGTCCATTCGCAGAGCAGCTGCCAGGCTTCATCGCGGGTGAGCATCAGGGGCGTCCTCAGGGAATGGAGAGGGTGGGCTTCGGCGGTCCGGGTTCGGGATCGCCGGCGTAGCGCACGGCCTCCAGGAACAGGCCCGAGGCGGGGGCGGCCTTGGCGCCCCAGTAGAGATTGGCGGCTTCCGTGGGGTTGCGGAGATCCTCCAGCACGCGGCGGGGTTCTTCTTCGCCCAGGGCGCAGGCCACGGAGGCGCCCACCATGCGGCGCACCTGGCGACGGAAGAAGTGGGTGGCCCGCACCCGCAGGAGGGTGAGGGAACCACTTTCGACGACTTCGCAGCGGATGATCCGGCTGCGGCCGTCCTCTTCGGGATCCAGATCGGCAAAGGCGCTCACATCCAGATCGCCCTGGAAGGCGCTCCAGGCCTGGCTCAATTTCTGGGGATCGAGGCTGCGCTTCACCCACCAGATCCACGGCTTGCCGAAGGCGCTGCGGCGGTGGCTGATCTGGTACAGGTAGCTGCGGTCCACGGCGTCGTGCCGGGCATGGAAGCGCGGAGGGCAGGACCGCACATCCCGCACGGCGACATCCTGGGGCAGGGCCGCATCCAGGAGGCGCCGCAGCTCGCCGGGGCGTGGGGCGCCCTTGGCTTCCAGGTGGAGGTGGGCGACCTGGCCCAGGGCATGAACGCCCGCATCCGTCCGTCCCGCGCCGCCCAGGTAGAGGAGCCGCAGGCCGGCTTCGTGGATGGCGTGCTCCAGGCTCCCGGCCACGGTGCGCACGCCCTCGCGGGACTGCTTCGGTCCCTGTTTCTGCCAGCCCTGGAAACGGCTGCCGTCGTACTCCAGCAGAAGCCGGAAGGCGGCGAGGGGAGCGGGTTTCATGGCCATGGTCAGTGCCCGATGACGGCCTTCACCGCCTCGATGAGTGATGCGGGATCATGGATCGGCTTGGCGATGTAGCCTTCCGCGCCGGTCAGCTCCAGGTATTTCTCCCGGTCCCCGAACATGGCGTGGGCCGTGGCGAGCAGGACGGGAATGTGGCGCGTGGCCGCGTCCTGCTTGAGGAGCTGCGTGATGAAGATGCCATCCACCTTGCGGCCCTCGTAGCTCGATCGGGACAGGCTCACATCCATGATGACGGCCTTCAAATCCGTCTCGCGGGCCAGGCGCAGGATCTCATCCACTTCTTCGGAGACGACGACTTCGTAGCCCCCCTTTTTTACAAGGACGGTTGAGATGAACTTGATGTTGATGGGGTCGTCCTCGACGAGGAGGATGCGCTCGGACATATCGGCCTCAGTGCTTTCAGCCTATCGGCCTTCAGCGATAAGTGCCATTTTTTTGCTGGGTTTCCAGGCGCTCCAGCAGGTCGTCGGGCACCTTGAGCCCACCGCGCCCACTGCCGAGCCGGAGACCCGGCTTGTTCCCGCCGTGGTAGTCGCTGCCGCCGGTGACGACCATGCCGAGGCGCGCAGCCAGCGCCACGAAGTATTTCTGTTCGGCGGCCCGGTACTCGCCGTAATAGCCCTCCAGTCCCTCCAGGCCTTCGCGCTGGAGGTCCTGCATGGCCTCGTCCCAGCGGAAGCCCCCGTTGGCGAAGCGGCCGGGGTGGGCCACCACGGGCACGCCCCCGGCTTCTCGGATCCAGCGGGCGGCCTCGGCCGGGCTCAGTTCCTCGCGCGGGACGAAGCCGGGGCAGTCATCACCGATGAGCCGCTCGAAGGCCTCCGGCGCCCGGCGCACGAAGCCCCGCGCGGCGAGGGCCTTGGCGAAGTGGACGCGGGAGAGCAGGGGGGTTTCGGCCTGGGCCTGGACTTCCTCGTAGGTGATGGGGCAGCCCAGCTCCGCCAGGCGCGCGATCATGCGGCGGTTCCGGTCGTCCCGGCGTCCACGCAGGTCCCCAAGGCGGGCCTGGAAGCAGGCATCGGCGGGATCCACGAGCAGGCCCAGCACATGGAGGGAGCGGCCCAGGAAGCGGCAGCTCAGTTCCGTCCCGACCAGCAAGCGGACCTTCACCTGCGGCTGCATGGCGAGGAAGGCCGGGATGCCACCCAGGGTGTCGTGGTCGGTCAGGCACAGGGCGGTCAACCGCGCCTCGTCCGCGAGCAGGGCCAGCCGCTCGGGCGTGTCCGTGCCGTCGGAGTGGAGGGTGTGGCAGTGCAGATCGATCATCGTCTCGGATCAGGAAGGGGGTGGCGCCAGGCTCTTGTTGGCCCGGTAGAGGGCAGCCAGCAGCACGGCGACGGCCTGGAAAAGCTCAGGGGGGATGAGGCGGTCCAGGTCCAGCGGTTCGAGGGCGGCCAGCAGGTCGGGATCTTTGGAGACCACCACGCCGTGCTGCTTCGCCAGCTCCAGGATGCGTTCCGCCAGGAGCCCCTGGCCCTTGGCCACCAGCCGGGGCGCCGCGTCCTGGAAGGGCGCCTCCGGCCGGTACCGCAAGGCGGCGGCGCGGGGGCGGGAGGATCCGGGACGGGCGGCTGGGCGAGCCATGGTCCCTGATCGGAAGCCGGGGCTACTGAACGAAGTTCGCGGCGCTCTGGGCGTCGTCGGCCGGTTCATCCATGGCCAGGCGCCGGAACAGCTTCACATCGGCCAGGGACAGGATGCTCATGTAGGAGAAGCCGCTGAAGAAGAGCCATAGGAAGGGGACCGAGGCCCACTTGCGGATCCAGATGGCCACGAGGACGGCCGCGAAGTAGTAGATCGCGAAGCCCAGCTCCAGGAAGGTCATGAGGCTCTTGGGCACCTTGTAGGCCCGCTTGGTGACCGTCTTGCCCGTGGCATCCACGCCGTACTTGGGGGTGCGCTTGAACTCCTTGTCGTCGGTGAAGAAGCCCTCCAGCACGGCCTTGGCCTGGTTCAGGGCGAGGCCGATGCCCAGACCCATGAGGCCGGGGATGTACTTCAGGCGGGACTGCCAGCCGGTATTGTCCGTCAGCTCCTTCTGGGAGAGGCCGAAGTAGAGGCCCACGCTCACCGCGTTCAGGAGGAAGAAGGGGCCATCCGTGAGCAGCAGGACATGCACGGGGGTGCCGGCCCGGAAGATCATGGCGGGCACCATGATGACGGAGAGCACGACCATCAGCATGTAGTTGCAGTTGGCCGTGAGATGGAACCAGCACTCGAGCTTGGTGTGCAGGCTCTCGTTCGACTTCCAGATGGTCTTCATGAGCTTGCGGATGACCTGGGCATTGCCCTTGGCCCAACGGTGCTGCTGGCTCTTGAAGGCGTTGACCTCCACGGGCAGCTCGGCGGGGACGACCAGATCCTTGAGGTAGACGCCCTTCCAGCCCTTGAGCTGGGCGCGGTAGGACAGGTCGGCGTCCTCGGTGATGGTGTCGTGCTCCCAGCCGCCGGCGTCGGCGATGGCGGAGACACGCCACATGCCGGCGGTGCCGCTGAAGTTGAAGAAGGCGTGGGACCGGTGGCGGGCCGTGTGCTCGAAGACGAAGTGGCCGTCGAGCAGGATGGCCTGCACCTGGGTGAGCAGGGAGAACTCGCGGTTCAGGTGGGCCCAGCAGCCCTGGACGAAGGCCACCTTCTCGTCGGCGAAGTGGGGCACGGCTTTGCGAAGGAAGTCTTCGGTGGGAAGGAAGTCGGCGTCGAACATGGCCACCAGCTCGCCCTTGGCGACCTTGAGGCCCTCGGAGAGCGCGCCGGCCTTGAAGCCCGTACGGTCCGTGCGATGGAGGTAGTGGATGTCGAAGCCGAGGGCCTTGTAGCGGTCCACCACGGCGCTGGCGACCTTGACGGTGTCGTCCGTGGAATCGTCCAGCACCTGGATCTCGAGCTTCTCCTTGGGCCAGTCCATCTTCACGACATGGTCCATGAGGCGCTCGATGACATTCATCTCGTTGAACACCGCCAGCTGCACGGTGACCACCGGGAGATAGTTCTCGTCGCCCTTGGGCTGGGGAACCTCATTCTTGTGGCGGTAGTAGAGCAGCAGCATCCAGAGGCGATGCGCCCCGTAGATGCTCAGGATGGTGAGCAGCGTGAAGTAGGTGCCGAGCACGATGGTCTTGACGACTTCCATCACGGAATAAACCTCCCACAGCCCAGGTCAGTGGGCCTGCTTATAGTCTGGCAGGGACGATGGGAAAATCCACGAAAAACCTAACAATCTACCTCTTCATCTCCGATGGGTTCGGTAGGATGCTGACATGGCCGACCTCGACAACCTGAACCTCCCCCAATCCATCGGCCGCTACCAGGTCCTGCGCCTGCTGGGCTCCGGAGCCATGGGCAGCGTGGTGCTGGCGGAGGATCCCCGCATCAAGCGCAAGGTGGCCATCAAGCTGATGCGGATGGATGCGGCTCGGACCGAGGCAGATCGCCACGAATATCTCCTTCGTTTTCAGCGAGAAGCCGAGGTTTCAGGCCTGCTCAACCATCCGGGGATCGTGGCCATCTACGATGTGGGGGAAGAGGAGGGCCTGGGACCCTTCCTGGCCATGGAGTTCGTGTCCGGAAAGCCTCTGGATGGCCTTATCAAGACCGGCCCGCCGCTCCCGACGAAAGAAAAGCTGCGGATCGCCGTGGGGCTGGCGGAGGCCCTCGACCACGCCCACGCCAAGGGGATCGTCCATCGGGATGTGAAGCCGGGCAACGCGATGGTGGGCGAGGATGGCCGCACCAAGCTGATGGATTTCGGCATCGCCAAGCGGGAGGACGCCAGCCTTACCCAGACGGGCACCTTCCTGGGAACCCCCAGCTATGCCAGCCCCGAGCAGATCCGCGAAGGCACGGTGGACAGCCGGTCGGACATCTTCAGCTTCGGAGTGCTGGTCTTCGAGTTGATGAGCGGCCAGTCTCCGTTTCCCGGCAACTCCATCAACACCATCCTCTATCGCATCGTGAATGAACCCCCCGTCGAGGTGCAGCCTCCGGTCACCGGCATCCTGCCTGAGGGATGGCGACGGGTCTTCGACAAGGTGCTGGCCAAGCGGCCGGAGGACCGGCACGCCACCTGCACGGCCTTCGTGCGGGATCTGCTCGACGCGGTGGTGGAGCTTGGCAAGGAGGACCGGCGCGAGATCCTCGGGCTCATGAAGCTGAGCGGCGATTCACCGCTCCCGGAGATCACCTCCACTTCCTTCGACGAGACCATGGTGGTGCCACGGGTCGAGCCCAGCCGGGCCAGTCGGGTCTGGCTGGGTCTGGCCGCCGCGGGGGTCCTGGCGGTGGGTGGCTGGTTCCTGTTCCGGGGGCCGAAGGGTACCCGGCTGCAGATCGACTCCCGGCCGACCGGGGCCAAGGTCTTCGTGAACGGCCTGGCCGTGGGCGCCACGCCCATGAACCAGCCGCTGCAGGCGGGCGACCAGCTGCGTCTCGAGCTGAAGGGGTTCCAACCCATTCTCTATGCGTTCAAGCCGGGCGAGGCACCGCCGGCCTTCCCCCTGGAGGCCATCATCACGGAGGAGACGCTCGATTCCGTGCCCCAGGGGGCCGCCGTCGTGCTGGACGAGAAGCCGCTGGAGGGTGTGACGCCCCTGAAGGTCCGCTGGAACCAGGGGCAGCCCCACCGCCTCACGCTCACCAAAGAAAAGCTGGGGTACGCCTCGGATTTCGGGCCCGGCGAGGTCCCGGGAGGGCGGGTCTTTGAACTGAAGGAGGCCACCACCGCAGATACCCGGCAGGAGCCGCCCCTGGATCCCAGCGCCCCCGGGGCCCTCAAGCTGGCGGGTGGATTCGGTGTGCGCGTAAAAGTGGATGGCAAGGATCTGGGCGACCTCAGCCCCGGCGCCAAGCTGGCATTGCCGCCGGGATCCCACAAGGTCGAGCTCGCAAGTCCCAGGCACTTCTACAAGGACAGCCGCGTGCTGAGCGTGTCTGCAGGTCAGGTCCTCCCCCTCACGCTTCCGGCTCTCGCCACCCTCACCGTCGAAACCTTCCCCGGTACCGGCAAGGTCTTCGTGGATGGCCAGGACGCGGGCATCGAGAGCGATGGCAGCAGCGTCCAGGTGGCGCAAGGCCGCCACACCATCACCGTCCGGGGTGGCCGGGGAAGCAAGAGCGAGACGGTGGAGGTCCGTGGGGACAAGGGTCTGCGGTTCCCCTTGTGACCCGGGGAAGGGGCCGCAAGGCCATCCCAGCCTTCGAGTCCCTCAGGTGCAGGTGCAGGCAAAAATCCCTGCTGACTGGGGCTTCTGCGTGGAAGTCCGGGGTCTGCGCAAAGCGCGGAGCCCCCGGACAGCATTGGTTGGGGAGGAAGGATTCGAACCCTCGGTACGCAGGATCAAAACCTGCTGCCTTACCACTTGGCTACTCCCCAGGCGCAAAGGCAAGCATAGCGCGGCTCTGCGTCCCGCCCAAGTCCGACTCTCGGATCAAGCCCGGGCCAGGGGCTCGTTCAGGGATTGCTCTTGGGCGTGAACCCGAATTCCTCGACGCTCAGCAGGTCGGGGCGCACCACGGCGGCTTCGCCGCGCTCGATGCGGCTGAGGGCGCGGTTTCCGGTGGCGGTCTCGTAGGCCAGGAGCACACGCTCCTCGATCTGTTCGCGTAGGGTGTTGTTCAGGGGATAGGCAATGTCCTTGAAGCTGCCATCGCGCTTCCGCCGGCTGGGCATGGCCACGAAGTAGCCGTCCTCGCCCTCCACCACCCGCAGGTCGCCGACCAGGAAGCAGTCATCGATCACCAGGCCCGCAAAGGCCCGCAGCTTGTCGTCGCCTTCCACCTTGGTGATGCGAACATCCGTAATGTTGAGCATGGCAATCCTCAGTCTTGAATCTTCAAGCCCCAGTCATCAGGAGCGAGGCGGTCTCTCAGGTTATCCGATCTCGACCCAGCCCCACTGGCGGCCGGTGGTCTCGCCGCGGCGGTACGAGTAGAGCAGGTCGGGACGGCACACGGTGCAAAGGGGCACGCTGCCGTCCCGGGCCGGATCCAGGCCCAGATCCAGGGCCTGGGCACGCAGGAAGCCATGCAGGTCGAGATGGGGTGTCCCCGAGGGACCTTTGGAACGCAACCCCTCGTGCCAGGCGGGATCCCGGCGCGCGGCCTCGATGACCTCCTCACCCACCTCGAAGTGGCAGGCCAGGATGGCGGGGCCGAAGGCCCAGACCAGGTCCGCCGGGCGCCCTCCCAGGGCACGGTAGCGTGCCGTGCCACGGCGCAGGATGCCCCGGCCGGGTCCCTCGAAGGGGGAGTCATCGCCGTGCCCGGTGGCGCCCCGCCAGCCCGCATGCAGGGCAGCGGCCCAGAGGCGGCCGCCGGGGAGCGGGCCGGCCAGCAGCACGGGGACGCAATCGGCCACGCGCACGCCAAGGCGGACGCCCGGGGCGGTGGTCCAGAGTCCATCGCCCTCCACCACGGATCCCTCGGTGCCCGTCGAAGCCTCCACCACGCCGCAGCGGTGCACCTGGTTCAGGCGCCGGACGGGCAGATCCTCAGGCGGATCCAGGCGGGTGGAGAATCCCCAGGACAGGGGGAAGGGGAGCCGGACCTCGGGAACGAGCAACGGGCCCTCAGCCCTTGGTGCCGAGGCGGGCTTCCATCCACTGCTTGATGCGGTTGGCGTCGCCCAGGCGGGTGTATTTCCCCCAGGAATCCAGCAGGATGATGAGCACGGGCCGGTTGGCCAGCATGGCCTGCATGACGAGGCAGCGGCCGGCCTCTTCGATGTAGCCGGTCTTGGAGAGGCCGATGCTCCAGCGGGGGCTGCGCACCAGGGCGTTGGTGTTGGGGAACTGGATGCTCTTCCGGCCGGACAGGATGCTGGTCTCGGGCCGGGTGGTGAAATCACGGATTTCGGGGTAGTTGTAGGCGCTTTCGAGGATGCGGGCCAGGTCCCGGGCCGTGGCCACATTGCCGCTCGAAAGGCCCGTGGGATCTTCGAAACGGGCCCCGGTCAGGCCGAGTTCCTTTGCCTTGGCATTCATGGCCTGGACGAAGGCCGAGAGGCCCCCCGGGAAGGTGCGGCCCAGGGCGTGCGCGGCGCGGTTCTCGGAAGCCAGCAGGGCCAGCAGCAGGGCCTGCTCCCGGGGCAGGCGGGTGCCCACGGGCAGGCGGGACTTGCTGTGGCGCAGCATGTCCTTGTCATCATTGGTGATGGTGAGGATTTCCTGGGGGTCGAGGTGGGCGTCCAGCAGCACCATGGCCGTCATGAGCTTGGTGATCGACGCGATGGGCACCACGGCGCCGGCCTGCTTTTCCAACAGGGTCTGACCCGTGCTCTGATCCAGTACCAGGGCCGAAGCGGACTTCAGGGTCAGTTTGGTTGCGGAATGGGTCGAGCCAGCATTCAGGGCCGCACATCCCGCGGCCAAGACGACTCCTGCCAACCGAAAACCCCTGCTGAATCCCATGCACGCTCCTGAAGATTCCGACTGTTGTCACTTGTTCCTAGTCTATCGGATCGGGAGGTCCCTTGCTCAAGGGCAATTCCTGCTCAAGGCCACAAAAGGACCAATAGGCTCAGGTCCGTGACGGCCCAGGCACCCAGGCCCCAGTACATGCCAGCTTCGTGCCGATGATCCGACCAGGTGCGCCACTGGCCCAGCCAGGGGAGCAGGACGGCCAGCCAGGCCCCCAGGGAGAGGGCCAGATACCAGGGGTTCCGCCCCTTGGCCAGGATGGCGGCGGCGAAAAGCCCATGGGCCGCCAGGGCCGCCCCAAGAGCCAATCCCAGGCTCCGGCCCACGCCCACGCGGATGACCAGCGTGCGATCACCCCGGCGGGCATCTTCGGCCACCTGGTAGATCTGGGTCATGGGGTAGAGCGCGGCGAAGAGAAAGGCAAAGCCGAGGGCGGCCCTGAGGATGGCCGGGCTGAAGGGCCGGCCGGTGAGGGCCCAGCCCGCCAGGGGTGTGAACAGGCCGAACCCCAGGCAGTTGATGAGCAGATCCCACCCGGCCCGGGCCTTGAGGCGTGCCGGGGGCACGGAGTAGAGGATGCTCATGGCCACGCAGGCGAGGTTGAGGAGCGCGAAGGGACGGGGCAGCAGGAAGCCCAGCAGGGCGGAGAAGGCCAACAGCAGGACGGAGAAGGCCAGCAGGTGGTCAGGGGGCTTGGGTGGTGCCTTGAGATACCCGATGTCACCCTCGTCCTGGTCGAAGGCGCTGTTGATGGCCAGGGTGCCCCCGTTCATCAGAGCCACGAACACCAGCCAGCCCAGGAGGGCAGGGCCCGCCGTCAGGGGCCAGCCCGAGGCCAACAGGGTGCCCAGCAGGAAGTGGGCCGTCATGATCGGCCATTCCAACGGGCGCAGGTGGAGCAAGTACGCCGTGACCTTCGGGCCGAGGAGGCGTTGGACGAAGGTGCGCAACGGGAAGCGGGGGGCCGCTCCGGTCACGCGATGCCCTCACGCCTGAGCGGCTGGATGTCGCCGGGGCGCCTGGGCTCCACCAGGGCCTCCATGGCGGCGAACACATGAGGCACGCTGAAGTCCGTGTCCACGCACATGCCGTGGGGCAGGGACAGGGGGATCACATAGCAGGGGATCTCCGGCATTTTCGTGAGTCCCTTGAGCAGGCGGTCCGTGCAGCTCACCGCCACCACCAGATCCGGCCTGAATTCCCGCGCCTCGCGATAGGCCTTGTGGCTGCGGTTGGTGATGCGGCCTTCCCACCGGTTCAGAAGGGCGGCGTTCATGTAATCGCCCACGGGGCAGAGGCCGCAGTCGTAGCAGGCCTGAAGGTCGTCGAGGATGCCAGCCTTGCAACGGGCCATCTGGATGCAGTGAGGCAGCAGGATGAGGGCCCGCTTGGCCCGGCGGCTTCCCAGAGCCTCCCGGACGCGCTGATTGTTGTGGCCGCAGAAGGAGAGGATCCACGCATCTTCCTGCCCCAACCGCCGGGCCAGCGGCCGGAGGGCGTTGGTCCAGAGGCAATCCTGGCGCATGACCGCAGCCCGGTTGCGGAGAAAGGCCTCTCCCCGGAGGAAACTGGGCCAGGCGGCGGCCAGGGCCCCCGTGCCTGCCAGCAGCCACCAGCCCCGACCGGCCGAGTGCAGCGCGGCGAAGGCGAAGGCGAAGACCGCCAGCGCCAGCGGTACGCCCCGACGAACCCAGAGGAACAGCGCGCCCCGCTCCACCGGCAGGGGGCCGGGCTGGGGCAGGGCGCGGGGTTCCTTCACTTGGCGGCTCCGGCAAGGCCGATGATCTTCTTCAAGTCATCATCCTTCCAGCGCAGGCCGCCGCCGAAGAAGACGGTGCGGAGATCCTTGTTGCCGATGTCCTGGACGCCGGCCTGGATGTAGGCGCCCTTCCAGAACTGGTAGCTGCTGGTGAAGCGGTAGCGGGGATTCGGCTTGTCGTCCCGCTTGGTGAAGTCGTAGGCCAATATGCCGAATCGCAGGCGGTCGTCGTCCAGGGTGCGGAACTCCAGTCCGCCGCCGCCCTTGCCCTCGACGATGCCGGCCGAGAAGATGGCGGCTCCGATGCGCTTGGCGAACTGGGCCGATACGGTGAAGCTCTGGTCCGTGGTGACGAACTTGTTCTTTTCGAGCACGCTGACGGACTGGCCCGTGACGGGATCGATCTGGGTGACGGTCCGGGTGCTCTCGCTGAGCTTGCCATCCGGCGTGGAGGCGAAGCCCAGGGCGTACCAGTAGTCGGGCCGGGGCGCGACTTCCAGGCCAAGACCCACGCGGCTGTCCTTGCGCTTGTCCCACTGGGCCGCGTTCATGTCCAGGCGGAAGTCCATCTTGTTGAATCCGCCCAGCATGCCGTTCACATTGTCCACGGCCTCGTTGATCTTCTTGATGGTGGTCTCGTCATTGAGCAGCTTGCCGATGGTGCCTTCGCCCTTGTTGATGCGGTCGGTGAGCACCTTCATGTTCTCCGCGGTCCCCTGGAAACTCTGGGCCAGCTTGCGGACATCGCTCATGACACCCTTCAGCTCGGGGCGGTTCTCCTCCAGGATGGCGTTGAGGTTCTTGCCCACGGTCTCGAACTGCTGAGCGAGCTTGGGCAGCTTGTCGCGCAGGTCGGAGCTGATGGCCTCGACATTGGCCATGGTGTTGTTGATGGCCCCGTGGTTCTCCTGGGCCATGGAGCGGAACTCGGCGGTCAGCACGCGGATGTTGTCCACGATCTCGTCGAGCTTCTGGCGGCCTTGCTCGCCCCCGATGGATTCGTTCAGGGACTGGGTGACGCCCTTCACATTCTTGCCGATCTCGGAGAGGGTCTCCATGAGGTTGTCCAGGCTCACGCCGGCCTTGCTGGGGAGGGGCACGCCTTCGGGGAAGGGACCCATCGCGCTGTGGCCGGGATCGAGGTCGATGAACTTCTCACCCAGGATGCCGATGGAGCCCAGGGATACGCTGGCATCGCGGTAGACCTGCACTTCGTTGCCCAGGCCGATGGCCACGCGGGCCTTGCCGTTCTCAAGGGCGATGGTGCGCACATCGCCCACCTTCACGCCGGCGATGCGCACGGCGCTCTGGAGGCTCAGTCCGGCCACGGAGTCGAAGATGGTGAACCGCTCGGACTGGTTGCGCTTGCCGCCGACCTCCAGCTTCTCGGTCCGGAGGATGAGCACGGCCAGCAGGAAGATGGCGCCCGTGAAGAAGAGGCCGACTTTGGTTTCGAGCTTCATGGGTGGGCCTCCTGGGTTTTGCGCTTGGGCGGGGGCGGGTCCTGAAGGAAGGGGCCATCCGCATCCCCCCGCAGGAACTGCTGAATGACGGGATGGGGATTGACCTTGAAGGCCGCCGGCGACTCGCAGGCGATGCACTCGCCGCGGAAGAGCAGGGCAATGCGGTCGGCGATCTCGAAGGCGGACTTGAGGTCGTGGGTGATGGTGATGGTGGTGACGCCCAGCTCGTGCTTGAGGTCCAGGATCACGCGGCCGATGACATCGGTCATCACCGGATCCAGTCCCGTGGTGGGCTCGTCGAAGAGGAGGATCTTGGGCTTGAGGGCGATGGCGCGCGCGAAGCCCACGCGGCGCTTCATGCCGCCGGAGAGTTCAGCGGGCTTCAGCTTGTCGGTGCCCTTCATGCCCACCATGGAGAGGCATTCCTCCACCCGGGCCTGCACTTCGTCCTCGGTGATCTCGAGGTGCCGCCGGAGGCCGAAGGCCACATTCTCGAACACCGTCATGGAATCGAAGAGGGCCGCCATCTGGAAGCACATGCCGATGCTCTGGCGGACCTTGAACAGTTCCTCCCGGTCCAGCTGGGCGATGATCTTGCCTTCGATGGCCACATGGCCCGAGTCGGGAGTCAGCAGGCCCATGATGTTGCGGAGCAGCACGGTCTTGCCGGTGCCGGACCCGCCCAGGACCACGAGACTCTCGCCCTCCTGGACCTGCAGGTTCACATTGGATAGCACCACCTTCGGACCGAAGGCCTTGGAGAGATTGACGACATCGATCAGCGCCATGCCGTCACACCAACAACAGCTTGGTCAGGAAGAAGTCGGAGACGAGGATCCAGAGGCTGCTGGTCACCACGCTGCTGGTGGGCGCATTGCCCACGCCCTCGGCGCCGCCGTGGGTGCGATATCCCTTCCAGCAGCCGACCAGGGCGATGATCATCCCGAACACCAGGGCCTTGATGAGGGCGATGCGGAGATCGCGGAAGGCCAGCAACTTGTAGAACTCGCTGCTGTAGACATAGGCGCTCTGGCCTTCCACGCCGACGAGGATCATGTAGCCGCCCCAGAAGCTCACATAGATGGAGACCACCGTGAGGAGGGGAACCATGACGACGGCGGCCAGGAACCGCGGCACGAAGAGGTAGTGGATGGGATCGGTCGCCAGGCACTCCAGGGCATCGATCTGCTCGGTCACCTGCATGGTGCCCAGCTCCGCGGCCATGGCCGAGCCGATGCGCCCGGAGAGCATCAGGCCCGTAATCACCGGCCCCAGCTCGCGGACGATGGCCAGACCCTCCACCTGGGAGGCCAGACCCTCCGCCTGAAACTGGCGGAAGCCGAAGGCCAGCTGCACCGCAAACACCATGCTCACGGCGATGCTCGTGAGCACCACCACGGGAATGGAGTTCACGCCCAGCGAATGGAGCTGGTTCATGAGGCTCTTGCCGTCGAAGGGGCGCTTGAAGATGGCGGCGAAGGTCCGCCCTGCGAGCACCGCAAAGTCCCCGGTCGTCTCGAGGGCCCCCAGCACGCGGGCGCCGGTCTTGTCGAAGAGGGTCAGGACCATGGGGCTCCGGGACGCAAAAGGCTAGCTTAACCCAGACGGCTTCTTCTGTCGGTCGCGCAGCTTGGAGGCACCCCCCTCGCGGCTGGTCTGCGGAGTCCGGCTGAGGGCCAGGGCATCGGCGGGGACATCCTTCGTAATCGTGCTGCCCGCGCCGATGAGGGCCCCGTCGCCAATGGTCAGGGGAGCGACCAGTTGGGTGTCCGATCCGACGAAGACCCGGCGGCCGATGGTGGTCTTGTGCTTGTTGACGCCATCGTAGTTGCAGGTGATGACCCCCGCGCCGATGTTGGTGCCTTCGCCGATCTCCGTATCGCCGAGGTAGGCGAGGTGGTTGGCCTTGGCGCCCCGGTGGAGTTTCGCCTTCTTGGTCTCCACGAAATTGCCGATGTGGACCCCCTCGGCCAGGTCGGTACCCTCCCGCAGCCGGGCGAAGGGGCCCACCTTGGCGCCCGCACCCACCAGGACCTGCTCGATGACGCAGTAGGGCCGGATGTCCACGCCGTCGCCCAGGACGGAATTCGTGATCACGGTGCCCTGGCCGATGCGGCAGCCCTCACCGACGAGGACCGAGCCCTCCATCCGCACGCCGGGTTCGAGCAGCACATCGCGGTGAAGGACCACCCGCGGTCCCACCAGCGTGCTGTCGGGATGGAGGAAGGTCACGCCCTCGGCCATCCAGTGCCGCTGGATCCGCCGCTGGGCCGCCGCCTGCAGGGCCGCCTGATCGTGCCTGGAGTTCATGCCGGCCAGTTCCTCGGGATCGCAGACTTCCACGGCCACAGGAAGGTCCTTGGCCACGGCCGCCACGGCATCCGTGAGGTAGTACTCCTTCTGGGCGTTGTCGTTCTTGAGGCCCTGGAGGGCCTTCCTCAAGGCGGGCCAGGGCAGGGCATAGGCGCCGCCGTTCACTCGCTGGACGGCCAGCTGGTCGGGGGTGGCGTCCTTGGCCTCCACCAGATTGGCGAGGCGGCCATCCGCGTGCTGGATCACCCGGCCGTAGGAGCCGGGGGTGGGGAGGTCCATGGCCAGCAGCAGGGCCTCGGCGGAACAGAGCCGGAATACCGTGGCGGGTGAGGTCAGCGGCACATCCCCGCAGAGGATGGCCACCTGGCTGGCGCCGAGGCGGTCCAGTTCGGGGATGCAGACCTGGAGGGCGTGGCCGGTGCCGAGGGGCTCCCCCTGGTCCACAGTGCTCACGGGACAGGGCAGCAGCCCGGCCTTCTGCCAGGCCTCCAGGGCGGCCAGAACCTGTTCCTTGCCGTGGTGAACCACCACCACCGCGCCACCCAGGCCGGGAGGGAGGGCCCGCAGGGCCCAGAGCAGGGTCGGGTCGCCGAGGATGGGGTGCAGCACTTTGGGAAGCCGCGATTTCATGCGGGTTCCGAGGCCCGCCGCCAGGATCACTGCCACCGTGGACATGCCACCTCCCGCTACCAGCCTACAACAGCTGCACGGTCATCCTTGGAGGTCGAGCCGGGGACTCAGAGAAGGATTGCGGGCCAAATACCGCGCAACGCGTTCAGGCACCAGAGCTGTCCCTCGGTTCCAAGGGGGATGTCCCGGGTTTCCAGGGCCAAGCCCCGGGCCTCTGCCCAGGCCGGGAGATCCAGCCGCTCCGCCACGCTGGCCACCCGGCCCGGGGCAGGCGGGATCATCAGGGCCCCCCCGCGCTCCAGGGCCACGGCCGCGATGGCCGTCTCCGCCAAAGTCCCATCGGGCCACAGCAGGAGGGCATCCTCCGCGCCGCGGCGGTGGGCTGCGGCCATGGCCGGAGGGCGCCAGGGGCCCGAGAGCCCTTTGTGGGGGGCCAGGGGGTTGGACCGCAGGTCCCCCATGGGATGGGGCAAGGGCGCCAGACGGTAGGGTGCTGGCGTGGAGGGCAGGACCTCCAGCCGCGCCGCGAGGAGCCGGAGCTCCAGGTGAAGCGCCAGACGCAAGGCACCTTCCGAGGCCGGCCCGAGTGCCAGCCAGATGCCGAGTTCCACCGCGGCACCGGCCAGCCAGGGAACCTCCTGGCCCAGCGCCTTCGCTCCGGCCCGGAGCCGCGCCAGGTGGGCCTCCAGGTGGCGGGGGACGCCCTGGTGGATGGGTAGGGCCGTGCGGGGGCCCTCTCCCGCAGGGGTGGGGCGACCGGGGAGCCAGGCGGAGCCGCCGGGGCCGAACACCGCTTCAGCAGGCAGGCCAGCGGCAGGCCTCACGGCGTGGCCACGCGGGCAGTCCAGGGCTGGTGGCGGGCCCGGCCGGCCAGACGCACCGCCAGGGCCGTGGCTTCAAGGAAGTTCCGCGGATCGGCGATCCAATGGCCGGCCTTGTCGAAGGCCGTGCCGTGGTCGGGGCTGGTGCGGATGAAGGGCAGGCCCAGGGTGAGGTTCACGGCCCGGGTCGGTTCCAGCAGCTTGATGGGGATGAGCCCCTGGTCGTGGTACAGGGCCACGACCAGATCGAATTCCCCCGAAACGGCACGGTGGAACAGGCTGTCGGAAGGGTGCGGGCCCGAGAAGCGGGGGCCCAGAAAGTTGGGGGAAGGTCCGCCGGCCTCCACCGGGACCCTGGCGGTCTCTCCCGGATGGAGCGTCCACCCCTGGGGTGCGGGGCCGGACGGAAAGGGGGAGGGCAGGGCCGCGAAAGGCCCTGCGGGCCCGGCTTTCCGGAAGGCGGCCTCGGCTCGGGCCAGGGCCTCCGACAACAGTGCCTCTTCCTGGCCGAAAGCCCCCGCCTCGCCGGCGTGGGGGTTGAGGGCGCATAGCGCCACGCGCAGATTCGGATTGCCTGTGAGCTGGATGAAGCGATCCGCGGAGAAGGCCAGCGTCTCAGCCACGGCCTGGACCTCGAGCCCGTCCACCACGGAGCGCAGGCTCTGGTGAACCGTGTGGAGCACCACGGACAGGCGGGGACTCACGAAAGCCATGCGGGTGAGGGGCGAGCCGGAGAGGGCCTGGAGGAACTCCGTGTGGCCCGGGATGTCGTACCCGGCGAGATGGGCGGCGGATTTGGCCATCGGCAGCGTGACGAGGGCATCCACCAGCCCCGAGGACGCGAGGCCCGCAGCGAGGCGGATGGCCTCCACCGTGGCCCGGCCGGAAGCTGAAGAGCCCCGGCCCAGGTGGAGATCGCCCACTCCGATGTCGGGCGTGGGATCCAGCCAGATGGCCGCGGCTGAGCCCTGGGGTCCCTCGATCCGAAGCTCCAGCGCGGAGCCCTGGAAGGCAGGTGGGGGCGGCGCGGAGGAAGGGTCCCAGCACCAGGTGACGGCGGTTCCGGGAAGTCCCTCGAGGAGGTCCACCCCCGCCCGGGAGCCCACGACCACAACATCGGACCAGACCTGGATGGCAGTCAAGGAACGGAGCAGCAGCTCGGGCCCGATGCCGCAGGGATCTCCCAGCGTGATGGCGATGCGCGGTCGGCGGCTCATGGTGATCCCAATCGTGATCCTGATTGTGATCTAGGGGGGCGCGAAGCCCAGCCTCAATCGTAGGCGGGGACTTCCACCTCGGTGGTGAGCGGCTCTTCCTTCTTGAGGGTGCGGCTCCGCCGGATGCGGGGTTCCTCTTCCTGCTTGTAGATGTATTTGATGTTGTGTTTCGGGACTAGGACATTGGGTTCCTTCACCCGATTGATCTTCAGGCAGTGCTTGTCGTACCACTCGATGACCCCGCGCACCTTCTCGTCGTCCTGGAGCACGATCACCATCGGCGTCTTGGACTGCATCTGCTTGAGGTAGTAGAAACTTTCGGCGTTGGTCTGCTCGGGAGGGGCGATCTTGCGCCGGGGGCTGCCGAGGCCTTGAGGCGCCGTGGCCGCGGCCGGGTTGGTGGCCGGGTTCGGCTCGCCGCTGGCCGTCAGGGCCGGCGGAACCGGTGTCATGGCTTCCCCGCCGCCGGCCTTGGCGGGAATGCCCAGCTTGTCCTTGAGTTCGCTGAGGTTCGGTCGGATGAGCTTGCGATTCATGGCAGATCCTGGCCTGTCGGGCTGTGCGTGGAATGTCAAAGGTATCGGCGGGTGTCCGGTCCCTCTCAAGCCTGGGCAGAACGCGACAATGGGGAGGCGCGGCCTGAGGACACTGGAAGGGAATAAGCCACTTTGGCAGGTGCCAAGTGGACCCCGCAAGGGTGTGTGCAGATTTGATGCTTGAAAGCTGCCGGAAGTTTACGCCTGATCTCCATGGGCCGCCAATGCATCTTCGGATCCCGCCTCTGGTAGGAAAATCTGGACGCGGGTGCCCTCGCCGAGGCGGCTTTGCACCTCGATCCGCCATCCCATCGCCTCGGTGAATTTGTAGACCAGGCTCATGCCGAGGCCCGAGCCCTCCTCGAAGCTCCCCGCAAAGGGCACGAACAGGCGGTCCAGCTGATCGGGCCCCATGCCGCAGCCGTTGTCCTCCACGGTCAGCTGGATCTGCCCCTCCGACTGAACGGCCGAGAGGCTGACTCTGGGAGCGGGAATCCCCTTCACGGCCTTCCGGGCGTTGCTCAGGAGGTTCATCAGCATGCGGTGGAGGCCCACGGCATCCGAGCGGAGGAAGGTTTTGGGGGGCGCCTGCACGGTCAGCGGCAGGCCGCCGGTCCGGAGATCCATCTCCCAGCTGGCACGGGCTTCTTCCAGGACCCTGGGCAGGTAGAGCGTGGCACTGGGCAGGGCCTCGGGCCGGGCGAAATCGAGGAAATCGGAGACGATGGCGCCCACGCGATGCGTCTCCCGCTCCAGGATGCCGAGGACCCGGCCCTGCACATCCACGGGCGCCTGCCCCTGGTGGAGCAGCTGCACGCAGCCGCTGATGGAAGCGAGGGGGTTCCGCAGCTCGTGGGCCAGGCCGGCCGCCAGTTGCCCGATGGCCGCGAGGCGCTCGCTGATCCGGGTCCGTTCCTCGAGGGCCTTGAGTTCCGTGAGGTCCTGGAAGAGCAGCAGCTGCCCCGTCTCCTGGCCCCGGCCATCCCGCAGCGAGGCGAGGTGCCCGCCCAGGATGCGGCGGCGCGCGTCCTGGGTCTGAACGGTCACTTCGAAGCGATGTTCGCGCCCCCGCTGGGTGGGAAGGGGATCTCCCAGGGGGAGCAAGCCCTGCAGCGGTACGCCCAACGGGACGCTCCGTCCGAGGATCGCTTCGGCAGCCGGATTCGCCGAGGTCACCCGACCCGCCGGATCCAGGGTGATGAGACCTGACGACATGGAATCCACCACCCGCCGATGGAGGGCGGACAGCTCATCCACAGCCGCCTCGCTGACGCTGAGATCCGTGCTCAGACGCTCGAGGTTCCGCCGGATGAGCACCACCACCAGGGTGGTCGCGAAGACCTGCAGCGAGGCGATGCCGAGCAGGTACGGAAGCCGGGTCCCGTCCGGATCGAGGGTCTCCCCGGAGAGCCCGAAGGCAGGCAGCAGGCCGCTGCTGAATCCCAGCACCAGCAGGATGTGGGAGGCGGAGCAGGCGATGCCCACCCACACGATCTCCACGGTCCCCAGGTAGAAGGCGGAGGCCAGCACCGGGAAGATGTACAGCGTCGAGAACCGCTCCTGCATCACGCCCTGGAAGGCGATGATCAGCGCGACCAGGACCAGGTCCAGGGCCAGGTTCCATCGGATCCAGGGAAGCCGCGGGGTGGGGAAGAGGAGGATGTCCTGGGCCTTCAGGCCGAGGCCGACCTCCCAGGTGGCCTCGATGAACAGCAGCCCCAAGGCCAAGAGATACGCGCTTTCGCCCGGGCCCGCGACCCGCCCTTCGGCCGGCAGGGCAAGGTGGAGCACCAGCAAGCCGAAGCTGGTGAAGAGCCTGAAGGCGAGGGGGAGGAAGGGCGGGTTGGCATCCCGCACGCCCAGGCGGCCCAATGTGCGCTGGAGCATAGGTTCCAGCATGCCCGAATCTGGCATGCTAAGGCCATGCTGGAACCCGCACCCCCCTCCACGCCCTCTCTGCGTGCCGCCGGCATGAGGCAGACCCCTCAGCGGGAGGGGATCCTGCGCGTGTTGAAGGACTCCGATCGCCCCCTTACCGTGGAGGAGATCTGGGAGCGCATGCCCGAGCGCCGTTCGGGGCTCCCCACGGTCTACCGCAACCTCGAACGGTTCGTCCACGAGGGTTGGGCGGAGAGCATCATGGGGCCCGACCAGGTCATGCGGTTCGTGCGGTGCGACTCACGGCACCATCACCACCACCTGCAGTGCGAGCGCTGCGGCCGCACCACGGAAGTGGATGCCTGCGGCCTCGACGCGTCGCTGACGGAACTGGAAAAGCTCTCGGGATTCCGGATCACCCGCCATCAGCTCATGCTCTTCGGGCTCTGCAGCGCCTGTCGCGCTGAAAAAGACCGTTGACCGGATCGCGCGCCATTGCTAGTCTTGATGTCTCACGCGGGTGTAACTCAGTGGTAGAGTGCAACCTTGCCAAGGTTGAAGTCGTGGGTTCAAATCCCATCACCCGCTCCACTGCCCGGGCCGCGTAAGCGGCCCGGATCATTTGAAAGCTCCACAGCACCAACGCCCACCGCACCAACGCAAGGCGCCGTAGCCAAGTGGTAAGGCCCGGGACTGCAAATCCTGTATCCATCGGTTCGATTCCGATCGGCGCCTCCAGACCAGCCCCCGCAAGGGGGCTTTTTTGCGCCGGTCGGAATCGAAGTCGCGGATGGCGCGCAGGTAGGCCCCGCCTGGGGCGCCACTGAATGTGGCGTTCCGGGCGAGAAGGGCCGTGCGCAGCCAGCCGCGCGGCGGGAACCGGATTCCGATCGGCGCCTCCAGACCAGCCCCCGCAAGGGGGCTTTTTTTGCGCCGTCAGGTTCAGATCCGGCATCGAAGTCCCGAATGGCGCGCAGGCAGGGCTGTTACGGTAGGTCCGGAGATCCTCCATGCCAAGCATTCCGGCTGTCTTCACCTGCCTTCTCGCCAGCCTTCCCGCCCTGGGCCAGGCGTCCCTCTCCCTGCAGCCTGAACCACCCCGACGCCCGGCGCTGGAAGAGGTCCGCAAGGCCATGGGCATCCCCTCCCAGGGCGATCTCCGCGGTCAGCAGGACACCGTGGGGTTTGCGTCCAGGCCCGATCAGATGGCCCAGGTGTGGGAGGCCTCCGCGCTTCCTCCCGCCCCGGAGTTCGCCGGTCCGTTGCCCGCTCCCGGGGTCGCCGGGCTCATCTGCCCCCACGATGACTATCTTTATGCGGGCCGAGTCTATCGCCGCATCCTGCCCCTGGTGACGGCCCGGACTGTCGTGCTGGTGGGCGTCTTCCACAAGTACCGGCGCTTCGGCGCCAAGGATGCGCTGGTGTTCGACTCCTACCGGGCCTGGCGTTCCCCCGACGGGGAGATCCCGGTCTCGGAGCTACGGAAGGATCTGCTGGCGAAGCTTCCGGCGGTGGATGTCATCCAGGATGCGGCGATGCAGGACAGTGAGCACTCCGTCGAGGCCATCGCCTATTGGCTGAAGCACCTCAATCCCAAAGTGGAGATTGTGTCGGTCCTGGTCCCTTCGGCCTCCTTTGACCGGTTCCAGGAACTGGCCACGCATCTGGGGAAGGCCCTGGCGGAAAGCGCCAAGGCCCGCGGGTGGTCCCTGGGGAGAGATTTGGCAGTGGTCATCTCCTCCGATGGCATTCATTACGGCACAGACTTCAAATACACGCCGTACGGCGAAGGGGGCGTGGGCCCCTACACCGAGGCGGTCGCGCGGGATCGCGACCTGCTGAAGGGTCCGCTGGCCGGGCCGGTGACCGCCGCCAAAGCCGGGGCCTTTTTCTCGGCGGTCGTGAACCCGCAGAACCCCGATGAATACCGAATGCCCTGGTGCGGCCGCTTCTCCATCCCTTTCGGCCTGCTGCTCTTGGGAGAGACGGCCCGCGCGATGGGCAGCCCCGTGCCCACGGGCCAGACCATCGCCTTCGGCACCTCGATCAGCTTTCCCCAGCTGCCGGTCCGGAGCCAGGGCCTGGGTGTCACCGCCGAGGCGAACCTCTACCATTTTGTGAGCTATCCCGGGGTGGCCTACACCCTGGGGAGGGAGTGATCTCGGCTTCGCAGCCCCAGGATGACGCCCAGCGCCAGGGACCACAGGGCCGCCAGGCCCAGCTGGTAGTCCAAGGGCAGGCTGAAGGTGAGGGTGTGTGCGGGAACCCAGAACCAGAGCAGGGTCCAGAGCGCAGGCGCCATGCCATCGAATCCGCGGCGACGGAGGATGAGGTTGTCCTCCAGGCGGTGGAACAGCATCATCTGCGGGCCGAAGAAGAGGTTCGTCAGGGCGGAGAGCGCGAAGGCGCCGCCGGGACCGACGCCCAGGAAGGCCGGCAGGATGTGATGGTCCACCAGGGCCCGGGTGAAACCCCTCATGCCCACGAAACCCGCCTTGATGACGAGGCCGAGCAGGGCCCAGGCCAGGACCTTGGCCAGCAGCTGGGGGGCGGTGCAGGGCAGGCTGGGGCGCCGGGCCCTGAAGCTCGAGGCCGCGAGCTCACCCAAAGTGCCCAGCAGGGCGAACTGGAGGGCGGCGGACAGAAAGGGATGGGTCTGGACCCAAAGGCGGTAGGTGAACATCCCTGAAGGCTAACGATGGTGGGGCTGGACGGGGGTCACAGGCCCGAGGGGCCGATCCCCGGGCGGTCTGCACAGCCATCGATCCACCCACCTCCGAGGACTTCGCCGTCCCGGTAGAAGACCACGGCCTGCCCGGGGGCGATGGCCCGCTGGGGTTCGGCGAAGGCGACCTTCACCCGGCCGTTTGGCAGGGGGATCACGAGGGCCTCGGCCTCCGGGGAGCGGCTGCGGATCCGCGCCTCGCAGGCCAGGGGGCCTTCGGGAGGACCGTCCACCCAGGTCAGCTCGCGGGCCACCAGCTCCTGGCCAAAGAGATCGGCCTCGCCGCCCACCCAGACGGTGTTCGTGGCGGGCTCGAGCCGGATCACATAGAGGGGGTCGGCAAACGCGACGCCCAGCCCCCGGCGCTGCCCGATGGTGTGTCGCCAGTAGCCTTGATGCCGGCCCAGCACCCGACCGTCCAGGTGCCGGATATCCCCGTCTCCCAGTCCCGGAGTGCGGCCTTCGGCTTCGAGAAAGGCGTCGTAGCGATCCTGGGTTACGAAGCAGATCTCCTGGCTTTCGGGCTTTTCGGCCAGATGGAGGCCCAGTTCTGCGCCCAACCGCCGCACCTCCGGCTTGGTGAGATGAGCCAGGGGGAAGAGGGTTCGCGCCAGCGTGGCCTGATGGTGGTGGAAGAGGAAATAGCTCTGATCCTTGGCTGGATCGGAAGCCTTGCGGAGGTGCCAGCGCCCATCTTCATGGGTAATGGTCGCGTAGTGCCCGGTGGCCACGAAGGCGGCTCCCAGGGCCTCGGCCCGATCCATCAGGGTGGAGAACTTGAGGTGTTGGTTGCATCGTATACAAGGACTTGGCGTTTCGCCATCCAGATACCCCTGGATGAAGCCTTCAATGACGGTGTCCCGAAACCGCTCCTCGAAGTCCATGACATAGTGGGCGAAGCCGAGGTCGTAAGCTACCCGTCGGGCATCCTGGAAGTCATCAAGAGTGCAGCATTTCCCTTCCGAAGTTTGAAGCCCCTTCTTGTCGAAGAGCTGCATGGAAATGCCGATGACCTCGTACCCGGCCCGGTGCAGCAGGGCCGCCATCACGGAGCTGTCCACGCCACCGGACATGGCCGCCAGAACCCGGTCCCCCCGCTTCAAGGTGGGGTGCTCCAGCAGGGGGGTGAGGGCGGCGTCGAGCAGGGTGGACAAGGTTCAGGTTCTCAGGCGCTGAAGGCGCAACAGGGAGATGGACATCAGGATGAGCAGGGGGGCCAGGACGCCCCAATAGGCGGGGATCTCGGAAGCCCGGGCTGCGCCGCCGAATAGGGTCTGGAGTCCCAGGAACACCAGTCCGGCCACCAGCCCGGCCCCCAGGGCCTGGCCACGCCCCTGACGGGGGCCCGGGAAGGCGAAGGACAACATGGCCAGGACAAGGCAGGGGCCGGCCAGCCAACCGAGCAGGCGGCTCCAGAGCATGTAGGATCGCTCGGGGTCCGGCGCCCACCGCTGCCAGTGGAGCAGGTCGAGGGTGCGGGCCTCTTCAGCAGAAGCGGAGGCCCGGAGCGCCTGGGTGGGGAAGAGCTGATCCGCCTCGGGCCCTTGCACCAGATGGAGGCCGCCCCAGGCCAGGGCCTCGGCCCGGGGGGCGCCGAGGCGCCACCGCAGCAGGATCGGTGCCTCCCCCGGAGCCTTCAGGGGGAAGCCCCAGCGCTGATCTGCCTGAAGGTGCCAGAGAACGCCCGTAGCCCCCAAATGCAGCCAGGGGCGCGAAGATGTTTGGACCTCAGACCGATTGAGTATTCGTCGATAAAGACTGTTGGCACGGCTCATGGCAGTAGGGGCGACCCCCGCTTGCAGCACCAGGGTCAGAAGGGCGACCACCCCCCAGGCGTAGCGGCTGCACCAGAGCCAGCGCAGCAGGCTGACGCCCCCCGCCCGAAGGGCCAGCCATTCTCGGCTGAGGGCCGCTTCCGAAAGGGAGAGTAGGCTGCCCAGCAAGAAGGCCATCGGTAGGGCTATCACCAGGAAGGGGGGGAGATTCCAGAACCAATAACGAGCAAATACATGGATTTGAACGCCATTCTTCGATAGGTCACCCGCCAGGGTTGCGTACTCCACCAGGAGGTTCAAAACGAGCAGGCTCCCCAAGGCTGAGGCCCAGTTCCGCCACCAGGCGAGGGTCGACCAGTGGCGGAGGATCCCATGCTGGGTGCCCTTTCCGTGGATCCAGCGCAGCAGACGGGCTTTGGCCTCGGCCATTCGCTGCAGCGTCGGAGCCAAGTGGGACCGAACGGGCTTGAACCGGGGGGAGAGCCTCCGCCAAAGGCGGTTCGGATGGTGGGGACGCAGGCGCAGGTGAAGCAGGAGCCAGCCGGCGATCAGGAAGGGGAAGGGGAGCAGCAGCAGGGGGGCAACCGTTTTTAACTTCTCAGCCAACCACATGTTTTCAAAGTACTTCATCACCAAATAATAGAGCATGATGACCAACATGCTCTTCAGAATGGCGCCCCCTCGGTAGAACCGGGGATGCCCGAACCCCAGGCCGATGCCCAGGAGCAGCAAGGCCGCCGCGGCCAGCGGCAAGGTCGTGCGCCGGCACACCTCGATCAACGCCTGGATTCGCCGGTTCTTCGTGTCAGGCGTTTCCACCCCAGAATCCGGTCGCCGCCCCAGCTTCAGCAGCGTGGCACTGTTCTCGTAACGCAGCGGCGTGGGGGGGAGCAGGCGATTGCCCGAGGGAATGGCAAAGCGGAGAACCTGTTTTTCCTGATGGAGGTGGAGAACACTCCCGGCCCCAGCGGGCTGGTAGAGGACGCCCTGAAGCCCTGAAAGGTGGAGCTGGAGCTCGGAGGAACCATCCGGCTTGGCCTCCAGCGCATAGGTCATGGTGGCGGCGGTGAGGTGCTGCACCCCTTGGGGGGTCGATTCCATGATGTGGATCTGGCCTTCCGGGGAAACCCAGAAGGCGGAGTGGGGAGCGCTGGGGGGGAACCAGGGTGGGCCTCCTGGCCGGAGGAATCGGGCCTGGGCCTCTTCGGTCATCCGA
This sequence comes from Geothrix sp., assembly GCF_020622065.1. Classification (NCBI taxonomy): domain Bacteria; kingdom Pseudomonadati; phylum Acidobacteriota; class Holophagae; order Holophagales; family Holophagaceae; genus Geothrix; species Geothrix sp. The sequence continues at coordinate 1,473,679 of NZ_JAHRYQ010000001.1, read as the reverse complement.
ACCTGCAGTCCCTGCTGGATCCGGGCCGCAGCGGGGACCAGCAGGTGGGCGTTGAGCGTGGCCAGGGTCACGAGGGCAACGGCCAGGATCGCCCAGGGGGTCGTCCAGATGCGCCTACCAGCGCCAAGTCCTTGGGCTGCCACCAGTTCGGAACCTTCCATCAACTGCTGCGTCCCAAGCAAACCTCCGAGGACCGCCGCCATGGGAAGCACCATGCCCAGGATTTCCGGCAGCGAGGTCAACAGCAGCGGCACGAGCCAGCGAAGGGGCGCCCCCTGGGAGAAGATCTGCTTGGCGATGGCCACCATCTCGTTGGCAAGCAGGAGCAACCCATAGAAGAGCAGGGCTCCCACAAGAGGCAGGCTCCATCGGCGCAGGATGTATCGGGTCAGTACGGCAGGCACTTGGGGTCCAGATTTAGCTTTCGATAATGTATATTATGTAACCTTGAATCATGGCCTCGATCCGGCTCAGGCATTCACAAGACCTTTGCCGCCAGAAGATCGTGGATGTGGATGACGCCGCAGGGGCGCCCTTCCTGCTCGACCATGAGGAAGGTGATCTTCCGGGCTTCCATGTCGGCGGCGGCTTCGAGGGCCAGGGCCTCCTGGCTGATCCGGGCTGGGGTCCGGGTCATGATCTGCTCGGCGTGAAGTCCAAGCGGATTCCGCCCCTCCCGCTCAGCGGTTTCGAGGGCCCGGCGGATGTCGCCGTCGGTGATGACGCCGCTTAGGCTGCCGTTCTGCATGACGCTGGTCATGCCCAGCCGTCCTTCGGTCATGGCGCGCAGCACCTCGGTCAGGGTGGCTGAGGGCTCGACCTTGGGCCAGGTCGTATGCATCAAACTCCCGACTTTCATAAGCTTCGCACCAAGACTTCCAGCGGGGTGATTCAGGGCGAAGTTGTCCCGGGTGAACCCCCGCCGGTCCATGAGGGTGGCGGCCAGGAGGTCGCCCCAGACCAATTGGAGGGTGGTGCTCGCCATGGGGGCCAGATCGAGGGGGCACCCCTCTCCCTGGGGCAACCGATAGAGGAAGGTCCACTGGGCTGCCTGCCCCAGGCTGCTCTCGGCGCGTGCGGTGATGGCCGCGAGGGGAATCCCCAGGCGCAACAGGCTCGGCAGGAGGCGGACGACCTCATCGCTTTCGCCGCTGTTGGAAAGCGCCAGCACCGAGTCGTCGGGGGTGACCATGCCGAGATCGCCATGCAGGGCTTCAGCAGGATGGAGGAAGAAACTCGGGCATCCGGTCGACGCCAGGGTCGCCGCCACCTTCTGGGCCACAAGGCCCGACTTGCCCATGCCCGTGAGCACCACGCGCCCGGTCCGGCCCAGCACCGTCTGGCACCACGCATTCACCTGGGCGGGATCCCAGGTTTCCCGGAGTTCGGCGAGGCCCCCTCGAACCGCGTCCAGCACGGCATGGCCGACTTCCTGCGCCGCGGTGGCCTGGTTCTCATCCTTCACTGTTCCGACTCCGATGGGATGGTGCAAGGTGTTCATGCTACCAGCCATTCTTCCCCTCTTCCCCCTGCCCCAGGTCGTGCTCTTTCCGCAGACCTTCCTGCCGTTGCATGTCTTCGAGCCCCGCTATCAGGAGATGACGGTCGAGGTGCTGAACGGCCACCACCACCTGGTCCTCGTCCTGATGCGGGAGAGCCCGGATGCCGGCCCTTTCGGAGAGACGGCCTCGACCTTCGAGGTGGGTTGCCTGGCGGAGGTGGTCCGGGCCGAACCGTTGACCGGGGGGCGTTGGAACCTGCTGGTGCAGGGCAAGGAGGCGGTACGGATCCTCGAAGAGGTTCCCGGCAAGAGCTTCCGCCAGGCCCACACCGCGCCGCTCCCCTTCGACAGTTCCGTGCTCTGGCCGGGACCGCATCGCCGCCGTCTCATGGAATCGCTCCACGCCTATGCCGCCAAAGAAGGTATCGAAGCCCAGCTTAAGGAGCTCCTGGACCTGCCCCTGGAAGATGCGGCACGGCTGAACACGCTGGCGATGGCCCTGGATTTCGAACCGACCGAGCGCCAGTTCCTGCTGGAGTCGCCCGATCTTCCGGCCCTGGCGGAACGGATGATCCAGCTGCTGGATTTCGCCCAGGGGGGCCGGGCCATCCACGGGGTGTGACGGAGCGGCCCGGCCCGCCTTGCTACACTGGCTCCGGCCCTGTAGCTCAGCGGTCAGAGCTGGCGGCTCATAACCGCTTGGTCGTGGGTTCGAACCCCACCGGGGCCACCATTTCGCCGGATTGCGAAATAGGACGAGGGCACTGTGTCGTGAACCATAGTTTGTCGCAAACGACAAACTATGGTTCCAAGGCAGGGAACGACAAACTATTGTTCCCGGACCGCCCGGAAGTCTTATCTGTTGGACTTAGCCAAGGAATCGGGCTCACGCCAGGGGGGTGAAGTCACCTTTCCTCTGGTCAGCCTTTCGATGGCCAACGATTCGGGACGGGGGGCTTTGCCCCCTACCCTATCCTCCGAGTTGGCAGAAGGGCGCTCGTCTGAAACAGAAGGCTCCGCATTGGCAGCGAACCTTCAGCGCTTCAGATTCCACCTGATGGGTGGAATTCCAGCCAGATGTCCTTGCACATCCCTCTTAGGGCGACTCTGCTTCTCCAAGGGGACCCGGCAAGCAACCCTTCATCTTGAAGTCGTCGCCAAGTCGGGCGGATACCGCTTTCCGCCATCTGGCGTGCGGCCAACCGGACCCGTTCCGCAAGCTCCTCATCCCTCTGCACCACAAGGGATCTCTGCCAGATCATCCACCTTGCGGTGATGGCTGAGCAGATCTCGGGTTCCTTGTTCTTGAGGAGATCGTAGGACACCTCCACGCGCCGGCTGGCTTCAGCCACATTGATGGGCGGGTCCTGTTCAAGGATTTCCTTCAAGCGCTTGATGATGGTGTCCCAATTGAGCTTTCTGGGCTTCTTCTTCTGTCGCTTTTTCGCCGTCCGGATCGACTTGGGGATCATCGGGCTCGTGGTCACGGCTTCGGAACGTCCGCATATGACATCCGAGATCGAACACCCATGTGCTTCCGCGATCATCATAATTTCCGTGAATCCAGGTGTATGCCCGCGATGAAGCCATCCATGCAGGGTGGATTTGCCGACCCCAAGGAGCCGGCCAAGGGCCATGGCATTCCCATTGGCATAGGTCGTCAGCGATTCGTTCAGGAAATCGGCGATGTCCCGACTTGATGGCTGATCCGGCGCCGGAAGCTCACTCAGCAGCAGATCCGCCACCATCCGGCTGTGCCTGAGGTCCTTTTCCGAAGGGAGGTCAGATCCCCTGCCGTTTTCCAGTCCGAGATTCCGACCGCATTGATTGCAGATGTGCGGCAGACACTTGATCATCCCCGGGGCCTGCGCCTCATCAGGCCCACAACCGCACCGTTCTACCAGCTTGTTCCCGTGTTTCGGGCAACAGGTCACGGCTTCGATGCACCAGATCAGTCGCCCGTAAGGGATTCCGCGTTCCTGGTCCTCTCGGAAGCAAGCTGGGCACCACCGGGATTTGGCGCTGACAAGTCCACGGGTGGACAGCCTGTCAAGGAACCCCAGGGTGAGGCGTTCAAGCCCGTCCACCATCGTGAGTTCTTTCAGGCGCGGGACCCACACCTGGCATGGGACCCCGATTCCATTGAAGAAAGGACGTTTCCAGGCGCAATCGAAGTGGTTGGTGCGCAGGACACCTTCCTTGATCCGTTCGGGGAAAAGGATCTCCCTGGCCAGCATCATCGGGGAAAGGCGGTGGGCATCGGCCAAGCGCAGGAAGTAGCTGCTGAGACATTCCCTGTCGGGCGTCCCGAGACCAAGAGGCTGAAGGCGGATGAGGGGCGATCGGGGCGGCAATTCGAATCCGGTCCCCGGACAATCCAAGCCCCATTCGTCTTCAGGATCGATCACGCGATACCCCGGCGCATGGTCTCGATCAACTTCGCCTGGGCCATCAGGGCCTCGAACGTCCCCGAACCAAGTTCGGAATCCTGGATGCTGGCTTCCCCGCTAAGGGTCGCGGTCATGATCTTGGTGAACTGTGCCCTGCTGAACTGGGCCTTCTCAAGGTGCGATTCGGACCATTTCCCACCGTTGTGCAGGGCGCTGTTAAGGGTGGAGAGAAGGACGGTCTTGAGGATGCCGACACATCCGATGCAGGTGGTCTGGAGTTCCAGGGCCCGGTCGGTGAGGTCCGGCATGTCTTGGAGGGGCATGAATTTCTGCAACTGCTGCAGCGCCTTCCGGAACGCCCGTTCGTCCTCCGGGATCCCGGTCAGGTAACGGCGGAAATGGACAATGGCCGAACGCCTTGCCACCTGATCGCCCTTGCTGGCGAGTTCAAGAAGGTCGTAAGAACCAACCAGGACCAGGGTCATGTCGTTGTCCACCATGGTCTTGATGGTGTCCATGTGGTTTTCAAGGCTGTTCCCGGGGGCTGGGCGGAGCATGGGAACCGCCTCATCGACCACGACCAGTTTCGTTCGGCGGGACTTGATGATGTCGGCCACCGCCAGCTTCATCCCGGCCAGCGTGCTTCCTGATCCCGGAAGGCGAACGAAGGTCTTGTCCCCCTCGATCCTGGTCTCAAGCTTCTTCTCCATCAGCGGTTCCCGCAGGGCCTTCCCCAGGACCGAATAGAACATCTTCCAGGAGAAGCCGGGACCCCCAGAAGCCGGTGCGACCATCATCGCCACCGGAACATAGGAAGGGTCGGCATCGATCTCCGCACGTTCCCTGCTGATCATCTGCTCCCCAAGGGTTTTGATCAGGGTGGACTTGCCGACACCGGTAGGCCCGATGAGGAGGACGATGCCCTTCCCCATGTCCGATGTGGCCCGGAGGGTCATCTCGTTCAAGGTTTCCGCGATTCGGGGGTGTTTCAGGCGGACAAGCTTGAAGTATTTGATCTTGTCGGCGTCCGACAGCGTCAGCGCTTCCTCCCGGCTCATGGTGCGGGGGTCGATGTCACAGCAGGTCATAGTCTTCATCCATGCTCCCTTCGATCTCCTGCGCACTCGCGCAGGGCTTGTTGATGTGCGTTCTGGCCGGTTCCGGTCGCTTCCGGATTTTTCGGAACGGGGTGACGTTGGTTTTCGAGTGATCCAACCGGGTCTCCATCCCCATATCCACCGTCCCGTCGGTTTCTGCGGTCACCACCGTTCCCGGCACGCTGGTCATCCCAAGGGGGTCGTAGACCAGGCGGGCTTCTGCCTGGGTAATGGCCAACCGCGAATCGAAGTTCACGGCTTCCCTGACCTTCAACCACTCGGCCAAGCGCTCGGGGCTGAGCTTCTTCTTTTGGACCGAGTGCCTCTTGGCCAGTTCCTCACAGGCATACCGAAGCTCAACCTCGGTGTAGCTTTCCACGAGCCATGCCAGCTTGGACCGGCAGCGGTGCCATTCCCGCCCGATCAGGATGAACACGAAGCGGACATCCCAGGGATCGACTCGGACGGAGAGGCTCTGGCGAGCGAGCGTCTGGTCACGGAAGGCATCGCACCAGTACCAGATGTGCTGGATCTTCACGCCCCGCTGGCCGTTCACCTTCCGCGTCTCCCCATCCACGGGACTCGGGCATGTCTCGACCCGGAAGCGGTGGTCCAGGTTCACCAACCGGTTGCGCCGCTCCCCGGTCTCGGTCATACGCATCGCCAGGTGTTCCACGGGACCGTCCTGGTGGGTGGGGTGCGGTTCCTTCCCGTACAGCGTCGTGAAGTAGTAGTCGAGGCCGCCGTGTAGCGCCGGAAGGGTCCATTCGACGAAGTTCGATGGCATCACCCGTTTGGTAGCCTGCCGGGCGTGCAGGAGCACCTGGGTGTTACCCGCCAGATTGTTGATGAACTGGCTTTGGGTGGTTCCGAACAGCCGTTCCAGCACCCCCCCGAACCGTGCCTTTGAGGCGGGCCGGTAGCGAAGTGTGGTCCCGTAGAGCAGGCACACCCGCCTCATCGCACGGGAATGGAATTCCTTGCCGTTGTCCAGGACCAGCATCTCCGGCATCCGGCCGTGACGGCGGACGATGTCGCGGAGCACCATCATGCAGGACCGGTAGCTGGGGGATTCGAAACTCAGGTAGAAGCCAACCATCGCCCGCGATTCCGCATCCATGGCCAGACTCAGCCAGACACGCCCGAAGGATTCCTTGGAACCTGGGATCGTCAACTCGATCTGGAGTTCCGTGTGGTCGATGTGGACGACCTGGAACGGCCTGACCCCGTGGATCGATTCATGAAGGTCAAGGTAATGGACGATCGGAGCCTTCTGGTAGGCCCGGCGCTTACCTTCCCGCAGGTAGACGGACCCGTGCTTGGCCAGTTCCTTCACGAAGGTCCGGCGGGAACAGGGGTCCTCCCCGGCGCCGATGCAGGCCGCCACGAAGTCCATGTAGTTCCATTCCTTGTTCACGTTCGTCGGGGTGTTGTACTTCTCCCGGACGGTTTTGGCGATGAGGGCGATCACGGCTTCCGACAGGCGCCGTTCGCGGCGGCCGCTGTTCGCGTATTTGGGTGCGATCGCCAGATGACGGTCGATGACGCTGTCACCCGCTTCCCGCATTGACTTCTTCCAGCGCTGCAGGGTGCGCGTGGAGCACGGCACGGTTTCAGGTGAGACAAGGGCTTGTTCCAGCCATTCGGCCCGCTGAAGGGCAGTATCCAGATGCTTCGGGTGGATACCGTTCAGCAGATCCGTGGCCATCGCGATGGCGTCCGATGCCTTGTGTGTGGACGCCAGGGACAGCTTCCCGTTCCGGTAGTGCTGTTCCACCCAGGTCAGGGGCATTTCAACCGCCCCGGCCCCGGACTTCAGGATGACCTTCTCCTTGCCCACAGGGCCGATCTCATAGTCCTGCCCGTCATAGCGGAGCATTCCGCCTGTGGCGATCGAAGCATCCAGGCGTTCCACAGATTCCCCGATGGGCGCCATTCCCACCTTGCGGTGCAACAGCATGGTCGTTTCGTCCCGGAACACCTGGACCCGGTCGGTCTCCGCGATGTCGTCGTTCATCAGGTCGAAGGACAGCAGGCCATCGGCGATCGCCTGATAGACGTGATCCGGCGAGACCCCTTCCGTATTCAGAACTTCCCGCAGGTGGATGGCGGCGCGGTCCGAGAAAAGGCCCAGAAGGACCTTCGCCACCGCAGGGTTCGACGCCTTGCCACCCGCATCCAGGTAGTCCCCCAGGAAGATCAGGTTGCGGATGTAGCAGCGGGGGTGCTCGTCGGCGGACCGCAGGCGATAGGTGATTCCCATTGCGGCAAGCTGTTCTTCGACGAAGGGCGAACGCCAGCCGTCCTCCTCACGGACATAGCGGCCGGGGTATTTCACGGCGTGCGCCAGCAGGCGCTCCTCCTCACGCCATTCCTCGATCAGGATCCCGTCCCTGCGAACCACCAGGAAGTCCGGTGTGTGCGTGAAGCTGCACTTCTTCCCGTTCGCGTCCATCTGGTTGATTTTCAGCTTCACCGGCTGGGCGAAGTATTCCAGGACCGACGCGTCCCGTTCGTAGGTGATCACCGCCGGGTATTCGACCGTCCGGCTTTCCGTGGCGATGGAACGGGCCATCTTCTGGCTGACGAACAGGGTGATGACGTTCGACAGATGGGACTGGACCTTGCGGACCGGGGCTTCATTCCGGGCCTTCCGGACGAGCTGGCGGCCGAAATCAGGCATTCCGAGCCGTTCCATCAGTTCTTCAAGTTCATGTAAAGCCAACATCTTAGATATCCTTCAGTAAATCATTGAAATTTTTCACTTGCGCTACCACTGTTCCGCCGGGCAAGCTGCGGGGGGGCCGCGTTTGATAAGCCTAGTTGGTGGTTAAGCGGCAGCAGAAATCTGAGAGAGAGGGCAGGCAAGCGGGTTCGCACGCGTGGTGATCGCGGGCATTCACGCCCTTGATCAATCGCGACGCTCGTGTGTACGGATCGAAATCCGATTCCACGAAATGCCGACCCCTTCCGCCCTCTCGTCCGCCATCCCAGGTCCGGACCAGAAAAGCGCCCCCGTACTTCCTTACGTGCGCGGCATCAGATCCAGCACGCGCGTCACCTTCCTCTCAAGTTGATCGAACCCCTTCATGAAGAGCGCCAACGGGATCAGCAGTTCCCGCCTTGCCGAAGCCGCCACGAACTGCGTGTCCCACACGAAGCCCAGCAACGCATCGCGCGTGGGTTCCGTGCTGGCCATCGCGCGTCCCACAGGGCACTGCCAGGCATGACCTCGGACAGGCCCAGAGCCGCAGGCCAAGCACCGTTCCTCGTTCGGGGGTCCCACAAACTGCATCCGTTCCGTGACGGTGTACAGGATCCGAAGACCGACGGAAACCGGCGGATCATCCGGTGATCCCCAATCCTGGGGCTGGTCGTCAAACACGGTCACCCCCTAGAACAGGTGCAGAAGGTCCTGGATGGTCGTGAGGCAGCCCTCAAGGTCATCCAGTTCGGAACTGCACGCGCCGACCACCACCTGGATGGACCGCCGCCGGGTGCCGATGTCCCGGATCGCGTCCGTGACCGCCTGGTTCAGTTGCGCCGCGCCATGGTCAGGCGTCAGCGCCAGTCCGACCATACAGGCGCTCATGTGACCGTGCTTTTTCAGCGCGCCGCAGGCGGGGCAGTGCCCGCGCCCCATCATTCCGCCCCATTCGATGTCGCGAAGCGCCGCGATCAGCATGCCTTCCTGGGCTGCCTGCAGCGCGGAATCCCTTCGTACGAAAGGCGGGTGGAGGTCTTCAGGCTCAGGCATCGGCAGCTCCCATTAGCTCGCAGGCTAGGAAGCATACAGAGATGATTTCAACTCGTGAGCCAGCTATTTTTCGCAAAAATTACGCGAGGTCGATAACCCCTGAAACCTGCACCAGTTCTGGGTCTTGGGCGGGTCATGTGGGGTCTTATGGTTCCTGTCGTTCTCGGCGCGTGGCCCACCCTTCCCGACTGGCCCGGCCTCGATTCTTGTTCCAACAGGTTGGACACCATGATCCCCGCTTAACGCTATTTGGTTTTGCATCCCATTCGTGGCCCTGAGAGCAGCGCCAACGGACCTTGCTAAGAGCATCAAGATATTCAGTCGAAACACACATTCCACCGCGACTGCGCGCAATTGAATTGCATTCCTCGATTGAGCCGCGCTGTGCATCGCGCGCACAAATAGGACACCATGAACCTCGTTTGATGTTCGATGGCGTTGCTTCCCATTCATGTCCATTAGAACAACGCCATTGCAGGTTCAATGTTCTGTTTACATATTCAGACGAAAGGCAGTCGCCACCTTGCGTTTTGGCAATTGATCGGCATTCCTCCAACCTGGCATCAGATTCTGTTTGCCCAGGCGACCACACCTTCTTTCCCACACAGAAGGGGCACCAGGACCCCTTTTTTATCTCAACCGTCTTCGCATCCCAATTATGTCCTTCTGAACATTGCCAGCGAAGTTTTCCACGCTGTTCAATGTATGTTTCAGATAGACATAACCCACCACGTTCTTTTGCAATAGTTTGGCATTCTGTCAGCCGCGCTTGTGCTTCGGTCTGTCCGGGTGACCAGACTTTGAACCCCTGACAATATGGGCACCACGAACCCCGTTGGACGTTGGCCGGGGTCGCTTCCCAATCATGACCTTCGGCGCATCGCCAACGCACGTTTGTCATTCCGCCACCATATGACGAGGAAAGGCAGTCCCCACCACGCTCTCTGGCCAACACGCGGAGTCCGTCAAGAAAACCACGATCGTAGCCCATTGAATCAACGGTCAGACCTTCTGGAATCCGAACAATTACACCCGTTTTTTCCGAAAGTGTAATTGCAAGATACGGCAACATTTCGTCAAGGCGAACGCTGTGGTGGACTTCGATCAACTTGATGCCATGCGCATGACACAGGTCACGCTTGCGTTGATCATCAGCCATGCGAAGTGCCAGTGCGAATTCCCCACTGCGGAAGTGTTTCACTTCACTGAAATGTTGTTCGCCCTGATATTCATAGGCCACTCCGATATCCTTGCAATAACCGTCCAGTTCCATGCGCCCACCGCGTTCGTTCACAAGCCAAGCCGGTCTCGCCTTCGGCCAGGCTTTTCCCGTCAGGGATTCAAGGGCTGCACGACAAAATTCCTCTTTCAATCCACCAGAACATTGCGGACACCACGAACCGCTTTGCACATTTGCCGGGGTCGCTTCCCATTTGTGTCCATCGCTACAGCGCCACAAAAGATTTACCTTCACACCACCGTATTGATCCGAAAGGCAAGCTCCACCACGCGCCTTGGCAAGGGTACGGCATTTATCCAACCGGGCTTCCGATTCGGTTTTCCCGGGTGACCAAATCCTTTTGCCTTTGCAATAGGGGCACCAGCTTCCCGTCCTTATGTTGGAGGGGACCACTTCCCATTCGTGCCCTTCAGAACATCGCCATCGAAGGTCTGTGCGAGCATTTTTGTATTCGATTGACACGCACTCCCCACCCCGTTCGCGGGCAAGGGCTTTCATGTCTTCAAGGGTTAGTCTACGCATCGAAGCGGATTCTGCCCCCAAGACACGCACCCAGCCCACTTTTGCGCGCCATCCGTGTAGAAATCGACACACACCGCAGGGAATCCCCATTCCACAATCCTGGCCCGTGGACCTAGGCCGGCCGCGGTTGTTCGCCTGAAACCTGCGCCAGTCGCGGGGCTTCGGATGGCACCGGATGCGAAGGGTTGAACCACGTGGCATTCGCATCGATTTCAATGGGAATGGACAGGATATGTGACTTTGCGGTCCACAGCCCCAGATGGTAGGCTCCAGCGGTCAACTGGTCTGAAAACGAGTGTGGTCGGAGTCAAGATGCCCAGCATTGCTGAAGACGAATACGGCACTTTCCTGGAATGGCTGGAACGGTCGGTTCCGGGCGCCACCGCCCGCACCGGCAAGCGGGAAGCCCTCAGTGCCAGCAATGGCCCTTTCGCGATGGAGAATGGCGTCCGAGTCGGCCTGTTCAACATCCTCAACGTGGATTTCAAGGCGCTTGCGGATGCCGACGCCCCCTTCAGCTTCCTGACGACATTTGTCCTGCCCAACGGCTGTTTCCTGAATCTAGCCCTGGTCTACAAGGGGAAGCCCGCCCTGAAGGCGCTGGCGGCAAGGCAGACCGCGATCAAGGCCCAGGCCGGGGACACCAGCAAGGTCCGCGTCTATCTTCATGAAGGTTCCCTGTATCTTCGCCAGCCCGGCGGGTCCGTCACCCCAACGCCGGATTCGGATCCCACATCCATCGATCTGGCCGATCCATGGATTGGCATCAGCGTCCCCCCGACGATGGCCTACTACGCTGACGTGAAGCGTGGTGGAACGCTGGACCCGGTTGAGATCTCCTACCTTGAATTCATCCGAAAGCACCTGCCCCCGGTCCCGATCTCCAGGGCCGGCGCATCCACGGCTGCGACCTTCGTGGGCGTGGGTCTTGAACCGGCGGATGTGGACCCAAAGGAGATCGTGAAACGGGTCAAGAACCTGGGCGGGGTCTTCCCCGATACCCTGGTCCACCGCTATCACGTGGCCATGAATCATCAGGCGCAGAAGCACTTCGTCCTGCTGACAGGCATCTCCGGGACCGGCAAAACCCTACTGGCCAGATGCTATTCGTATGCGGTCGTCGGAATCCCGGACCTGAAGCTGGCCAACGACAACTTCATGCTGATCCCGGTACGGCCGGACTGGACCGAACCCGCCCACCTGCTGGGCTACCTGGATTCCGTGACCGGGAAGTACCGGTCCACCCGCTTCCTGGAAGCCCTGATCAGGGCCAACGCCAATCGGGACATGCCGATGTTCGTCTGCCTCGATGAGATGAACCTGGCCCAGCCCGAACACTACTTCGCGGACATCATGAGCGCGATGGAAACGGGCGGCGACATCCATCTGCACGATGTCGACGAGGCGGAAGCCGGCGTTCCGAAGTCCATCCCATGGCCGGCGAACCTCTACATCGTAGGCACCGTGAACATGGACGAGACCACCCGGCCGTTCAGCCCGAAGCTGCTGGACCGGGCCAACGTGATCGACATGAGCGAAGTGGACATCCCCACCTACCTGACCGCCATCGCCTCAGATCCGGCCTGCGCGCACGCGGGCGATGCCGCTTTCGGCGCCTTCATCAATGACCTCCACGCAGCACTTGAGCCATTTGGGCTTCACTTCGGGTACCGGACCGTCAAGGAGATGGTGAAGTTCCTGGGTTTCGCCAATGCGAAGTCCCTGCTGGCGGCCGAAGCCATGGACGTCCAGGTTCACCAGAAGATCCTCACGAAGCTGAAGGGCAGTAGGCGCCATTCGGGCGTGCTCGACCAGTTGGAGACCCTGTTCGCGGGCCTGCCCAAGTCCCTGGCGAAGGTGCGCCAGATGAAGCAGGATCTCGATGAATTCGAGTCCTTCCAATACTGGTCATGAGCAAGGCCAGGATCGACCTTCGCCTTCCGGATGGCGAAGTGTTCCAGCTCCACCCGGCCACCGATCCGGTGCCGGAAGGGCGGTTGGCGGAGGGCATGGATGTCCACCTGGTCACCACCCATCCCCCGGAAACGGACGTCTACGCCCTGCAACTGTCCCTCAATGACCAGCCACTGGTCTGCATCGCGAAGTCGCCGACCTGCGCGTGGTGGCCATGGTCCATCGGATTCCACGCCGGGACTGCCGAACTGAAGCTGGTCAGTCCCGGCGAAGCCCCGCTGCAGGTGACGGTCACGACCGACCCCGCCACGGCGAAGCTGACGCGGGATGACTACCTGAAGATGATCGGGGACATCATCGATGATTCCCTGGCGATCGCGTCGATCGCGGGACACAAGGTCGGCTTCGATCGCGGTCTGGACCGCCCTCCCGAGATCGCCAGGTTTGAATACCTCAGCCGCTGGTTCAGCAGGATGGAACACGCTGTCCGAGAGATTGACCGCGCCCCGTGGCTGAACGGGGAACGGCATCAGAAGATGGTCCCGTTCGGACATGGCGGGATCACCACGCCCATGGCCCTGGCAAGGGCGCTGCGAAGCGCCAAGCGCCTACCGGACGCGGAACTGGACCGCCTTGAACCGTCCGTCCGGAAGGTGATCGATCGTCTTGGTGGGCGTTACCCCGAAATGGTCTCCCGGACCATCCTCCAGACCGACAACAGGCGCCGTGAGCATTCCGATATGCTCGCCGTGCTTCACATGTGGCAGGGATTCCTGGCCAGGGTGCAGAAGTCCCTTGATCGGCTGGAGAGGGAACGCCGCCCGGCACCACCGTTGATGCGCAAGCGCGTCACGGGCATGCTCCAGCGCCTGATGCGGCTGACCACCCTGCCGCTGTTCGATGGGGTCAAGCCGACCTACGGCGGCATCCAGACCAGCCACGTCTTCCGTAGGGTTCCGGCCTACCGGACCTTCCATGAGACCTATCGGGCCTTCATGGCGGGCATCGGGGACATCGCCGGCGACTTCATGGACATCCCCGTCAACCGGACCTACGACCTCTATGAGTTCTGGTCCTTCCTTCGGATCCTCCGGGCGGCATCCGGACTGCTTGGCGCGGAAGGCTGGAAGGAGACCCTGGAGGACCGGATGTCCCAGGGCTGCCTCACCGTCAAACTGGACGCGAAACCCTTCAAGTTCGGCCCCTACCGGCTGACCTTCCAGCCGACCTATGGGGAGATCTGGAAGGTCCCGGCCCCCGCGGTGGGAAGCTATTCCCGCCCCATGAACCCGGACATCGCGATCGACGTGGAAGCCCCTGGCAAGTGGGTCCCGACGGTGATCCTGGACGCGAAATACCGGGTGGAACAGGCGCTGGATTCCGCCATCGCCTCCACCCACATGTACAAGGACGCCCTGGTCATGGCTCGCGCTGGCGGCGTCATGGAACACCCGATCCGAAGCGCGTTCCTGCTGACACCCAACCGGGAGGTCAGGGACCGGGGGGCGGAATGGCGGGAATCGGATTCACCGGAAGTGTTCTTCCAGAAGGGATACCACCGGGAATACCGGTTCGGGGCCATCTCGATGCGACCGGGCATGGGGGTCAGCCAGGTCCAGGAACTCCTGGCTTCCGTCCTGCCCCCCATACCCGCCTGATGGGCCGGGCCGGATAGGCCCAACACGTCAGAGGATGTAGCCGACCCTGATGTCCTTCAGTTCCTTCGCCCCGAGCGCCGCGCGGATGTTCCGGGCCAGCGCATAGGCCATCAGGGGCGGGACCGCGTTGCCGATCTGCTTGAAGGCCGGGTTGATGGTGCCCTCGAACAGGAACCCGTCCGGGAAGGACTGCAGGCGCGCGCCATCCCGGACGGAGATGGTCCGACCCTGCCCGTTGTCCGGGTGGATGTGCGAATAGGAATCCTTGCCCAGGTGCGCCAGCAGCGTCCGGGACGGCATGTCGGCCTCCAGCTTCCGCCACTTATTCGGGAACTTGCTGGCGTCATAGGGTGGGACGAACGAATCCCACAGCACCTGCCATGCCTTGGTGCCTTCGGCCGGGGCGTGCCCCTTCCGCTGCAGCTTCCGGTATTCCTCCTTGAACATGGTCACGGCCATCGCATACGCCTGGGGATACTGGTCCCCCGGCTTCATCCGCTTGAAGAGCTTGAAGTCACGGGGCAGGTAGCGGATGACGTGGTCATACACCCCGTCCCTGGCCTCGAACCCGGGCCACTCCCGCATCAGGCGCGCGTAGCCGGTATGGGGTTCGCTGCCGTAGGGCAAGGGCTTGTCGAACCGCTTGGCGCCCCGGATCAGATCCCCGTCCTTCAGCAGCTTGGCCGCGTCAAGGAACGGAAGGTCATAGATCGCCTGTTCCACCGTGATGGACGGCGGGAGGCCAACCTTGGGCACGGGCGGCCGTTCAAGGTGGTTTTCGTCGCTGCTGAAGATGTCATCGTTGAAAAGGCTCCCACCACCCCCACGGGTCGCCTTCAGTGCCACCACCCGCGTGTGCTCATACCCCGAAGGCAGGTTCACGAAGTGGGTCGGTTTGGGGAACTCGAAGCTGCGCTTGGCAACGCCGTGGATGGCGACCAGGAACATCCGTTCACGCATCTGCGGGACGCCATAGTAGGCGCTGTTCAGCAGGGTGTACTTGCAGGAATAGCCTTCCGCTTCCAGGATCTCGCACACTTCCTGGGAGATGTTGTGCCCGCCGTAGTTCAGGACGTCCGGCACATTCTCCATCAGGATCGCCAGCGGCCGGGTGGCCCGAATGTAGGCCAGGTAACGCAGGTAGAGGTTCCCGCGCGGATCCTGCTTGAACGCCTGGGGGTGGCTGTCCACCTCGCGCAGCTTGGCCCGTCCCACACGGGCGAAAGCCTGACAGGGCGGGCCGCCGACCAGGACATCGACGGAATCGTCCACGGGGCCTTTGATCCCCAGCCCCGCAAGGAATTCGGGTGGGTCCAGCTTGGTGATGTCCCTCGGGAGGCCCAGCGTCGCCGGGTCGGCGTGGGGCGCGTGCTTCCCGAAGTTCCTGGCGAAGGACAGCGCCGCGAAGGGATCGATCTCCACCGCGCCGACCGTCTGGTAGCCGGCCGCGTGGAAACCCAGGGCGATGCCGCCGCAGCCCGCGAACAGGTCTAGGGTGCGGATCTCCCCCCCGTCCTGGATCCGCTTGAGCTTCCTTGCCATGAGCGCCTTCACCTTGGCCTTGGACGGTTCGGGCGTCGTCTCCGCGCCTTCCACCACGCCGGATTTCGGTGAGCAATGCGAACGATCGGTCTTCATTGATGGTCTTCCTCAGGTGAATGCAACACTTCCAATACCGTCCTGGTGACCGATGCCAGATCCGCCTCCAGGTCGTGTTCCCACACCCTGATCACGGACCAGCCCATGGACCGGAGCACCAGGACCTGCTTGGCATCCCTGGCCCGGTTGCCGTCCAGCTTGTCCCGCCAGAACGCGACGTTGGTTTTCGGCCTGACCCCATGCTCCGGGCAGCAGTGCCAGAAGCAGCCGTCCACGAAGATGGCCAGCCGCCGGCGGGTGAACGCGATGTCGACCCTTCCGACCCCCGGGATCCGGTAGTCCACCCGGAAGCGGGCACCACGCGCGTGCAGTTCCTTGCGCAGGGCCAGTTCCGGCGAGGTGTCCCGGCCGCGGATTCGCGCCATGACCTCGGATCGTGTCAGCGGGGTCGCCTTTCCCATCACGGCCACGCACGAACGGGGTCGGTGCCGAATCCGGCACTGGCATGAAGAAATGGGGAAGACATTCGGGTTCCAATGGGTGGCCTGTTCATTTAGATAGTGTTCTTTCCGCGCGCCGGAATCAACCGCTAAACCTGGTGGGTCATGCCGTTTCAAGTGTTGTAAGTTTTATATTTATGGAAAACGGTTTGCCCAACTTCAATGAATACGGCACCCATATGCCATCCGGTCATATCGAAATCCCGGGATGCCCCTGCCACATGACTACCCCCGGCAAGGCTTCCACCTTAGAGCGGACGTCCGGGAATTGGAGCCCACCAATTGCCTCATGATCCCCGCGGGTCCGCCGGGCCGATTCCACCTCCCTCCCAAGACCCCCTCGACGGCTCAGAATGGGGCCGCGCGACGAACTGACAGACCAGCCGCCTGAAAGGACACCGGACATGGGCATGATCGACTGGAGGCCCTTCCCGGCGGCATTCCCGATCCTGTTCGGGGAAAAGGAACGGATCCTTTCCCTCAGTGCGGGACCGGGCTGGCACCCGCTCATATGGGACCTCTGCACGGCCCTGGAGGGCATGGCCCGCCAGCAGTTGGCTGAAGGCCAAGCGCCGATGCGCGCCTGTCAGGTGAAGGAGAAATACGGAACCCTGCGCTTCTACCTGACTGGCGGGTCCGTGTCCGATGAGGCGATTGAACTGACCGAAGCTGCCGAGGAACAGTCCGCCACCATCTGCGAGACCTGCGGCAAGCCCGGAATGACCGGCTCGGTGGGCGACTGGCTGCTGACCTACTGCCCGAAACACCGGCGGGAAGCCCTGAAGAAGGCCAGGGACAGGCGCAAGTCAGTGGCCGGGCCGGTTTCGGACTAGAATTGGGCTTCACCACAAGGGCCGCCCATGAAGATCGTTCTGCTGGAAGTCGATCCCAATCCCAACGGCGCTTGGGATCCGGACACCGAAACGGAACTCGGGGTCTTCGACAGCCGCGAGGCAGCCATCGCATTTTCCCGTGAAAGCCTGCAAGAGGAAGGTTTCGACATCGAAGAGATTGATCTGATGCCTGTCGCCGGTTCACCCGGGAGTCGCTTCCAATTGCGGGAAATCAGCGACTGATCCAGCCACAGAGGGTTCATCCCCTTGGTTCACCGTGTGGGTAAAGGGCGCGCCATTCCTTCAGCTTTATCGACTGCCTGTCACGGCCATCACCATTCGGATGCCGGGGGGTGTAAAGGGTTCGGATCCTGGCACCAGCGGGGATCTGACCGTCCCACTTCCTGGCTTTGGTGAGATCCAGAAATCCGTCCACCCACAACCCTTCAGGCAGGGTGGTGATCTTCGTGTTCCCAAGATCCAGGCTGCCGGAGATGTGCAGTCCCTTACCAAGGGTCCTGACGGGGGAATCCCGCAGAAACAGGTCCGCCGTCAGGTTTTCCGGAAGGTCCTTCACGGAAAGCTTCTCCATGAACATGGGACCAGTGACGGTCAGGTCCCTGGGCAGCGAGGTGATCCATTTCATGCCACCGGACAGGTTCTGGAGGTAGTCGTAACAGATGGTGCGCCCTTCCAGGATGAAGTTCATCGCGGCGTTGGCGCCCTTGGGATCCACCTGCGCGATGCCCTGCAGGACGATCATGGCCTTCTCGAGATTCCGCATGGCCTCGTGGCGCAGGAAGTTCCGGGGCACGGCCGCCAAGGCCGGAAACGCGGCCGGATCCATCCCCGCTGCGATCATGGACACCACGGCATCCCAGCGGTCCATCCCGGTCGCCACGAGCGCATCGATGGCCCCGCTGATGTCATCCGGTCCCACGGATGCGGTGACAGCACCCGGAACCAGGGATTCGGGTCGGTTCAACCCCACCGAAGGTGACAATCCCCTACCCATCGCACGCCCCCTTGGCCCATCCCAAGGGTGGCATGTGCGGAATCGCTAGAATCCGCACACATCCGGCCTTGGGATCTTTGTGGCGGTCAGGCTTCTCACGCGTTTTCACCCGTGGCCAAGCCCAGCCGTCACCCCTGCGGGTTCCCCGCTGGTCAGGTCATCCGACATCACACTGCTTGGAATGCCAGCCGAGGTGGGTGCTGATCCGTTTGATGGCCTGGTCCGCCCTGTAGCTGCAGCCTTCGCCTTCGTAGATGGCGATCGCATCGAAGGGATCGGATTCGGTGTTGGCTCCCGTGTCGCGCTTCTTCTGGCCCAGGAAGTGGCCGACCACGACCGACATCGGCTTGTCCCCGGGGCCTTCCGGCTGGAAGTGCTCCGCCACGATGGACCGGTAGGCGGTCGAGTTGAAAAGTCCTTCCTTGCTCTTGATCCACATGGTCACCTCATCGAGGGGTGCGGGAAACGGATCAGCCCGATCGCGCGATCCGAATCTTGATGCCAAGGCTTTTCCTCGGGCCACATCGCCCCTGAACGAAGGATGGATGACGGGCAGGCCGCCCCGGCATTTCGCCCCAAGATCCCCATCGGCCCACCCGGCCGACGCAAGCGCACTCGCCAGCCTCAGTCCCTGCCTCCCAATGCAACTTACAGCCACTCTCACTGCCGAAAACGGGGCATCTTCAAGAAAAAAGGGGCACCAAAACGACATTGATCTTAGTTTTTGCGTCTATCGCGCACGCATTAGCTGTTTGCCATCAGCCCATTGGGATCCGTCTGCACTCGGCGACAAACTATGCTTCCGTTTTGCACGCAGCGACAAACTATGGTTTCACCCTTCTTGAAAAGTGGCCGATTTTGGGCACAAAAAGGACTCCCGGAGGGGCCCTTCGAGGGTTGGGGCGACAAACTATGGTTCCCAAAAGCGACAGACTTTTGTTCACGACACAGGCACAGGAAGTGCCCTCGTCACCGCTTGTCTAGACGATCCACTTCCTCAGCTCGTCTTCCGCGAAGATCAGGTGGCTCAGCATGGCTTTGGAGGCCATCTGAGGCGAGCCGGATCGAATGGCGGCGAGGATCTCGGAGTGCTGGTCGATGATCTTCTGGGCGTTCTGGATGTTGTCGTGGTACAGCTGGCGGCGGGCCACGGAGTTGGCCTTGGCGAACTCTTCCGAGACGGTCTTGAACAGCTTGGTCAGAAGGCTGTTGTGGGTGGCCTCGGCGACCGCGTGGTGGAAGGCGGCATCGAACTCCTCGCCTTTCTCGGGGTCCTGGACATTCAGCCGTTCCTTCATGCTCTCGAGCATGGATTCGATCTGATCCAGCTCCTCGAGGGTGGCGCGCTCTGCGGCGAGGCTGGCGGTGGCCGTCTCGAAGATCCGCCGCATCTCGAACATGTCGAGCAGCGAGCTGCGCTCGACGGCAAGGAACATCGCGAGCGGTCGGATGATGTCGTCGGTCTCGCTGCTCCGGACGAAGGTGCCTTCTCCCGGGCGGATGTCGATGACGCCGAGCATCTCGAGGGTGCGGATGGCCTCGCGTACCGAGGCACGGCTGACCTGGAACCGCTCGGCCAGTTCCCGCTCGGCCAGCAGTTTGTCCCCGGGCTTCAGCTTCCCGTCGGTGATGAGCTGTTTGATCTGCTCGACGATCTCTTCGTAGAGCCGCTTGGTCTTGATGGGGGTGAATTCCATGGGGTTCGCTTTATATGAGGTGCTTAAGTCCATAAAAAATAACACATGCAAAGTGTGATCAAAAGCAGAAGGTGTTTTTATGGTCTGACCACTAGACCCATTGTAATCTTCCTCCAGGTTCTTTTCCTAAACTACCTCTTCATCCCCTACTCCCCCCACCCAACTGGAGGCTGCATGACCCCGTGGACCCAAGTCTATTCCCCCGTCATGGGGAATATCTTCCTCTCCGCACTGGTGGCAGCTTTGCCAGTCTTCGTGCTGTTGGGCTTCCTGGCCAAACATGTCAAGGCCCACTACTCGGCCATCCTGGGCCTCCTCACCTGTTACGCGGTGGCCGTCCTGATCTACAAGATGCCCGCGGGCATGGCCAGCATGGCCGCCGTGCACGGCGCCCTGTTCGGTCTGATGCCCATCGGCTGGATCGTGCTGAACGCCATCTTCATCTACGACATCACCGTGAAGTCCGGGGATTTCGAAGTGGTGAAGCACTCCATCGCCGGCCTGGCCGGTGACCGCCGCATCCAGGCCCTGCTGATCGCCTTCAGCTTCGGCGCCTTCATCGAGGGCGCCGCCGGCTTCGGCACGCCCGTGGCGATTTCCGCGGCCATGCTGATCGGCCTGGGCTTCCGCCCCCTCCAGGCCGCCGGTCTGGCCCTCATCGGCAACACCGCTCCCGTGGCCTACGGCGCCCTGGGCAGTCCCCTGATCGCCCTCGCCGGCGTGACCGGCCTGCCCCTGGACATGCTCAGCGCCGCCGCGGGCCGCATCCTGCCCATCTTCTCGCTGATCGTGCCCTTCTGGATCATCTGGACCATGGCCGGGCGGAAAGCCATGATGGAAGTCTGGCCGGCCTGCCTCGTGGCCGGTGGCAGCTTCGCCATCACGCAGTTCGCGGTGAGCAACTTCCACGGCCCCTGGCTGGTGGACATCATCGGCGCCATCGTCTCCATGGTGGCCCTGGTCCTGTTCCTGAAGGTCTGGCAGCCCAAGACCACCTGGCGCTATGAGCACGAGCGTGAAGATGCCCACGCGGTGAAGGTCGAACAGCCCGCCGGCAAGGTCGTCAAGGCCTGGCTGCCCTGGGTGTTCCTGTCCCTGTTCGTGTTCGCCTGGGGCACGCCCCAGGTCAAGACCTTCCTCAACGGCGGCACCAAGGACAAGCCGAACTTCCTCTACGGCTACACCGTCAAGAACTTCGAGATCCCCCTGCTCCACAAGAATGTGATCAAGGCTCCCCCCGTCGTGGCCAAGCCTTCCGCTGAAACCGCGGTCTGGACCTTCAACTGGCTCTCGCTGACGGGCACCAGCCTTCTCCTGGCCGGCATTCTCAGTGGCCTCGTGGCGGGCTTCAGCTTCCTGGAACTCGTCAAGATCTTCGGCAAGACCGTCAATCGCGTGAAGATCTCCCTGCTGACCATCGCCGCCATGCTGGGCCTTGGTTTCGTCTCCAAGTCCGCGGGCCTGGACGCCACCATGGGCCTCGCCTTCGCCAGCACCGGCGTGCTGTTCCCCTTCTTCAGCGCCATGCTGGGCTGGCTGGGCGTGGCCCTGACCGGCAGCGACACCTCCGCCAATGTGCTGTTCGGTGGCCTCCAGAAGATCACTGCCCAGCAGCTGGGCCTGAACCCGATCCTCACCGCCGCGGCCAATACCACCGGCGGCGTCATGGGCAAGATGATCGACGCCCAGAGCCTCGTGGTGGCCTCCGTGGCCACCAACCAGCAGGGCGAGGAGGGCACCATCCTCCGTTATGTGTTCTTCCACAGCCTGGCCCTGGCGGCCATGGTCGGCGTCGTGGTCTTCCTCTATGCGAAGGTCCTGCCCGCCAACTGGATGCCTCAGCTTCCTCCCGCCGCGCCTGCGGCGGTGACGGCACCCGCCCCCGTTGCCCCGGCCGCTCCGGCGACCGTGCCCGCCCCTGCCCCGGCCAAGTAGCTCTGGCCCAGGCGCTCTCGTACTGAATGACCCCGGGTCCCGCCGACAGCTCCAACCGTCGGCGGGACCTTTTGCCGCCCCCCGTGGGAAGAGGATGTTTCTCATGAGCACTGCCGCCATCGCCACTTCCTTGAAGGAAGCCCTCGTTGCCATCGTCGGCCCGGATCGCGTTCTGGATCGACCCGTCGACCTGATCGCCTTCGCCTCCGATGCGAGCTTCTACCGCCTCATCCCCAAGGCGGTGGTCTTCGCAGGCAGCGTGGACGAGGTCCGGGCCCTGTTCCGGCTGAGCCGCGAGTTCCAGGTCCCCATGACCTTCCGGGCTGCGGGCACGAGCCTGTCCGGGCAGTCGGTCTCCGACGGCATCCTCGTGGAAGTCGCCCGCAACTGGCGCGGCATTCAGGTGCTGGAGGGCGGCGCCAAGGTGAAGGTGCAGCCCGGCGTCATCGGCGCCCATGTGAACCACGCCCTGCGCCCCTACCGCGCCAAGATGGGGCCTGATCCGGCCTCCATCAACACCTGCACTGTGGGCGGCATCCTCTCCAACAACTCCAGTGGCATGTGCTGTGGCGTGACCCAGAACGCGTACCACACCCTGGAATCCCTGACCTTCGTCCTGCCTTCGGGCACCGTGATCGATACGGCCGCTGCGGACGCGGATGCACGCTTCCGAGAGGCAGAACCGGCACTGGCCGAAGGGCTGCTCAAGCTGAAGGCCGACCTGGAAGCCAACCAGCCGCTGGCCCAGCGCATCCGCGCCAAGTACAAGATGAAGAACACGACGGGCTATTCCCTCAACGCCTTCATCGACTACGAACGCCCGGTGGACATCTTCCGCAACCTCCTGGTGGGCTCGGAAGGCACCCTGGCCTTCATCGCCGAGGCCGTGCTGAACTCCGTGCCAGACCTGCCCGTGAAGGTGACGGGTTTCCTGATCTTCTCTGACCTGCATGCGGCCTGCGCGGCCATCGTGCCCCTGCGGGATGCCGGTGCCGCGGCCCTGGAGCTGCTGGACCGGGCCTCGCTGCGGTCCGTGGAGAACCAGGCTGGCACACCCCCCACCATCAAGACCCTGCCCGAGGGCGCCGCGGCGCTGCTGGTGGAGTTCCAGGGCAAGGATGAGTCCGCCCGGGCAGATCTGGAGCGCCGAGCGCTGGCCGCCGCCGCGGACCTCACGCTGCTCGAGCCCGCCCGCTTCACCCACGATCCCGTGGAGCAGGCCCTCATGTGGAAGATCCGCTCTGGCACCTTCCCGTCCGTGGGCGCGGTGCGTCAGCGGGGCACCACCGTGCTGATCGAGGATGTGGCCTTCCCCATCGAGAAACTGGCGGATGCCGCGGTGGATCTCACCAAGCTCTTCGTCAAGCACCGCTATGACGAGGCCATCCTCTTCGGGCACGCCAAGGACGGCAACCTGCACTTCGTCATCACCCAGTCCTTCAACGATCAGGCCGCCGTGGACCGTTACTCGGCCCTCATCGACGATGTGGTGGAACTGGTGGTGAAGAAATACGATGGTGCCCTGAAGGCCGAGCACGGCACGGGCCGCAACATGGCGCCCTTCGTGGAAGCCGAGTGGGGACCCGAGGCCAAGGCCGTGATGGAACAGCTCAAGGCCCTGGTGGATCCCCAGCGCCTGCTGAACCCCGGCGTCATCCTCAATGCCGATCCCAAGTGCCACCTGTCCGACCTCAAGCCCATGCCGGGCGTGGAAGAGGAAGTCGACAAGTGCATCGAGTGCGGCTACTGCGAGCCCAAGTGCCCCAGCCGCGAGTTGACGCTCACGCCGCGCCAGCGCATCGTGGTGCGCCGCGAGATGGCCCGGCTGGAAACCAACCGCGAGGATCCCGCCCTGCTCTCCTCCCTGCGGGAAGCCTTTCCCTACATGGCCCTGGATACCTGCGCGGTGGATGGCCTGTGCGCCACGGCCTGTCCCGTGGGCATCGACACCGGCCAGCTCACCAAGCGCTTCCGCCGGGCCAACCACAGCCGCCGGGCGCAGAAGATCGCCCTGTCCGTGGCCCGCAACTTCGCTTCGGTGGAGCCGGCCATGCGCCTGGCCCTGCGCAGCGGCCACATCGTGCAGAGCCTCTTCGGCCCCAAGGTGATGCCCTTCATCACCCGTGCCATGAAGGCCTTCGGCGCCTCCCACCAGTGGAGCCCCGAGATGCCGAAGCCCGCCAAGGCCGCCCTCCCGGTGACCAAACTGGAGGGCGCGCAGGCCATCTACTTCCCCGCCTGCATCTCCCGCATGATGGGCTACCTGCCCGGGGAGCCCGAGGAGCTGAGCCTGGTGGAAGCGCTCGTGAAGGTGGCGGAGCGCGCCGGGTACCCCGTCCACATCCCCTTCGATGTGGAAGGCACCTGCTGTGGCGTGCCCTTCTCCTCCAAGGGCTATGACGAGGCCCACCGCTACACGGTGAACCACGCCATCGAGAAGTTCTGGGAGTGGAGCCAGCAGGGCCGCCTGGCCATCGTGATGGACACCAGCCCCTGCACTTACGGCGTTATCACCAGCCGCGGGTACCTCACGCCCGAGAACCAGGCCCGGTTCGACAAGCTGAAGATCATCGACAGCACGGCCTTCGCCAACGAGGTGCTCCTGCCCCGCCTGAAGGTGACGCGAAAGGTCGGTTCCGTGGTCCTCCACCCCGTCTGCTCCGTGACGAAGATGAACCTCCTGCCCCAGCTGGAAGGCGTGGCCAAGGCCTGCGCCGACAAGGTCCTGGTCCCGCGGGATGCAGGCTGCTGCGGCTTTGCGGGTGACCGGGGCTTCACGCACGCGGAGCTGACGGCCTCGGCCACCAAGCACGAAGCCCGCGAAGTGAAGACCCAGTCCTTCGATGGCTACTACGCCAGCAGCCGCACCTGCGAGGTGGGCATGACCCGGTCCACGGGCCAGGTCTACCGAAGCTTCCTATACTTGCTCGAGTCCGCAACCCGCCCGGAGGCCTCCAAGTGAATGGATCGAAACCCAAAAAGGTCTACTTCTACGGCACTTGCCTGGTGGACCTGTTCTTTCCCGATGCAGGCATGGCGGGCATCCAGCTCCTGCGTGAAGCCGGAGTGGAGGTGGTCTTCCCCGAGGGCCAGACCTGCTGCGGCCAGCCCGCCTTCAACTGCGGCTACTGGGAGGAGGCCCGCGAGGTGGCGCGCACCCAGGTGGCGCTCTTCCCCCAGGATCTGCCTGTGGTCCTGCCCTCCGGCAGCTGTGCGGGCATGATGAAGGTCCACTATCCCGAGCTTTTCCATGGGCAGCCGGACGAGGCTAAGGTCCGCGCCTTCAGCGCCCGGGTCTACGAGTTGACCCAGTTCCTTGTGGATGTGCTGGATGTGAAGCTGAAGGATCTGGGCGAACCCGTGAAGGTCACCTGGCACAGCTCCTGCCACGCGGTCCGCGACCTTGGCTTGAAGGGCGAGCCCCAGGCGCTCATCGGCCAGCTCGCCCATGTGGAACTGGCGCCCCTGACCCGGGAGCACGAGTGCTGCGGCTTCGGCGGCACCTTCTCAGTGCGGCAGCCGGAGATCTCCGCGGCCATGTCCTGCGACAAGGCCGCGGATGCCGAAGCGACCGGCGCATCCGTGGTCCTTTCCACAGATGGTGGCTGCCTGCTCAATGTGAATGGCACCCTGGAAGCCAAGAACAGCAAGCTCAAGGTCCAGCATGTCGCCGAATTCCTGTGGGAGCGCACCCGTGCACGCTGAGACTGAAGTCCACTTCCGCGATGCCGCCGCCAAGGCCTTGCTGGATCCCCAGCTCCGGGCCAATTTCCGCCGCGCCATGGATGGCCTCATCACCAAGCGCAAGGCCCAGTTCCCGGATCCCCGCGACCTGCAGGATCTCCGCGACCTGAGCACGGCCATCCGCTCCCGGAGCCTGCTGAACCTGCCGGAACTGCTCGAGCAATTCGAGGCCAACTGCACGAAGAATGGCATCAAGGTCCACTGGGCGGAGACCTGCGAGCAGGCCAACGAGCTGATCCTGGGCATCATGCAGGCCAAGGGCGCCAAGACCCTGGTCAAGGGCAAGAGCATGGTCTCCGAGGAGATGCACCTCAACGCCTTCCTCGAATCCAAGGGCATCGAGGCCCTGGAATCCGATCTGGGCGAGTACATCATCCAGCTCGATGGCGAGACGCCGAGCCACATCATCATGCCGGCCATCCACAAGAACAAAGACCAGATCGCCCGGCAGTTCAGCCAGAAGATCAAGGACGCGAAGTACACCGAGGATGTGGACGAGCTCACGGCCATGGCCCGGAAGGTGCTGCGCCAGAAGTTCCTGGATGCGGATGCGGGCCTGTCCGGCGTGAACTTCGCCGTCGCGGAAACCGGCACCCTGTGTCTGGTGGAAAACGAGGGCAACGGCCGCATGAGCACCCATGTGCCGCCCCTCCACATCGCCGTCATGGGCCTGGAGAAGGTCGTGGCGAGGCTGGAGGATGTGGCGCCGCTCTACGCCATCCTCACGCGCTCGGCCACCGGCCAGGCGGTGAGCACCTACTTCAACATGATCACCGGCCCCCGGGGCGCGGGCGAGAAGGATGGCCCCCAGGAAGTCCACCTGGTCATCCTCGACAACGGTCGCTCGCGGATCTACGCCGATCCCCAGCTGCGCGCCACCCTGCGCTGCATCCGCTGCGGCGCCTGCATGAACCACTGCCCGGTCTACACCCGCGTGGGCGGTCACGCCTACGAGGCCGTCTACCCCGGTCCCATCGGCAAAATCCTCACGCCGCAGATGGAGGGTGTGGGCGTGCGCCATGACCTGATTCACGGCTCCAGCCTCTGCGGGGCTTGCGGAGAGGTCTGCCCCGTGGAGATCCCCATTCCGGAAATCCTGGTGCGTCTCCGCCGCGAGGCCACCCACGAGGATCTGGGATCGACCGTGGCCGGCAAGGGGACGGGCCGCACCGCCACCGAGGACTGGGCCTGGCGCCTCTGGGCCGGCGTCACCAAGCGCCCCGTCCTCTACCGGATCGCCACCTGGTTCGCCACCCGCTTCGGAAAGGCCCTGCCCGCCGGCGCGCCCCTGATCAAGAACTGGACCCAGTCCCGCACCAAGCCCGTGCCCGCCCGCCGCTCGCTCAGCGAACGGATGCGCGCCGAGGGAGGCCCCCATGCCTGATCCCCGCACCGCCATCCTTGGCCGACTCCGCGCTGCCGGCGATTCCGGTCCCCTGCCCGCCCTCGACACCGCCGTGCTCGAGCGCCGCCAATGGCCCGCCGCGGAGCGGGTGGCCCGGCTCCGGAAAGGCATGGAGGCCGTCCATACGGAATTCCTCGACGCCACGCCGGCCACCTGGCCCGCCGTGGTACGCGCCTTCTGCGACCGCGAGGGCCTGAAGAACCTGCTCTTCGGTCCCGCCTGCCAGGATGGCGCGGCCCTGGCGGCCGCCTGGGCGCCCGGCGGGACCCGGCTGATGCCGTACGACCGCCCCGTGGAAGCCTTCAAACAGGAACTCTTCGGCGAGGTGGATGCGGGCTTCACCAGCACGGTGGGCGGCGTCGCCGAAACCGGCGGCCTCCTGCTGATGCCCGGTCCCGCCGAGCCCCGGCTCATGTCCTTGGTGCCGCCCATCCACATCGCGCTGCTGCGGGCTTCCACGATCCAGGACAGCTTCTGGTCCGCCGTGAAGGCCCTGGGCTGGGGCCGCGCCCTGCCGCCCAACGCGCTGATGATCTCCGGCCCCAGCAAGACCGCCGACATCGAGCAGACCCTGGCCTATGGCGTACACGGTCCCAAGCGCCTCATCGTCGTGCTGGTGGACGATCTGGCGTAGACGCAGGCCCACGCCCGCGCTACACTGCTCCTTCATGGCTGGGTAGCTCAGGTGGTTAGAGCGAGGGTCTCATAATCCCTAGGTCGGCAGTTCGAGTCTGCCTCCAGCCACCACTCAACAAACCGGAGCCGAGCGGCTCCGGTTTTGCTGTACGCCCACCCAAGCCAACAGGTCCGAACGGCCGGGAAGCAGTGGCGGCCCGGCTGACCCGGCGACCCGCATTCCTTGCCCTTTCGCCCATTTTTCGCCATTCTGATCCGGTCCCAGGAACCTCCGATGGATCTTGTTCCACCCGTCCGCCGCATCGCCCACCTGGACATGGATGCCTTCTTCGCGTCGGTGGAGCTGCTGGAGCATCCGGAGCTGAAAGGTCTTCCGGTGGTCGTCGGCGGTCGCCGCGCCGCCTCGGCGCCAGCGGGAAAGGACCACCCGAGGCTGAAGGACTATGTCGGTCGAGGAGTGGCCACCACGGCGACCTACGAGGCCCGGGCCTTCGGGGTGCGCAGTGGCATGGGACTCATGAAGGCAGCAGCGCTGGCTCCAGACGCGATCCTGCTACCGGCCCACTTCGACGCCTACGCCAGGGTGTCGCGGGCCTTCAAGGCCGCGGTGGCGGAAGTGGCGCCGCTGATCGAGGACCGGGGCATCGATGAGATCTACCTCGACTTGACGGAGGTCCCGGGAACATCCGATGAGCTGGCCCAGCGCCTCAAGGAGGCGGTCCGGCGAGCCACCAACCTGAGCTGCTCCATCGGGATCACGCCCAACAAGCTGCTGTCCAAGCTCGCCTCGGAGCTGCAGAAGCCCGACGGCGTGACCATCCTGGGATACGGGGACATTCCCTCCCGGATCTGGCCCCTGCCCTGCTCGGCCATCAATGGCATCGGGCCCAAGGCCAGCGCCAAGCTGGAAGGCTTTGGCATCCACACCATCGGGGAACTGGCGCAGGCCAATCCCGCCTGGCTGGTGGAGCACTTCGGGCGGAGCTACGGGGGCTGGCTCCACGATGCCGCACAGGGCCGAGACGACCGGCCCCTGACGCTGTCCCGGGAGCCCAAATCCATCAGCCGGGAGACCACCTTCGAGCGGGACCTCCACGCGCGGCTGGATCGGGAGGACTTGTCACGCATTCTGCTCGACCTGTGCGAGCGGCTCGCCGGGGATCTGGAGCGCAAGGGCCTTCGGGCCCATGCCATCGGCATCAAGCTGCGCTTTGAAGATTTCACCACCGTCACCCGGGATCAGGCCCTCGCGGTGGCGGTGGCGGATGCACTATCGCTGCGCGAGGCGGCCCGCGCCGCCCTGAGGCGGGCGCCCCTCGACCGGAAGCTGCGCCTGCTGGGCGTGCGGGCGGGATCGCTCGTGAAGGCCGGGGATCCCTCGATCCACCCGGTGCAGGGGCAGCAAGTGACCGAGCCGGGCCTCTTCGACCATCTCCTCTCATAACCACCCTGCTTTCGGCCGGATTTTCAGGTCAGCACCTGCCGCTTGGCCTGCAGCCGCGCCTGGTTCCACCCCATCCAGGCTTCCCGGAGCACGCGGCGTTGCTGGAGCCGCTGGTGTTTCCACTCGGTCCGAAGCATGCGCCAGGCATCGGCCTTGGCGAGGCCCTTCGCCTTCCACTCGGCCTTCCTCGCGGGCCAGGCGTCGAGACAGGCCTGGAAGGCGGTAAGGGACGCGTCGATGTGGAAGCGGGCCTCTTCCAGGGCCCGCCTGGCCTGGAAGGCATCCCGGGTGAGCGCCGCCGCCAATCGCCGGGCTTCCATGGCCACCCGGGCGCGCTGCACCTCCGTGGCGGAGACCCGCCGCAAGCCCCGAGTGAGGCCCACCCAGGCTCCGGCGGCAATGAGCCACTTCGCCGGGTCCCACTGGTACCAGCGGGGGCCGTTGCGGTAGTCCCACTGCCACATGTGGTGGAAGTTGTGATAGCCCTCGCCGAAGGTGAAGGGGGCCAGCAGCGCATTGTCGCGGGCGCTGTTGGCATCTGTGTAGGGTTGGGTGCCGAACCAGTGGGCGGCGGAATTGATGAGGAAGGTGCTGTGGTGCGTCAGGACGATGCGCAGCAGGAGGCCGACCACGAGCTGGCCCACGACATTGTGGGTCAGCAGGCCCACCGCCAGCACGGGCAGCGCCGCCACGGCACCGCCGATCCAGAAGTGGTACCGGCGCTGCCACCGGAGCAGGGGATCACGCTCCAGGTCGCCGATGGCCTCCAGGGGCCGGTCCTTGGCCTCCATCACCCAGATCCAGTGGGCGTACCAGAAGCCCCGCTTGACCGGATAGGGATCGCGCTCGGGATCGTCCACGAAGCGGTGGTGGTGGCGATGGTCGCTGCACCAGGCGATGGCGGAGTTCTGGAAGGCCGCGGCTCCGAAGAGCAGCACCGCCAGTCGTACAGGCCAGGCCGCCTGGAAGGCCCGATGGCTGAAGAGCCGATGGTAGCCCACGGTGATGGCAAGTCCCGTGGCCGAGTACATGGCCAGGAGAACCGCCCCTTCGCTCCAGCGCAGACCCTGCACCGCCACCTTCCAGGGCACCAGGATCAGGGCTAAGGACAGCGTCCCCACGAGGAAGAGGGTATTAAGCCAGGATCGAGGCGTTCGATGGACCATGGAGCCTCCTCGAGCCGAAGCGCTCCACCCCCACAATAGGTTCCGGTCCCCGCCACCGCCCGGGTATTTCCCCGGTGGGAGGACATCAGCCCTTCGGATCCGCTTCCGGGGCCTGACCTCCCTTGGCCCGCTTCGGAAACATGGTTTCCACGCAATCCGGGCAGATGCCGTGGGAGAACCCGACTTCGGAGTGTTCGCTGATGTAGTGTTCCAGCTGGTTCCAGTAGCCCTGGTCGTCCCGGATCTTCTTGCAGGTGGAGCAGATGGGGAGAAGGCCCGAGAGCTGCTTGACATTGCCCAGGGCGGAGGACAGTTCCTCATTCCGGTGCTGCAGTTCTTCAGTCCGTTCGGCCACGAGGGCTTCCAACTCGGCCTTGCTGCGAGCCAAGGCGGCGAGGCGCAGGCGCAGGACGACCCGGCCCAGGCCCAGGACGGCCAGCGTGGCGAGACCGGTGGCCCACCAGGTGCGCCACCACGGGGGGCGGACCTGGAAGTCCAGGGCGGCGACTGGGCCGAACGCCCCTTCCCCGTCGGATGCGCGGGTCTCCAGCCGGTAGCGCCCGCCGGGAAGCGCGGGGTATCTCACCAGAGGGGCTTCCACATCGCGCCAAGCATCCTCCAGTCCCAGCAGGCGGACCTGGAGGCGTGCCCGGCCTTCGCCCAGGTAGGAGGGCGCCCCCACGCGGAAGGTCACGGTGGCCTCCTGATGGGGCAGCGGCGTAAGCCGGTCGAAGGGGGGCTCCAGCCGTCGGGGCCCGAAGGCCATCTCGAGAATGTGGGCCTGGGGAGGCGCCAGGAGCGGATCGGCCTCGCCCGCTTCGTAGCGGACCAGGCCGGCGGCCGTGCCCACCCAGATGCGGCCCCCCTCGGCGAGCAGGGCCTGGATGGCGCAGTCCTCGCTGACCATGCCCTCTCTGCGACCGATGTGCAGGGGCGGATCCAGGCGGTCCAGCCCCAGATCCGTCGAGGCCCAGGTCCGGTCCCGTTCATCCACTTCGACGGCATAGACCAGGTTCGAATGGAGGCCCTGCCCCTTCACACGCTGTTCCAGCACCGTCAGGTGGCTGCCGTCGATGCGGATCCGGGTCAGTCCCTGGGGTTCCTGGTAGTGCACCCAGGCGCTGCCGTCCGGCAGGAAAGCCATGCCGTAGAGGCCATAGGGGAGCAGGCCGTCCTGCTCGTTGAAGAGCCGCCAGGATCCCTGGGCGCTCCGCAGGTAGAGCCCCGCCGTCGTGGCGGCCCAAAGCCGGCCCTGCGCGTCTTCCCGGATGCGGAACACGCCCAGGGCGCCCTGGGTGTTGGGAGCGACCTCCTGAACGAGCCGACGGGCGCCGGCATCCCAGCGGAGGATGCCGTATCGTGCGTGGCCCAGCCAGAGGGCGCCCCTGGAATCCTTCATCACGCTGTTGACGCCGAAGCCGAAGTCCCCGAGCGGAGCCACTTCCGTCTTCTGGCTGCCCGGACGCAGCCAGAGGGTGGGGCCGATGGTGCTGACCATCCAGAGGGTTCCCGTCGGATCGGTGGTCAGCCCCTTGATGCGGTGTCCCTCGGTGCCCCGGATCCGGCTCAGGCCCGCGGCCTCCACCCGGATCGCCCCGTCATCGGTGGCTGCCAGCAAGGTGCCCTTGGAGTCCCGGATGATGGACCAGACCACTTCGCCCGAGGTTCCCGAGGCCAGGGAGTGGTTCCAGACGCGGCCCCCGCCCTGAAGGCGGGCCAGGGCCGTTCCCAGAACCCAGAGCGTGCCCTCCCGGTCCCGGAAGACCGTGCGGACCCAGCGGAAGGGGAGCCCGTTGCCCGAGTCGACCTGCTCGGTCTTCTCTCCGGCCAGATGCAGGGCACCGGCCTGCGTGGGGAGCCAGACCGAGCCGTCCGCATCCCTGAAGGGCACGCTGTTGGGCGACAGGCTGCCCCCCAGACGCGAGGACTGGTCGGTGAAGCGATCCCCGCCCGGCGCTTTCATGGCCAGGTTGCGGCCGGAGCCAGCCCAGAGGCGGCCGGCCCCGTCCTCCGCCACGGCCGAGACGCCGTCGGCGGGAAGGCCCTGGGCAGGACTCCAGCGGCGGCTTGAACCATCCGGCAGGAAGGTCTCGATGCCTTCCTCGGAGCCCAGGTGCATCACGCCGCCGGATCCCGCCCCCAGGGTGAAGGCCCGGCCCGAGGGCCGTTCGGAACGGCGCTGGAATCGGAGCCCCTCCTTCTGCACGAACAGGCCCGCCGAAGTCAGGACCCAGAGGCGGCCCTCCCGGTCCAGCTCAAGGACATTGGCGGGCAGCGATTCGGCTTGGCCGTCGAACTGGGCCCGTTCGATGCGCCCGGCCCGAAAGCGGGCCAGGCCGCGCAGGGTGGAAACCCAGACCCCCCCGCCATCGGCGGGCAGGACGCGATGGATGAAGCTCGACGGCAATCCGTCTTCCCGTCCCCAGGCCCGGCAATGAGCCCCGTCGTAGCGGAGGAGCGCGCTTTCCGTCCCCACCCAGATGAATCCATCCGAATCCTGGGCCAGGCTCGTGATGGCCCCCGAGGGAAGCCCCTGATCCGGACCGAGCAGGGTGAAGGGGCGATGCCATCCCTCCGCGGCCATGCCGAAGATTCCCAGCAGGCCCACCAGGGCGACCCGAAACCAGACCATTCACCACTCCTGCAGTTGCCGCTATATCGGAGCCTCCGCCTCTGAGGCTGAACTGACTCGTCAGTCTTTGCCCAGTACCCGCCGGTACAACGCCTCGTACTGATCCACGATGGGGCCTTCCGCGAAGGTGCCGAGCGCCCGCTCGCGCGCGGCATCGCCCATGGTGAGCCGCAGGTCCTCGTCGCGCAGCAGGGTCACCGCGTCGGCTGCCATGGCCTCCACATCACCCATGGGCTCCAGGTAGCCGTCGATGCCGTGGCGCACCACCTCGGGCAGGCCCCCCACGCGGCTGGCGATGACCGGCACCCGGTGACCCATGGCCTCCAGGGCCGCCAATCCAAAGC
This sequence comes from Geothrix sp., assembly GCF_020622065.1. NCBI lineage: Bacteria > Pseudomonadati > Acidobacteriota > Holophagae > Holophagales > Holophagaceae > Geothrix > Geothrix sp. The sequence continues at coordinate 1,440,650 of NZ_JAHRYQ010000001.1, read as the reverse complement.
TCTCGGTGGCGCTGGGCAACAGGAAGAGGTCGGAACAGGCCAGTACGGTGCCGATGTCCAGCTGTTTGCCCGTGAACCGGACCTCGGCGGCGAACCCGCGGTCGCGGCAATAGGCCTCGGCCTCCACCCGATCCGGTCCGTCGCCCACCATCACCAGGCGGACGGGAACCTCCTTGCGCACCAGCTCAAACACCTTCAGCACATCCATCACGCGCTTCACGGGCCTGAAATTGGAGATGTGCGTCAGCACCGCGGTGGCCCTGGGAGCCAGCCAGGCTCGGCAGTCCGGGCGCTCCTGGCCGGGGGGTTCCACGAAGTTGCCGATGACATCGATGTCGCGACCCCCCCCGAAGGTCCGGTAGGTCTCATCCCGCAGATACTCTGAAACGGCAGTCACGCCATCACTTTCCCGGATGGCCATCTTCACCATGGGGAGGTAGCTGGGGTCGCTGCCCACCACAGTGATGTCCGTGCCGTGGAGGGTGGTCACGACCTTCAGGCTCGGGATGGCCATGCGGGCCAGCAGGGCGGCCATGGCGTGGGGGATGGCGTAGTGCGCGTGGATGATCTCCAGGCCGTGATGCTCGGCCACATCCGCCATCTTGGAGCCCAGGGCGATGGAATAGGGGGCGTCCTCGAAGAGGGGATAGGTGGTGGCCCGGACCTCATGAAAATTGATGCGGTCCTCGAAGCCCACCAGGCGCGGCGGCACGCTGGGGCTGAGGATGTGCACCTCGTGGCCCCGGGCGGCGAGGGCCTTGCCCACCTCCGTGGCCACGACGCCCGAGCCGCCGAAGGTGCTGTAGCAGGAGATGCCGATGCGCATGGAAGATCCTCACTCCCAGCTATGATGGGGTGTTCCCAGGATCCTGCCCATGCCTCTTCTCTTCGCCATCGCCTACTACGCCCTGGATGTCCTGATCTATCTGCTGTTGGCGGTGGCCATCCTGTCCTGGTTCCCGATCGACCCCGGAAACCGCTGGATCCGTCTTCTGCATGCGATCACCGACCCGATCCTCCACCCCATCCGGGCCATCGTGCCGAGCATCGGGGGGTTCAGCTTCGACATCCTCGTCGCCGTGCTGCTGCTCGGCGTCATCCAGAGAGTCTTTCTGCGGGCCCTGGCCTCCTAGGAGCGTGTCATGAAGTACACCCCCCTCGACATCCAGCGCCGGGAATTCGAGAAGGTCTTCCGCGGCCTCGAGGAATCCGAGGTCCGTTCCTTCCTCCACGAGGTGGCCGCCGAGTGGGAGGAGGTGCTGGCGGAGAACCAGAAGCTGAAGGAGGAGATCCTCGACAGCCGCGAGCGGCTGCGGCAGTACCAGGACCAGGACCGCATCTTCCGCGAGACCCTGCTCCAGGCACAGCGCACCCGCGAGGATGTGCTGGACGGTGCCAGCCGGGAGAAGGAACTGATCATCCGCGAGGCCCAGTTCAAGGCGGAGGAGATCATCCGCGAGGCCCAGCAGCATGTGGTCGAGATGGAGGTGCAGCTCCGCAACCTCAAGATGGAGCGCATCCGCTTCTTCCGGGAGCTGGAGGCCCTCATGGACCGCACGCGGCGCCACATCCAGGAGGAGGCGCCGGACATGTATGTGCCCGCGCCCCCGACTTTGAACCTTGAGAACCTCGACCTCACCGCGCTGGACGAGCCCGCCCTGCCCCCCCGCCGGCCCAATCCCGCCCCCTGAGTCCCGATTATCTGAACATCTGAGCATCTGAATTTCCGGAGTCCCCATGTCCCAAGCTGTGATCCTCAAGTCCCTCCGCAGCCCCATCGGCAAGTTCCAGGGCGGTCTGGCGCCGCTGGCCGCGCCGGATCTGGCGGCCCAGGTGGTGAAGGCCCTGCTGGCAGCCGTGCCGGGCGCGGTCCCGACGGAAGTGATCCTCGGCCATGTGGTGAGCGCGGGCGTGGGTCAGGCCCCGGCCCGCCAGGCGGCCCTGCGGGGCGGTCTGCCCGCCAGCGTCTCCGCCCTGACCATCAACAAGGTCTGCGGCAGCGGCCTCAAGGCCATCCAGTTGGCGGCCAATGCCGTGCGCCTCGGCGACCACGACCTGGTGCTGGCGGGAGGCATGGAGTCCATGTCCAACGCGCCCTACCTCCTGCCCAAGCTGCGGGCGGGCGCGCGCATGGGCCACACCGAGGCCAAGGACGCCATGATCCTCGATGGGCTCTGGTGCGCCATGACCGATCAGCACATGGGCCACACGGGCGAGCTGGTGGCCTCCAAATACGGTGTCGGCCGCGAAGCGCAGGATGCCTGGGCCGCCGAAAGCCACCGCAAGGCCGTGGCCGCCATGCAGTCCGGCGCCTTCCGGAACGAGATCGTGCCCATCGCCGTCCCCGGAAAGAAGGGGGACCTGATCCTCAGCGAGGACGAAGGGCCCCGGGCCGACTCCACGCCCGAGTCCCTGTCCAAGCTGCGCCCCGCCTTCAAGAAGGACGGCACCGTGACGGCGGGCAACGCCCCCAGCGTGAATGACGGCGCGGCGGCGGCCCTGGTCAGCACGGAGTCCTACGCCAGGGCTCACGGCCTGCCCATCCAGGCCCGCATCCTCGGCGCCGCCACGGCGGGCCTCGAACCCGAATGGGTGCTCATGGCCCCTGTGGAGGCCATTCGCAAGCTCCTGGCGCAGGTGGGCTGGTCCGCGGAGGATGTGGATCTCTGGGAGATCAACGAGGCCTTCGCCGTGCAGCTGGTGGCCACCATGAACGAACTGAAGCTGCCTGCGGACCGCATCAATGTCCACGGCGGTGCCGTGGCCCTGGGCCACCCCATCGGGGCCTCCGGCGCCCGCGTCATGGCCACCCTGCTCCATGGCCTCGAGCGGCACGGCAAGCAGCGCGGCGTGGCGGCGCTCTGCCTGGGGGGCGGCAATGCCATCGCCATGGCGGTGGAGCGGGTGTAGCCCCGCCCCAGCTGGGCCCCAGTCGGGGCACCCGAGAGACAGCCATGCCGATGCCGCCGCCCCGCCCCTCGCTCGCCGAACGCCGTTCCGCCGGCAAGGCGCTGCGGGACCGGCTGTCGCGAACGGATCAGGGGCATTGGAAGGCAGCCGGTGACCGGCCAGACCTCATCCCCCGGCTGAAGGCCGCCAATGAGCTCCGCCTTCCGGACCTCCTGCCCCTCAAGTGGGGACGGATGTCGGCATCCCCTTTTGCCTTCTTCCGGGGTTCGGTGGCGCTGATGGCCGGTGACCTCGCCTCCGGACCCACCACCGGGATGACAGTTCAGATGTGCGGGGACGCCCACCTGCTGAATCTGGGAGCCTATGCCGCCCCGGACGGACACCTGGTCTTCGACCTCAATGACTTTGACGAAACCATGCCTGGTCCCTGGGAATGGGATCTGAAGCGGCTTTGCGCCAGCACTGTGCTGGGCGGTCGGGAAGCGGGCCAGTCCGAGACGGAGGCCAGCAAGGCAGTCAAGGGGCTGGTGCGGGCCTATCGCGAGCATATGGCCCGATTTGCGGAGATGAAGGGGCTGGAGCTGGTCCGTTTTGAAGTGACCCCCCAGGGCGGCGGAGGCGTCCTGAAGGAGGTCCTGGCCAAGGCCCGGCGGGATACGCCCGACAAGCTCCTGGCCAAAGTCACCATGGATGACGGCCGGGGCGGCAGGCGGTTCCAGGCCCGCCCACCCCTGACCCGCCCACTCGATCCGGCCGAGCAGGAAGGGCTGTGGGAGGGGTTGCCGGCCTATCGGGAGACTGTGCTCCCCGGGCGCCGGCAGGTGCTGGAAGGCTACGCGCCGATGGATGCGGTCTTCAGGGTGGTGGGCACCGGCAGCATCGGCCTGAGAAGCCTGTTGGTGCTCTGTCTGGGCCGCGACTCGGAGGACCCGCTCTTCCTCCAGCTCAAATCGGAAGAACCTTCCGCCTGGGCCCCGCACCTGCGGGAGACGCCCCCCAGCCTCCACCAGGGACAGCGGGTCGCGCTGGGCCAACACCGCTCGCAGACCTGGGTGGATCCCCTGCTCGGCTGGACCCGGTTCGGGGGCCAGGATTTCCTGGTGCGGCAATGGTCCGATCACAAGGCGGGCATCGATGGGACTGCGCTGGGGGGGCCGGCGCTCGGGGACTACGCGGCCCTCTGCGGTGGCATCCTGGCCAAAGCCCACGCCCGGACCGGGGATGCAGCCATGCTCGCAGGCTATCTAGGCGATGCCGACAAGCTGGATGAGTCCCTGGCCGATTTCGCCAAGGACTACGCGGATCAGGCCACCCGGGACTACGAGCGGTTCCTGAGCGCCATCCAGGCCGGAGATCTGCAGGCCGTCACGGGAATCTAGGCAGAGGAAGGGCCCGGTAGACCGGGCCCTTCCTCTGGGGTGACTGGTGCCTAGAAGGAATACCGAACCTGAGCGCCCAGGATCTCGATGGTGGCCTTCATGGTGCCGGTGAGGCTGCCCCGGGTCGTGTTGTCGCCGGCCGCGGTCAGGTTGATCTTCGCGTCGCCGATGAACAGGTGGGTGTAGCCGACATCGATGGCCACCTTCTTGGAGACGGTGTAGGTCGCGCCGAGGGAGAGCCACTTGCGGTCGTTGTCGGGGATGCGGGGGGTGCGGTGGTTGTCGTCCACGGCGCCCTGATCAAAGGCCACGCCGGCGCGGAGTGTCCAGTCCTGGTTGACCTTGTAGGTGCCGCCCAGAGAGTAGAACCAGGTGTCCTTCCAGTTCTCGTCCGTGATGGAATCCGGGGCCCCGGTGTTGAACTTCACGCGGAGTTCCTTGAAGCGGGACCAGGTGCTCTGGGCCACTTCACCCTGGAGGGAGAAGGCGGAGGTCGCCTTCCAGTCGAAGCCCAGCGAGGCCGTGGCGGGGAGGGCGAGGTCAGCCTGTCCGCCGCCGTTCTTGAGGCCGGCCCCGTTCAGGGCAGCCAGGTCCGTGGGCGGCAGGTTGCCGGGGAACTCGAAGGAGGCATCCCCCTTGAGCGTCATGGTCATGGCGGCGGAGTAGGCACCGCCCAGGCGGAACTCCTTGGTCGGCTGCCAGGTGAAGCCCGCCTTCCAGCCGTAGCCCCAGCCATCGCCCTTCAGGCCGGCCTTGCCGTCCCAGGCGCCGGGGATGGCGTAACCCGGCGTCCCGAAGACCGCGCTGGGAGCGCCCATCGCGATGTTCGCCACGGGGCTGTTCTGGCCAGGGCCGGGAGACACGGTGGACATGCCCGCCGCCGCCAGGCCGGACCCCACCTTCAGGGCCAGGGCCGTGCCGTAGTCCACGGCGTTGGTCAGTTCCGCATCAGCCTTGCGGGCCACGAAGGCCACGCCGAAGGAGAACTGGTCGTTCACCCGGTAGGCCAGGCTCGGCGCGACATCGATGGTCTTCAGGTCGGACTTCAGGCCGTGGTAGCGGCCGGCCCAGTTGGCGTCGTACTCGGTGGTGAGGCCGAAGGGCACATTCAGGGAAAGCCCCACCTTCAGGTCCTTGCTGACGCTGTACATGATGTTGAATTCAGGCAGGACGGCCGAGATCCCGGAGTTCCCGTGGCTCGAGGCGCCCGAGATCGGGCCCAGGCTGGTGCCCGTGACCGGGGCCGTCTGGAAGCCCAGCGCGAGCAGGGCCGGGGTGCGGCTGGCCGAGAGGTCCTGCAGCTTCACATCCAACCCGACATAGGTGCCGCCCAGGGAGAACTGCCAGCCGTCGAACTGGGTCATCGTCGCGGGGTTGAAGAAGAGGGCGCTGATGTCGTTGCCCCCCGCGCTGATGCCCGCGAAGGCGTTGCCCTGAGCGCTCGGGCTCTGCTCGCGGAGCTGGAAGCCGGAAGCCTGGGCCTGGGGAGCGAAGGCGCCGGCGGCGATGAGGGTCAAAGCCGTGAGGGTGAGGCGTGAGCGGTGGGTCATGGGCGCATGGCTCCTAATCCCGGACTTCCCGGGGTGGGTGGCTGTTGCCAGCCGGTTCTGAAGGGCAAGATTGACCACGATACCAAATCGTTACGCCCTTGCAACCATCCTGGGGGTGGGCTGAAAACCCGCTAATTCACGATCTTAAGATCATCAACGGAGCCCGCCGTCGAGGGCCTGCGACAGGGACTTGCCCGCGTCGAGGGCCTGCACGAGCGCCGAACCGACGACAGGCGTGGCGCCCATGTTCCGCACCGCCGCCAGGCTGGCGGGATCGGAGAGGCCGAAGCCCACCGCGAGAGGACGGCTCGTGGCCGCGAGCAAGTGGGCCAGCCGTTCACGCACGGGGGCCAGGTCGGTGCCCTGCCCCGTCCCCGTGACGCCCAGGCGAGCCACCACATAGGCGAACCGCTGGGCGAAGGGTGCGGAGGGGCCGGGATCCGGCCGTTCCGACAGGACCTGCCGGGCTCGGACCAGGGTCGTGGTGGGTGCCAGCAGCGGCACCATCGGATAGCCCGCGGCGCGCAGATCCGCTTCGAATCCGGGCTCCTCGCCAAAGGGCAGGTCCACCACCAGCAGCGCCTTCACCGGCGTGGGCGCCAACAGCGCCTTCAGCCGATCCGCGCCGAGTTGGAGCAGGGGATTCAGGTAGGTGAAGAGGATGAGATCCGGGCTTTCTGCGATTCCCGCGAGGGATTCGAGCACCCGGAGGGGCGTGGCGCCCCGGGCGATGGCGCGCTGGGCTGCGGCCTGGAGCACGGGACCGTCCGCGATGGGATCCGAGTGCGGCAGCCCCAGCTCGAGGGCCTCGATGCCGTGGGTTTTGGCCTCCGAAAGAAGGGCTGGGAGAGCCTCCAGGCTGGGATCACCGGCCATCAGGAAAGGGAGGAGTGGATTCAGGTTCATCTCAGATCCCCAGACGCGACTGGTAGGTGGACAGGTCCTTGTCGCCCCGGCCGCTGAGGCCCAGCAGGATGGTGGCGACACCTTCGACGGCGAGGGTGGGCAGCAGGGCCAGGGCGTGGCTGCTCTCCAGGGCCGGCAGGATGCCCTCGCTTTCGCAGAGCAGGCGCGCCCCGGCCAGGGCTTCATCATCGGAGGCGCGGCGCACTTCCACTTGGCCATCCAGCGCCAGGGCCGCGAGTTCGGGACCCAGCGCCGGGTAGTCCAGCCCGGCGCTGATGCTGGCGGTCTCCGCCGTGTGGCCGTGTTCGTCCTGGAGCAGCAGGGTCTTGCAGCCATGCAGGACGCCCATGCGGCCTCCGTCGAGCCGGGCCGCGTGTTCACCCAGCGCCGGACCATGACCCCCAGCCTCGACGGCCACCCGGCGCAAGCCGTCGCCCAGGAAGGGCACCAGCAAGCCCAGGCCGTTGCTGCCGCCACCGGCGCAGGCGAGGACGACCTCGGGCAAATGTCCGGATTGCTCCAGCACCTGCGCCCGGGCTTCCTCGCCAATCACCGTCTGGAAGCTGCGCACCAGCGTTGGGAACGGGTGGGGTCCCAGGGCGGAGCCGAGGATGTAGTGGGCGCGATCGCAGCGACCGGCCCAGGCCCGCAGGGCCTCGTTCACGGCCTCCTTGAGCGTGCCCTGCCCGGCTTCCACGGGCACGACCTGGGTGCCGAAGAGCCGCATCCGCGCCACATTCGGCGCCTGGCGGGCCATGTCCGTGACGCCCATGTAGACGGTGCAGGACAACCCCAACCGGGCGCAGGCCGCTGCGGTGGCCACACCGTGCTGACCCGCGCCGGTTTCCGCGATGATCTCCGTCTTGCCCATGCGGCGCGCCAGGAGGGCCTGGGCCAGAGCGTTGTTGATCTTGTGGGCGCCCGTGTGGGTGAGGTCCTCGCGCTTGAGGAAGAGCGCCTTCAGGCCCAGCTTCCCGGCCAGACGAGGTGCGGCCGTGAGCGGCGTGGGCCGGCCCACGAAGTGGCGCAGCTCCGTCTTTAGCTCTGCGAGGAAGGCGGGATCGCCGGAGGCCCCCAGGAAGGCCGCCTCCAGGTCGAGCAGCGGCTGCATGAGGGTTTCCGGGGCGTAGCAGCCGCCGAGAGCCTGTGTCCCGAACCGCGTGGGGAGTTCGAATCCGGTGGTCATGGGTGCTCCAGATGGTGGGCGGCGGTGATGAATGCGCCGATTTTCGCGGCGTCCTTGCGACCCGGGGCGGACTCCAGCCGGCTGGCCGCATCGAAGCCCTGCAACTGGGGGCGGACGGAGGGCGGCAGAGGCGCGGCGCGGGTGGCCAGGGAGGCCGCGTCCAGCCCGCCGGCGAGCAGGAAGGGGCCTGGCGGCGGGAAGGCCATGCCGTGGCCCTGGCCCGAGCCCCCGACCACGCCGGTTTGCGCGGGACTGGACTCCCAGAGGTAGAGGTCCGCGGGAAGGGCCGTCTGGCCGGGTTCATCGGGCCAGGGCAGCAGGACGAAGAGCCCGGCCTCCCGCAGCAGGGCCACGCCGCGCCCCCGTTCTGCGGTCGGCAGGTAGGGCTGCACGCGACGAAACCCATGGCGCCGTGCCACCTCGAGCAGGTCTTCGGCGCGCTCTGCCACGGCCACGAGCACCGCACGATCCAGATGGGCCTCTGCCACAGTGAGGTCCGCACAGTGACGCGGGCTGGGAGGATGCGCCACAAACCCCAGCAGGTCGGCGCCCTGGTTGGCGGCGAAGGCTGCATCCTCGACCGTGGTGAGGCCGCAGACCTTGGCGAGGAGGCTCATCGGGCCTCCTGCCGGAGATCCGCGAAGACCCGCTCCAGGAACCCTTTTGGATCCGGGCTCCGCATGAGCGCCTCGCCGATGAGCACCGCGTCGAAGCCGGCCCGCAGGGCGGCGCGTGCGTCCTCCGGTGTGGCGAGCCCTGATTCGCGGATCAGCACCGCCTCCGGGAAGACCCGGCGCAGAGGCTCGGCCGTGGGCACGCCGAGGTTGAAGGTCGAGAGGTCCCGGGCATTGATGCCCACCAGGCGGGCCTGGGCCTCCTGGGCGAAGGGCACTTCGGTGAGGTCGTGCAGCTCCACCAGGGGCTCCAGGCCGCGGTCGCGCGCCGCCTCCGCGAAGGCGGCCGTGTGGCCCTTGAGCACGCGGGCAATGAGCAGCACGGCCTCAGCGCCGCAGGCCTCCGCCTCGGCCAGTTGGGCCTCGGCGATGACGAAACCCTTGTAGAGCCGGGGCCGGTCGAGTTCGGCCGCGAGGCGGATGTGGTCGGCGTCGCCCCGGAAGAGAAAGGGTTCCGCAAGGATGGAGAAGGCCGCGGTGCCGCCCTCGAGATAGGCCCGGAGCTGGGGCAGCAGCGGCGTGCCGGCTGCGAAGGGACCGAGGGAGGGCGAAGCCTGCTTGTATTCGGCGATGACCGCGCCGCCCTTCCCCGCCTCGTCGCGCCGCAGGGCGGCTTCGAAGGGGCCGCCTCCGGCGCGCCGGGGGCGGGCGGGAGAGGGCGTGGCGAGTCGGCCGACCCGCGCGAGCTCCGCGACCAGCACCCGCTGGAGGTGGGATCGGGAGGAAAGGCCTGTTTCGCCCACCAGGAGGGCGGGATCGGGAAGACGGCTCATGGCTGCCCCCCTGCGGCAGAGTCCGAGGCGGGACCCGGCGCGGGGAATGGCAGCGCGAATCCTCGGTCCAGGGCGGCCCGGGTTTCCTGGAAGGCCCGAGGCAGGTCGTCGAGCCCCCGGTTCCGATGGAGGAGCAGGCCGAGCCCCGCCTGCAGGGCCACCGCATCCGCCACCGCAGGGCGGAAATCCGCGTGCCCCGCCCCGCCGAAGATGCCCCGGGCCACGGCGAGGGCTTCGGCCCGATCCGCGACGCGCAGGGCATGCCGTGGCGGCTGGCCGATGCCCAGTTCCCGGGGCACCAGCACCTGGAGGGCCTCGACCCGCCCGTCCGCCACGGACTGGACCGTGGTGGGCCCTTCGATGGAGGCTTCATCCAGCCCCCTCCCCTCGGCATCCTTGCCGTGGATCACGAAAGCCCGCCGCAGGGTCGGCCGCCGCGCCAGGGCCCCGGCCATGGGGGCCAGCAGGTCTTCGCGGGCCACGCCCAGCAGCTGCAGGGGCGGGTTCGCCGGATTCAGCAGCGGGCCCAGCAGGTTGAAGATGGTAGGGATCCCCAGGCGGCGGCGGATCTCCCGCAGGCGACCGAGCAGGGGGTGGTAGGCCGGGGCGAACAGGAAGGCGAAGCTGTGGGCCTGCAGGTCCTGCGACAGGTCGGCGCTGGCCCGGGCCAGGTCGTAGCCCAGGGCCTCCAGCAGGTCGGCGCTGCCGCAGACGCTGGTGGCGGCGCGGTTGCCGTGCTTGACGATGGGGACCCCAAGGTGCGCCAGCAGCAGCGCTGCCAGGGTGCTGAGGTTGGCGGTGGAGGCCCCGTCGCCGCCCGTGCCGCAGGTGTCGAGGGCGCCTTCGGGCAGGGCCGGGAACGGGACGGCCACTTCGGAGAGGGCCCCGGCGAAGGCCGCCAGCTCGTGGGCCTCGGGCACCCGCTGGGCCAGCAGGGCCAGACAGGCCCCCACCAGCAGGGCGTCCGTGTCCTGGTCGATGAAGATGCGCATGAGCTCCGAGGCCGTGGCCTCGGGCAACGGGCGGATGGGATTGTGGGTGGTGAGCAGAGTCATCGGGATTCCTTGGCCATCCGGAGGAAGTTGGCGAGCATGGCCGGGCCGTCCGGCGTGAGGATGCTTTCGGGGTGGAATTGCACGCCCCAGCGGGGCAGCTGGCGGTGGGCCATGGCCATGATTTCGCCGCCGGGGCTGCGGCCCGTCACGCGCCAGCAGGCGGGCAGCGAGGCTGGCTCGGCGATGAGGCTGTGGTAGCGGCCCACGGGCAAGCCGGGCGCCAGCCCCAGGAAGAGGCCGGTACCCTCGTGTTCCAGGGGGGTGGCCTCGCCGTGCAGGGGCTCGAGGGCGCGGATGACCCGGCCCCCCGTGGCCGCCGCCAGGGCCTGATGCCCCAGGCAGACGCCCAGCAGCGGGATGGCCCAATCCGAGCCCGCCAAGGCCATGTGGGCCGGGCTTTCCGTGGGATGGCCCGGCCCCGGCGACAGCACCACGGCTTCGGGCTTGAGGGCCTTGGCCTCCTCGAGGCCGATGGCATCGTGCCGCACCACGCGCACCGGCATCCCCAGCGTCTCGAAGGCCTGCACCAGGTTGTAGGTGAAGGAATCCAGGGCATCAATCAGGAGGATCATCGAGAGGCTCCAGGCAGCTGGACCCCGAGGGCCTGGGCGACGGCGCCCAGCTTATGCAGGGTTTCAAAGTATTCAGACTCCGGGTTCGAAGCCCGCACCACGCCGGCCCCGGCCTGCAGGTAGGCGGCCCCTCCGGCGTAGACCGCCGTGCGGAGGATGAGGGCCGTGTCCAGGATGCCGTCCGTCCCCAGCCGCAGCAGCACACCGCCGTAGGGTCCGCGGACCTCACCTTCCAGCTCCGCGATGCGCTGGCAGGCCCGGAGTTTGGGGGCACCGCTCACGGTGCCCGCGGGGAATGCCGCCGCCAGCACATCCAGGGCATCCACGCCCGCCCGCAGCTTCGCCTTCACCGTGGTGGTGAGGTGCAGGACATGGCTGGTGCGCTGGAGGGCCAGGGGTTTCTCCACCCGGACCCCGCCGGGCACGGCCACGCGGCCCAGGTCGTTGCGGGCCAGGTCCACCAGCATCTGGTGCTCGGCCAGCTCCTTCGGATCCCGCTTCAGGGCCTCGAAACGGGAGGTGTCCTCCTCGGCGTTCGCGCCCCTGGGCACCGTGCCAGCGATGGGCAGGGTCTCGGCCTCGCCATCCTGCACCCGCACCAGCATCTCCGGAGAAGCGCCCACCAGGGCGAAATCCCCCCATTCGAGCAGGAACCCATAGGGGCTCGGATTCAACCGGCGCAGGCGGCGGTAGGCCTCGAGGGGGGGTGGCGGGTCCTCGACGCGGAAGCGCTGGCTGGGCACCAGCTGGTAGATGTCGCCATCGAGAATGCGCTCCTGCGCCCGGATCACCGCACCCTCGTAGGCCTCGCGGGCCATCAGGGCCTGGGCCCTCGGATGGGAGGTGCCCGGCCCCGGATCGCGCACGCCCGCCAGCAGCCGGGCCCGCAGCTCCCGCAGACGCCGGAAACCGGCTTCGACATCGGCATCCACGGTCTGCAGCTCGGCCACCTGGTGCAAGTGGTCGAAGACCAGGGCCGCGTCGAAGCGCTTCACCCAGAGGCCCGGCAGGCCCAGCCCGTTCCGGGCGGGCAGCGGAAGGGTCGGCTCCTGGGCGCCCATGGCCTCGAAACCCAGATAGCCCGCACATCCGACACCGATGGGCAGGGGTTCCCGGAGCGTGGGGAGTTCGGCGACCGGATCGTGGATGGCTCCTGACGGCGGGGCTCCAGCCAGCCCCCGCAGGGCCTCGATCCAGCCCCGGGCGGGAGGCGCCAGGCGGCATTCCGCCGGGCCTTCCAGCAGCACGAAACTGTGGCGGCCCACCCGTTCGCCCTGATCACAGGACTCCAGCAGGAGGCTGGCTCCAGCCGGGCGCAGGGCCAGGTAGGCGGCCAGGGGCGTCAGCAGGTCGGCGGGAAAGGGATGGCGGATCAGGTGCACGGGGTCATCCAAATGCGAAAAAGCCCGACCATGGGGTCGGGCTCGGAAGGTCCGGGGTGGCAGCGGCCGTCAGGCCTCGCCAAGGGAGCCGTCCGAACCCACGCGCCACCAATAGGCCCCGAAAAGGAGGCCCCGGTGCAGGGAGGGGAAGGACGACAGCATGGAAGCGATGAAACCCCAAGGGCCCCGGCCCTGTCAAGTGTGGTTTGATGAAGGATTGTTTGCGGACGGCCATGAGCTTCGAGGAAGAACGCCCCACCACCATCCACACCGAGGAGACCCTGTCGCCTCGGGCGCCGTGGTCCTTCTTCGCCCCTGCTCTGCCCGGCGGTTTCGGCCGATGGGGCTGGGGCCTGATGGCGGGCTGGGTGCTGGTCCTGCTGGGGCCCTCCCTGGGCTGGGCGGGCCACCTCCGCCGGGCCGCTGGCTGGAGCGCCCTGCCCAGCCACTGGGGCGAAGGAATCAGTGCGCGCGACATCTGGGAACTGTGGGTGAACGGCGGCCTTCAACATCGCCTGGCCAACTCGCCGACGGTCCACCTGCTGGGCCTTGGCCTGGTGATCGTGCTCTGGTATGGTTGGCGCCTGCAGGCGGAAGCGGGCGGACAGAAGGCCCGGCTGGGCCCCTGGCTGCTGGGCGCACTGGACACCCTCCTGATCGGCCTCCTGCCGGTGGGCCTGGTGGGCTGGGCGGCCTATTCGGCCCTGGCCTGGGCCGGAAGCCTGGGCATCGACGGGCTCGGCTGGATGGCCTTTTTTGGGCGTCCGCTGGTGGTGATGGCGACCGTCGCGGCCCTGAACCTCCAGTGGTGGTTCTGCCGGCTGGGGCGCGCGGCGGGACTCTCTCGGGGCTACTGGGCGCACCTGGCGGACTGCTTTCTGCGGCTCTGGATGCACCCGATCCAGTGGGGGCTGGTGAATCTCGGCGGAGCCGCCTTGCGTGCCCTGCTCCCCTTCCTGGTGCTGTTGCTGGCCTGGCGGCTGGGGGGCGGCACCACCTTCAGGGTCTGGCTGTTCCTGCTGCTGCAGCTGGCCGCCACCCTGATCAACGGCTGGCTGATGGGCTGGTTCCTCCGCGCCGCCGCCCGATTCTGGATCCACGATGCCGCCGTGCGGGACGCCCTGGCGGCCTTGAAGGAAGATGCCCGTGAAGCCTAATCCAGGTCGTGCCCTCCTCGTCTTTTCCCTGTTTTCCCTTCCGCTGGCGGCGCAGCCCCCCAGCGTGAAGACCGAGGTCATCCCCATTACGGAGGCCATTCCGGAGGATGCGGACATCCAGAAGGTCATCGCCCCTTTGGCGGCGGAGATCAAGGCCAGCTTCGGTCTGCCGCTGGTGGAGGCGCCCCAGGGGCTCTTCCGTGGGCGCCGGGGCGAGGAGAACCTGCTGGGCTATTGGGTTTCGGATGTCATGCGCCGAGCCGCCCAACCCCTCGTGGGCATGCCAGTCCCGTTTGCCATCACCAATGCCGGAGGCTTGCGGGCCAACCTGCGACCGGGACAGCTCAAGGTGGGCGACATCTTCGAGCTGATGCCCTTCGAGAACGAGATGGTGGTGATCGAGCTCACGGGCGCCGAGGTGATCCAGGTCGTGAAGGAAGGCCTGCTCCGCCGAGGCGGTGAGCCCTGTTCCGGCGTGAAGGCGAAGATCGAAGGCCCCCCTGAGCAGGCTGTCCTCACCGTCACTTGGGAGGACGGCAGCCCCATCGATCCGGAAGCCACAATCAAGGTGGCCACGACGGACTACCTCTACGGTGGCGGCGATTCCATCCCCACACTGAAGAAGGGGCGCAAGCCCTTCACCACGGGTGTCACGCTCAGGCAGATGCTGCTCGATGAATGTGCGGCCCTGGGCAAGGCGAAGAAGGACCTGGTTTCCCCACCCCCGGGGCGCTATGGGATTCCAGTTCCAATCCAGGAAGCCATCCGCGACAAGAAGCTGAAGCTGTAGGGGCCCGCATGGATCGCCGCGATTTCCTCGTCTCCCTTGGCGCCGCCGCTGCCGCCTCCCAGGTATCCCCCCTGCGGGCCTCAATGGGGGCTGTGATGGGGGGTACCGAGGCGGCCGCCGCCGGCCGCGTCACCCTCCTGCACACCAACGACACCCACTCCCGCATCGAGCCCTTCGGGCCGGGCAACGGCGCCATCAGCGGCAAGGGCGGCATGGCCCGCCGGGCCACCCTGGTGCGGCAGCTGCGCCAGCAGCTGGGGGCCGTGCTGCTCCTGGACGCCGGCGACACCTTCCAGGGCACGCCCTACTTCAACCGCTACAAGGGTCGCCTGGACTATCAGCTCATGCGCATGGTGGGCTACGACGCGGGCACTTTGGGCAACCACGATTTTGACAACGGCGTGGGAATGCTGGTGGAGGCCATGGAATCCATGGAGCAGCTCAAGCACGCCAACCCGCCCTTCGCCTTCGTCAACTGCAATTTCGACTGCAAGGGCGCTCCCGCCCTCGAAAAACGCATCCGGCCCTATCTCGTCCGCGAATTCCCGGGGCTGAAGGTGGGCATCACCGGCGTGGGCGTGGCGTTCGCGGGTCTGGTGGCCCCCAAGAACCACGAGGGGATCGTCTGGAAGGACCCCTACGAAAGCCTGAGACCGGTGGTGAAGCGGCTGCGCGAGGTCGAAAAGGTGGACCTGGTGGTGGTGCTGTCCCATCTGGGCTACAGCAACAAGGATTCCGCCCACGACGACCTGCGCCTGCCCGGCGCGGTGGCAGGTATCGACGCCGTGATCGGTGGGCACAGCCACACCTTTTTGGAAACACCCACCAAGCTTCCCCAGGCCCAGGGGGAGACCCTCGTGTTCCAGGTCGGCTTTGGCGGCGTGAATCTGGGCCGCATGGACTTCGCCCTGACCCGCGGCGGCGTCAAGGCCGCCTCTGGAGTCGCCATGCCGGTGGCGGGCTGAAAACGCCCGGAGTGACCGAAGTCCCAAACCGCCGTCTCGACAGGGAAAGCCGCTTGAAGCAAGGCTTTTCCCGTGGGAGTCTGCCTTGATTACCCGTCGCCGGACAAACGAGATCTGCCTGCCGTTCTCGTTCGGGTCGAGCCGGGGAAGATTCTAAGGAGAGCCCATGACCACCCAGAAGATCATCTGGACCGACATCGACGAAGCCCCGGCGCTGGCGACCTACTCCCTGCTTCCCATCATCCAGGCCTTCACCAAGGGTACCGGCATCGCCGTCGAGACCTCGGACATCTCCCTCGCCGGCCGCATCCTCGCCAACTTCCCCGAGCACCTGACCGAGTCCCAGCGCATCCCCGACAACCTGGCCCAGTTGGGCGCCCTGGCCCTGAAGCCGGAAGCCAACATCATCAAGCTCCCCAACATCAGCGCCTCCATCCCCCAGCTCATCGCGGCCATCAAGGAACTGCAGTCCCAGGGCTACCAGATCCCCGACTATCCCGAGCAGCCCACGGAGGAAGTGGAGAAGGCGATCCAGACCCGCTATGCCAAGGTGCTGGGCAGCGCGGTGAACCCCGTGCTGCGCGAGGGCAACTCCGACCGCCGCGCCCCCCTCTCCGTGAAGAACTTCGCCAAGAAGCACCCGCACAAGATGTCGCCCTGGAGCCCGGACTCCAAGGCCCGCGTGGCCCACATGACCACCGGCGACTTCTTCGGCAGCGAAACCTCGACCACCCTCGCCAAGGCCACGACGGCCCGCATCGAATTCGTGGGCGCGGATGGCGCCGTGAAGGTGCTGAAGGAGAAGCTTCCCCTGCAGGCCGGTGAGGTGCTCGACGCCTCCGTCATGAATGTCAAATCCCTCCGGGCCTTCTACGCGGAGCAGATCGACGCGGCCAAGCGGGACGGCCTGCTGCTCTCCCTGCACCTGAAGGCCACCATGATGAAGATCTCGGATCCCGTCATGTTCGGTCATGCCGTGTCCGTCTTCTACCAGCCGGTCTTCGAGAAGCACAACGCCACCCTGCGGGAATTGGGCGTGAACACCGCCAATGGGCTGGGTGATGTCTACGCCAAGATCCAGGCCCTGCCCGAGGCTCGCCGTGCCGAGATCGAGGCGGACATCCAGGCGGTCTACGCCACCCACCCGGCCCTGGCCATGGTGGATTCCGATAAGGGCATTACGAACCTGCATGTGCCCAACGACATCATCGTGGATGCCTCCATGCCCGTAGTGGTGCGCGACGCGGGCAAGATGTGGGGCGCCGATGGCAAGCTCCACGACACCCTGGCCATGATCCCGGACCGCTGCTACGCCACGATGTACAAGACCGTCATCGAGGACTGCCAGAAGCACGGCGCCTTCGACCCCGCCACCATCGGCAGCGTGCCGAATGTGGGTCTCATGGCGCAGAAAGCCGAGGAATACGGCTCCCACGACAAGACCTTCTTCGCCCCGGCCGCCGGGACCATCCGCATCGTGGACGAGTCCGGCGCCACCCTGCTCTCCCAGAAAGTGGAGGAGGGCGACATCTTCCGGGGCTGCCAGGCCAAGGACGCGCCCATCCAGGACTGGGTCAAGCTGGCCGTCACCCGCGCCCGCCTGACCGGCGCCCCCGCCATCTTCTGGCTGGACAAGGCCCGCGCCCACGACGCCCAGATGATCGCCAAGGTCGAGACCTACCTCAAGAACCATGACACCAAGTGGCTGGACATCCGAATCCTGCCTCCGGATGAGGCCATGAAGGTCTCCTGCGAGCGCATCCGGAAGGGCCTCGACACCATCTCCGTCACGGGCAATGTCCTGCGCGACTACCTCACGGACCTCTTCCCCATCATCGAGCTGGGCACCAGCGCCAAGATGCTCTCCATCGTGCCCCTGCTGGGCGGTGGCGGCCTCTTCGAAACCGGCGCCGGCGGTTCCGCTCCCAAGCATGTCCAACAGTTCCAGAAGGAGGGCTACCTCCGCTGGGATTCCCTGGGCGAGTTCTCCGCCTTCTGCGCCTCTCTGGAGCACCTGGCCAATACCTTCAAGAACGCCAAGGCCGCCGTGCTGGCGGAAACCCTGGATCAGGCCATCGCCAAGTTCCTCGACAACGACAAGTCCCCCGCCCGCAAGGTCGGCCAGATCGACAACCGGGGCAGCCACTTCTACCTGGCCTTGTACTGGGCCCAGGCCCTGGCTGCTCAGGCCAAGGATGCCGAGCTTCAGGCCCGGTTCTCGAAGGTGGCCCAGCAGCTCGGCGCGAACGAGGCGAAGATCAATGAGGAGCTGATCGGAGCCCAGGGCAAGCCCGTGGACATGGGCGGCTACTACCACCCCGATCGTGCCAAGACGGGCGCGGCGATGCGGCCCAGCGCCACGCTGAACGCCATCATCGACGCCATCGCATAGCGGCCTCGGAAACGCCTGAAACGGACCCGCCAGTGCGGGTCCGTTTCGCATCTACTTGGGTGCCGGAGTCGGACCGGGCCGAGCCTCAGGCCTGGCGGTATTCACCGGCGCCGAGGACGATGCAGGCGCCGGTCCCAGGAGCCGCACCAGAACCTCGGGCCAGCCGTAGAGCCGCAGGCAGAGATTCTCCCCAGGCAGAGGCGGCGGAACCTCAGCGGATTGGCTCCCGTTCCGGAAGTCCATGGCCAGCGGCACCCAGGGGCCGGCAGGACTGGGGGCCACCGCCTCGATCGCTTCAAGCGCCGGGCCTTCCAGGTGCGTGCCGGTGCCATCCTGGTAAAGCCGCTTGACGATGGGTAGGTCCACGAACAGCGGCGGCAGGACGACCCAGGCGCTGGCGCCTGCGGAGGCGTCCTCCACCTGGATCTCCAGGCGCCCGGAAGCCGTAGGGCCGAAGAGGTCCGCCACCCGGAGCGTGGCGATGAGGCGCTGGCCGCGCCCCAGCAGGCGGACCGCGGCGGGAGGCACCGCGCGCACGGTGCCCGGCTCGTCCGAGAGGCGCAGGGACAGCTTGGGGCTGTGCCCGAAGGGGAAGGCTCCTTTCCGGCCCGGCAGGATCGACACCATCACAGGGCTGGTGGTCGACAGGAGCGGGGGGTCCGCGGAGAGCGGCAGGCCCGGAGCGGGCTGCTCGGCCAGCACCTGAAGGCTGCCGAGGACCGGACGCGGGGGGAGCAGCCGCACATCCTTCAGGGCCAGCGTCCGCCCATCGGCCAATTGGATCTCCCCCTGCAACAGGGCTCCGGAGACTCCGGGGATCGGACCCTTGGCGGAATCGAAGGTCCAACCGTCGCTGTTCTCCTTGCCCCGGGCCAGGACCTGGCCTCCGAGGACGCACTGGGAAGCCTCGCCGAGGTTGCGCCCGGAGATGAGGAGGGTCGCCTCACCTTGATGAGCCTCCACACGGTCCACCACCGGCAGGGGAGGCAGCAGGGTCATGGGGATGCTCAAGGTGGGCCGCTCGGCCCCGGGCAGGAACAACTCCAGGTTTCCCGGCCCGGACAGGTTTCCCAGGGGCCTGAATGTGGCCAGTCCCGCCCCATCCGGCTGCCGTTTCAGCTCGGCCTCCAGGGGAGAGGCTCCGGTCCTGCCCGGGCGGAAGGCGATGCGACCGAGGCAGGCGGCCCAGGGCGCCGGGAGCCGCAGCACACTGGCTTCGCCCACCATGAAGTGAGCCCGCTCCGCGGCGGAGGGAAGCCATGTGGGATCGAGGCCGGCGGGAAGCTCCTGGGCCTCGGTGGCCACGGCCTGGAAGCCCCATGCACCCTCAATGTGGGCCTTGACGCGCAGGAAACCATGCTGCCGAAGGGCCTCCAGGGGAGCACCCGGAATGATCATAAAGGCCTGCTTGCCCGGGCTCGGTGCGAGGGGCAGCGGCGCGAGCTTCTCCCCGTTCGGGCCTTCGACGATCAGCCGCCAGTCATGCCCGAACAGGGCGAAAGGCAGGTTGCTCCCGGCCTTGGGCCGGAGCAGCAGCTGACCGTAGGGCTGGACCAGGGCACTGTCCAGAGGGACCGTGAAGGTGAAGGATGGGGGCTCCGCATCCTCCCAGCGACAGGGACTGAACACCAAGGCACCGAGGATATCGCCGGTGGTATGGATCCAGTCTCCGTACCAGAGCTGGGAGCGGGTCCCGTTGAAATCCTTGGCCAGGGCCGGAACATACTGGAACCGGTGTCCGGGCCAGAGGTTCTGGAAGATCTGAACCAGGTCGAACACGATGGAGATGTAGGCGGAAGAGGCCCGGGCGGGCCCCGAAACCGACTGGCCCTGGATGGTGGTGGTTCGATCCCCGGCATCATTGGCCGGAACCAGGATGTTGGTCCGCCGGAACTCCTGCGTGAGGAACTGAAACTTGTCGAGGTTCGAGGCGCTGTTCCGGCTCAGGAAAACCTGCAGATCCTGAGAAACCTGTCCCCCGTAGGCCTTCAGGAAGTTGAAGACGGCCGCATCGTAGGCCGCGGGGGACTGGTCCTTCCGGATGGTGTCCAGACCGGTGAGGAAACGGTCGGCATGGGCCCGTTGTTCGGTCAGATCCGAGAGCTTGAGGCAGATGGAGCGGAAGGCTTCCAGATGGGCCAGGACATCCGCCAGGACCTTCCGCCGGCCTCCGCTGTCGGGCACCAGGAAAAACATCGGAATGGCGTCGTAAGGGGCCTGAAGGACGGGCGCCACCATCTGCCCCCCCTGTCGCTTGAGACGCAGCTCAGCCACGCCCTGGGTTGTCGGGGCCACGGTCCGGGGCAGGAAGACGGCGATGAGGGTCCAGTCGGAGCGAGTGACCCGGGGATCGAAGGCCTCCCCGGACAGGGAGATTTCCACACGGTCCTGGTATCGGAGGACCGGAGTCTGGAAGAGCGGGAGCGTCTGCTCCGACCCGTCCGTCCCGCGCCGGAGGACCCGGGCATTCAGGGAGATGGGGCCCTTCTCGAAGGCCTCGGCCAGGGTCTTCGCGGCGGGGGGCGCGGGAGCGCCCTCCGCCCAGGTTGGCCCGGCCGCCAGGAGCAGGATTCCGGTCGACAAAGCTGCCAAGCCGCGGAGACACCTGCGGAGGGGAAGGAGCGGACCGGTCAGCATCACAGAGCCCATGTCATGAAGGGTTCATGCTACCAGCGGCCCTCCGTTTCCGGATTTCGTGCGCTCAGAACAGACCGACCACACGACCGGTCTCCAGCTCGATGTCCACATCGTAGAACCCGGGTCTGGTGGGCAGGCCCGGCATGGTGGCCATCTTGCCGAGCAGGGGATAGAGGAAGCCCGCCCCGACGCTGGCCCGGATGTCACGAACGGGAATGCGGAAGCCGGTGGGGGCGCCCTTCAGCGTGGGGTCATGGCTCAGGCTCAAGTGGGTCTTGGCCATGCAGATGGGGAGCCTGTCGTAGCCGAGGCGGGTGTAGGCCTCGATCCGGGCTTCGGCCTCGGGCGAGTAGTCCACCCCGTCGGCGCCGTAGATCTCACGAGCGATGGTCTCGATCTTCTGCTTGATGGGCTCGTCCAGGTCGTAGAGGAACCGGAAATGCGAGGGCCGGTCGCAGACGCGCATGACCGCCTTCGCCAGATCCAGCGCCCCTTCCCCGCCCAGGGCCCAGTTCTGGCAGACCACGGCATCCTCGGCGCCGCTTTCCAGCGAGGCCCGGCGCACCAGGTCCAGCTCGGCGGGGCTGTCCGTGGCGAAGCCGTTGACCGCCACCACCACGGGGATGCCGAACTTCCGGGCGATGCGGATGTGGTGGAGCAGGTTCGGCAGGCCCTGCCGGAGGAGCTCCAGGTTCTCCTCCACATAGACCGCATCCAGGGGCTTCCCGGCCACGACCTTGGGGCCGCCGCCGTGCATCTTCAGGGCGCGCACTGTGGCCACCAGCACCACAGCATCCGGCACCAGACCCGACACACGGCACTTGATGTCGAAGAACTTCTCCATGCCCATGTCCGCCCCGAAGCCGGACTCCGTGATCACATAGTCGGCCAGCTTGAGGGCGATCCGATCCGCCAGGATGGAGCTGTTGCCGTGGGCGATATTGGCGAAGGGCCCCGCGTGGACGAAGACGGGCGTGCCTTCGAGGGTCTGCATCAGGGTGGGCTTGAGGGCGTCCTTCATCAGCACGGTCATGGCGCCGGCCACGCCGAGGTCCTCGGCCGTGACGGCATCCCCCTTCCGATCAAGGCCCACCACCATGGCCCCCAGGCGGTGCCGCATGTCCTGGAGGCTGGTGGCCAGCGCCAGCACGGCCATGATCTCGCTGGCCACGGCGATGTCGAAGCCCGTCGCCCGGGCGAAGCCCTGTTCCTCATCGCCCTGCCCCACGGTGACGCCGCGGAGGAAGCGGTCACTGGTATCCAGCACGCGACGCCAGGTAACGGCCGCCGGGTCGAGGTCCAGGCGGCAGATGCGGCGCCGTTCCTCGGGCGTGAAGGCGTCGGGATCGCCCTTGGTCACGCCCAGCTTCGCGCAGCGCAGCTGGAGGGACCGGGGGAACTTCCGGGCGCCCTTGGATTTCGGGAAGATGCGCTCGAACATCTGCTCGTCCGTGGCACCGGCCTCATGCAGGATGCGGGCGTCGATGGCAGCTGCGCAGAGGTTATGGGCTGCGGTGATGGCATGGATGTCCCCCGTCAGGTGGAGGTTGAAGTCCTCCATGGGGATCACCTGGCTATAGCCGCCACCGGCCGCGCCGCCCTTGATGCCGAAGGTGGGGCCCTGGCTGGGCTGGCGGATGCAGGTGGCCACGCGCTGGCCCAGGTGGGCGCCCAGGGCCTGGCTGAGGCCCACGGTGGTGGTGGTCTTGCCCTCACCCAGGGGCGTGGGCGTGATGGCGGTGACATCGATGTAGCGGCCATCCGGGCGATCTCGCAGGCGCTCCAGCACTTCCAGCCGGACCTTCGCCTTGGTGGGGCCGTAGAACTCGAGCTCGTCGTCGCGCAATCCCAGCTCCGCCGCCACCTGCCCAATGGGCTTGAGGGTGGCCGCCTGGGCGATGTCCAGATCCGAGGGGACCGGGATCCTGCGCTGCAGGACCGTGGGTGAGAAGGGCCGCGCGACGGTATCCATGCCGTCTCCTCGAAAAGATCCTCCCCAACTATAAGCAAATACGACTGAAAGGTCGCTATTGTCGCCCCTTTGTTGATTCCCGTCACAGCCGCCCGCATGCTGGATTCATGCGTCGGTTGAAGGAAGTCGCGAACCACCGTTTCCGCGAGAAGGCCTCGGTCTTCCTCACGGAGCTGCACCCTGCCCGGGAGGCGGCCGGACGGGCGGCGGTGCTGGCGGCCCTCAGGAAACGCGACTTCGACGCCACCCACCACTGCAGCGCCTGGCGCGAGGGGGTTCCCGTCTCGGCCTTCGGCGCCGATGACGACGGTGAACCGTCCGGTACAGCCGGGCGGCCCATGCTGGCCGTGCTGGAGGGGGCGGAGGTCACCGATCTCCTCGCCGTCTGCATCCGGTGGTACGGCGGCACGAAACTCGGTACCGGCGGCTTGGTGCGCGCCTACACCGAGGGCGTTCAGGGCGCACTGGCCGCGGCCGATGCCGCCGGCTGCTGGGAGGAGGTCCGCATCCTCCGCACGGGTGAGATCCGCGTGCCCGCCGCCCAGGCCCACCTTCCCTTCGCCCTGCTGGGCGCCTTCCCCGCCGCCCTCGTCCTGGAGCAGACCTTCGAGGGCGAGGGGGCCGTGGTGCGCTTTGAATGTCCTCCGGACCTGGTTCCCGCCCTGGATCACGCCTGGCGGGAACGCAGCCGGGGCGGGACGATCACCTGGGTCTGACCGCTCGCCGGTCCTCGCCCGCCATTCGCCGATCCCCGCCCGATTCCAGGTGGGAACGCCCGTAGCTTGATCACACGGGAGGAAGGCATGATCCACGCGGGATGGTTCCTCGACAGCCCCTGGTGGTGGCTGGCGTTGTGGCTCCCCACGCTGGCCTTCGTCGTCCCCTTTGGATCCGGCAGAAAGGAACACCGCTCATGAACGCCCAGGACACGCGCCCCCCCCTCTTCTCGACTAAACTCGTCATCGGCCTGGCCGTCATTGCCCTGGGTCTCATCCTCACGGCGGACAGCCTCCGCTGGTACGACGCCTGGCACCTGCTGACCTGGTGGCCGCTGGTGCTGGCCGCCCTCGGCCTCGCCCGGCTGGTCCAGGACGGGCCGCTCAGCCTCCGGGGGCATGTCTGGCTGTGCTTCTCCGTCGCGGGCTTCATCTCCCAGTTCGGCCCCTGGGGCCTGCTGGAGCGCTGGTGGCCCATCTTCCTGGTCTGGGGCGGCCTGATCATCACCCTTCGGGCCATCTTCCCCCAGCCCAAGCCGGAGCGGAAAAGCAAGGATATCCCCCCATCGCCAAGCCCCGCCGTTTCCTGTGATCCTGAAACCGACTCTGAACAGGTGAAGCCATGACTGCCCCCGACGACGCCAAGGCCCCCAGCCCCTTCAGCCCCAAGCTGGTGGTGGGCGTGGCCATCATCGTGGCGGGCCTCGTCCTCACCCTGGACAACCTCGGCCTCATCCAGGCCCACACGATCTTCAAGCTCTGGCCCCTGGTGCTGGTCGCCATGGGCGTCGCCAAGATCCGTCAGGAGGGCAGCGGCGGCGGCATGGGCGGCTGGTTCCTCGTGCTCGGCGGCGCCTTCCTCCTGCTCTTCACCTTCGCCCGGGGCCATCTGGCCGAGGCCCTGGCGCCCATGCTGGTGGTGGGCGTGGGCATCCTCATTGTAGTCAAGGCGCTCAAGCAGAACCGCGGCGTGCCACCCGAGCTGGCCCGCTCCGAGGACTTCCTCCAGGGCACGGCCATCTTCGGGGGGTTCAAGCGGCGCGTCCTCACCCAGGCCTTCAAGGGCGGCGAGCTGACGGCCATCTTCGGGGGCTATGAGGTGGATCTCCGGCAGGCGGCCCTCGAAAACGGCCAGGCCCGCATCGATGTTTTCGTGCTTTTCGGGGGCGGGGAGATCCGCGTGCCCGATGGCTGGGAGATCGCCAACCGCGCCACGGCCGTGGCCGGAGCCCTGAACGACAACACCCACCATGGCCCCGGTCCTGTGGAAGGCCGTCCCCGCCTGGTGGTCACGGGTCTCATCCTCTTCGGCGGCACCGAGGTCAAGAGCTGATGCACCCGCTCCTGGCCAGCCGGGCCCGGTTGGGGGCCTACCTTCTGGGATGGGCCCCCATCGCGCTGCTGCTCACGGGCATCGCCCGGAGCCAGGGCTGGAGCTGGGCCGAGGCGGGCTCCCTCGCCCTGCCCCTCTGCCTCCTGGCGGCCTTCCTGTTCCTGTCGGCCTGGTTCCTCTGCCGGGCCCTGCCCCTGGGTCGCACGGTCGAGGGGCTCGGCGCGCACGGGGCGGCCTGGGGCATGGCGGCCGTGCTCATGGGCGGCCTGTGGGCCGGCCTCGCCTGGATGCTCGCCCGGATGCTGGCCTGGATACCAGGGCTGGGCGCCCTGCCCCAGCGCGTGAACACGGCCCTGCCCGTGCTCACGGGCCTGGGCATCCTGCTCTACCTCGCCTCGGTCGCGCTGAGCTACCTGATGCTGGCCCAGGACCGGGCCCTCGAGGCCGAGCGGAAGGGTGCCGAGCTGCAGCTGCTGGCCCAGGAGTCCGAGCTGAAGGCCCTGCGCGCCCAGCTGAACCCCCACTTCCTGTTCAACAGCCTGAACTCCCTGTCGGCGCTCACCGCCGTGGACCCGGCCCGGGCGCGGGAGATGTGCGTCCTCCTGTCGGATTTCCTCCGCCGCAGCCTCGGTCTGGGCGAGCGCCGCCTGGTGCCGCTGAGGGAGGAACTCGATCTTGCGCGGGCCTACCTGGCCATCGAGCAGATCCGCTTCGGCAGCCGCCTGCAGCTGGCCTGGGCCGTGGATCCAGAGGCCGAACCCGCCCTGCTCCCGACCCTGTTGCTGCAGCCGCTGGTGGAGAATGCCATCAAACACGGCATCGCGGCGCTGCCGGAAGGCGGCACCCTGTCCCTCAGCGCGGAGGTCACCGAAGGCCATGTGATCCTGCGCGTGGAAAACCCGATGGATGGTGATGCCCCGACCCCCCAGGGCCTGGGCATCGGCCTGCGGCAGGTCCGCCAGCGGTTGTTGGGCCGCTTCGGCAGCCGCGCCCGCTTCGAGGCCGGCGTGCAGGAGGCCCTCCATCGCGTGACCCTGGTATTCCCCCTGGAGACCGAACCATGAAAGCCCTGATCATCGACGACGAGGATCTGGCCCGCGCCGTGGTGCGCGAGCACCTGGTGGCCCACCCGGATGTGGAGGTGGCGGCAGAATGCGCCAACGGCTTCGAGGCCCTGAAGGCCGCGGCCCAGCATCAGCCCGATCTGATCTTTCTGGACATCCAGATGCCCAAGCTGGACGGCTTCGAGGTGCTGGAGCTCCTGGAGGCCGAAGGCAGGCGGCCCGCCGTGGTCTTCGTGACCGCCTACGACCAGCACGCCCTCCGGGCCTTCGAGGCCCACGCCGTGGACTACCTCCTGAAACCCTTCTCGAAGGAACGGTTCGATGCGGCCCTCGTCAAGGCCCGAGCCCTGCAGGCGGCCCAGCCGGCCGCGCCGCCGCCACCCGCGTCCGAGCTCGCCGCCGCCGCCCGTCAGGGGAAGCCCCTGGAGCGCATCGTGGTGAAGGATGGCCCCAAGGTCACCGTGGTCCACCTCGACCGGCTCGATTGGGTGCAGGCCCAGGACGACTATGTCCTGCTGCGTACGGAGGGCAAGAACCTGCTCAAGCAGCAGACCCTGGCCCACCTGGAATCGCAACTCGATTCAAGCCGTTTCATCCGCATCCACCGCAGTTACATCTTGAACCTCGACCGCCTTGTCCGGGTCGAACAGGACACCAAGGAGCACCGTGATGCCATCCTGCGGGACGGCACCCGCCTGCCGGTGAGCCGGGCGGGCTACCAGCGCTTGCGGGAGCTGTGGGAAGGCGCCGACTGATCGAGGCCAGCGGGGTCAGATCGGCCCGTGCAGCCGGCAGGGATGGCAGTCGCAGTGCCCGCACCGGCCCGAACAGGGCAGATCCATGGTCTGGCCCAGAGCTGGACCGTGGGTCTGGCCGCACGCCAGCTGGGGTTCGGGAAAATCCGCAACGGGCTTCATCAGGGTGGGGATCAGCTTGGTGGAGCGCACCACGCCATCCCCTGCCGGGAGTGGCTTCCGGGCTTCGTGGCCCTTGTGGTGGTCCCCCCCCCTGCTCACCTGCCCCTCCTCAGGCCTCCGGCCGCTTGAAGCTCTTCGCCACTTTCTGCATGAGCAGGGGATCGCCTTCGATCTGGATCTTGCCGGTCATGAAAGCCTCCTGGGCATTCAGCGTTCCGGTACTCATGGCGATGAAATCGTCAGCCTTGGCTTTGAGGAGCGTATCACAGGGTTTCAGCAGGCGCGGGAAGACCATGCAGGTCCCGTTTCGGATTAACAAAGTGTAAGCCGTATCCTCGATCTGGTAGCCCACGACAGCTTCGAGATCGCCGGCCTTTTCCGCATTGAAACGCTCAGGCATGGATTCCAGAAGCCCCTGGGCGGGGTTCACATCCACCTCGAAATGGGCGGTGTAGGCCGCCACCTGGCTCATGTCGCCTTTGACCGTGATGCCGCCGCCCAGCAGGGCGGCCACCAGGTTCAGCTTGCCCGCGTTGAGGGCCGCGAAATCGGCATCGGAGATGCCCAGGGCCGCGCCGCCCTCCACTTCGCCGGGCCGCACCGCCAGCCCCTCGGGGCTGAAGTCCAGGCGGTAGGGCACCCCATCCACCTTCACCTCCAGCGTTCCGCTGGCCCCGCCCTTGTATCGCTTCCTCAGGGTGGCCAGAGCCTTGCCGCCGGGCGTGTCCGGGAAGGTGATCTCCGGCTCGGCGGACCAGGTCTTCCAGGCCTTGCGGAGCAGCGCCATGTCGCCGGAAAACCGGATCTGGCCACCCAGCAACGCGGGGCCGGGATCAGAAAGGCCGCAGACCAGACCGCGGACAGCGGCCTCGTCGCCCGCCACTTCCGCGCCCTCACCCCAGCTCTCGGACCCCACGGTCACCTTGACCCCGGTCGCCAGGGCCAGGCGCGCAGGCACCAGCTCCTTCAGCAGCTTCACCGGGCCCCCCTGCTTCTGGGGCTTCTTGAAGAACTTGGGGAATTTCTGGAGCAGGCCCAGGTCGCCGGTGCCCTTGAGCTTGCCGGTCATGAAGGCCTGCATGGGATCGAGCTTGCCCTCATTGAGGGCGATCCAGTCCTCGGCGCCGATGACCACCACGGAGGTGGCATCGGGCTTGGGTTCCCGCTTCAGGGAGAAGACCCCGTTCTCGATCAGGCAGGTGTAGTCGCCACCCCCTTCCCCGGTCACCTGGTAGTAGACGGACACCGTCAGGCCCTGCGCCTTCTCGGGCAGGAAGAGTTCGGGCATGAGCGCAAAGATGCCATCCACCGTCAATGCCATGATCCACCTCGGAATGTGGAACGAGCATGGCCGGGCGTTCCGACTTCGCGCAACGGTTACCGGAGGTCAAGCTCCTCCATGCCAGGAATCCACTGTGGGCCGGACTATTCGCGCCCCTGGAAAAGCGTCTCCAGCACGGCCGCGGCATCGGGGTTTCCCGCCTGGATGGCCTGCGTCATCCAGCGCTTCGCTCCTACCCGGTCCATCGGGGCCGAGAGCCCGTGGAAGAGGAGGACTCCGACGCGGAGCATGGCCTCGGGGCTGCCTTTTTCTGCGGCCTTCAGATACCAGGTGAACGCCTCCCGGTCGGCCGCTTCTCCCATGCCGCTGAGCTTCCGGGCCACCGCCAGGCAATCGGGGATGGCCCCCGACTCCGCCGCCGTCCGGAGAGCCGCCAGCGAACGCTGGAACTCGGGCTCGTTGAAGCTCCGGAGCACCTCTTTCTGGTAGCTCTCCCAATCCAGGGATCGCGCTTCTTCATGCGGCACCGCCGCCTGCGTGCGTAGGATCTCCCCCGATTCCACATCCAAGGCGAGGGCCCGGCCCCCTCGGGTTTCCACCCAGAGCGCGCGCTCCGCAAGCCCGATCCACGCCGGGGGCTCAGCATCGCCCCAGGTCCGCCAGGTTCGCCGCCACGGGAACCCCCGTTCCTGGTGCGCCCAGGCCACCAGGCCCGGCGCCCACAGAAACCGCACGGTCTTCGCCCCTTGACCGAGGGGCTGGGTCTCTTTCCCTGGCTGGAATGCAGTCCACTCCCTCGGAAGTGAGATCCCCGGCACGGGCCGGATCAGACTCTGGCCCACGGCGGACAAAGCCCAGCCGAACCCGTCCACTTGGCCTTCGGCAAAGGGCGAGCCCTTCGCCCCGCTGGCGGCGATCAGGACGAGCCCCGTGGCGGGATCCACTTCGGAGGCGGGATCGAAGACCCCGGCCTGAAGGCCTTCGGAGGGGGCGCTCCACCCGCGAAGAGGTTGGGCCGGCAGCGCCCGCGTGGGTTGGTAGGGCCTGATCCCGGCCTTCTGGGCCTCATGGAGCATGGTGGCGCCGTTGAGGAAGCCCGCCTGGTAGTCCGCCCGGGCGCTTTCCGAGAGCCCCTCCAGCCGTCCCGCCAGGGCCGCGTTCATCTGCTTCGGCCAAGGGTCCACCTGCGGCCGGGCGCAAGCGCCCAGCAGCATCATCAGCGACCCGCCAAACCCAAGCCCCCACCTGCGCACGCTCCCTCCCTGGAAACCCGCCATCGAGACCTCCCTCCAACTCCCGTCGATGAACCGCTTCAGAGCTGGGACTGGGCCAGCACCTTGACGCCCTTCCGCTTGACGGTGATCTCCAGGGCGGGCGAAGCGGCGGTGGCGCCATCGTCGGCCCAGCGGAGCAGGTAACGGGATCCGAACACCTGGATGCCCTGCCCGAACTGCGCATCCAGACCATTGCCCAGCGGGAAGGCGAACCCTCCGGTGGCGGCGGTGATGTTTCCGATGCTGCCGAGGATGTTCTGGCCGGCGCCCGCGACGGAATAGAGGGTGACGCCCGAAGCCACGGCCTTCGCCTTGACGGACATCTGGAGGATGGTCATGTCGCGGTTGGCCAGGGTGGCCGACTCGGCCGGGCCCCCGCCATCGCCCCGCTCCCGCTTGAAGGACTGGGTCGCTGCGCGTTTCACGCTCGGGTGGGCCATGTCGTCGGATTCACAGCGGGAGAAGACCACCATGTGCTTCTGCCCGGGCAGCGGCGCCACATGGGCCATCACGGATTCCAGCGCCTTCAATTCACGGCTGATGGTGGCGAGCATCCCAGCCACGAGCATGGGGTTGTTGAAGTTCAGGCGATCCAGGACATTGATGCCCCGCTGATCAGTCGTGCCCTTGGCCCAGGCCGGGGCCCCCGACCTGAAACGGTTCAGCAGGGCCGTCAAAGCCTCCTGCCCCGCAGGGGTATCAGACCCATCCGCGTAGGCGGCATTGAAGCCGGCGCCCTGCAGCGTCTCCTGCGGAGAACCCACCAGGGCTTCCGGGAGCAGGTCCGGCACCTTCGCCAGGGCCTCGGCCCACAGGCTCCGGCGGAGCGAGAAGCCGGGCATCAGCGATTCCAGGGAATCCTTGCCCCGGGCGATGATCAGCACCCGGTCGCCCTCTGGCACGCGGGTCAGGAAGTCCGCGGCGGCCGTGAACGCGATGGCCCGCATGGCCGTATCGCGGATGGGCTCGAACACCAGCACCCAGGATTGGGCCGCGTCGGCCGTCTGGGCGGGCGTCTTCAACTCGACGACCGGACGGACCTTGCCGCCCACTTTCACCTCGAGGTCCCCGGGCTTGAGGTCTCCCACCACCCCACCCTGTCCGTCCAGGGCCAGCACCCAGGCCTGGGTCCGGCCGGGCGCGGGAGGCGCGGCCATCAGGCCCGCCCCGAGGATCAATCCGATGCACCAGCGGTGGAACATGCGCGGCTCCTTGTTTGGGGATGAATGGATCTCCATTGCACCACGCCGGCCCCCTCGTTCCCAGCGTTGATCCCAGCGTTGGTCCGAGTGTTGGTCCGAGCGCCGGTCGGGCCCCCGCCCAAGATTCCGCTGGCCAGAGGAATCGCCTCCGCCACAATCGTCCCATGCGGATCGCAGCGGTCGATGTCGGATCGAACTCCATCCACCTGGTGGTGGTGGAAGCCGATCCCCTCGGGGGGCAGCGGGTCCTGGCGCGGGAGAAGGCCATGGTCCGCCTCGCCCTGGGGGAGGCGAAATCCGGCGAGATCGGTCCCGAAGCCTACCGGGCCGGACTGGAGGCCCTGGCCCACATGGCGAAAGTCATCGGGGACCTGGGCTGCGACACGGTCATGGCCTGCGGCACCGCCGCCCTGCGGGACGCCCGGAATGCCCAGGCCTTCGTCCTGGAGGCGGAAGAACTGGGCATCCCCATCCAGGTGATCTCGGGCGAGGAGGAGGCCCGGCTCATCCACCAGGCCGTCTCCCACGCCATCCCCTTCCCTCAGGAACCCGTGGCCCTGATCGACATCGGCGGCGGCAGCACCGAGATGACCTGGGTGCAAGGGGGACGCGTGGCCGCGAGCATCTCCCTGCCCTGGGGTCTCCAGCGGCTGGCGGATGCGGCCCAGACGACCGACCCGCCCACGGCCGGCGACCTCAAGCGCCTGCGGCGGATGATCCGGCGCATCCTCAAGAAGGCCCGCAAGGACCTGCCCTCAGAGCTGCCGGAACCCGCGCTGGCCCTCGGCACCTCGGGCACCCTGGAGGACCTGGCCAAGGGCGCGGGCGATGGCAGGGCGTTCACCGTGGCGCAGCTCCGGGCCCTTGCCTTGAGGCTGTGGCGATCCGACGCGGCGCAGCGCATCGAGCGGCTGGGCGTGGACCCCAAGCGGGCCGAGGTCCTCCATGTGGGGGCCATCTGGGCCCTGTCGCTTCTGGAATGGCTGGGGGCTCCGCCCCTGCGCCACCTCCCCGTGGGCCTGCGGGAAGGCATGATCTGGGAGGCCCTCAAACACGGAGGAGCCGCCATCCCGCCTCTTGCGGACCGCCGCC
Source organism: Geothrix sp. (assembly GCF_020622065.1). Classification (NCBI taxonomy): domain Bacteria; kingdom Pseudomonadati; phylum Acidobacteriota; class Holophagae; order Holophagales; family Holophagaceae; genus Geothrix; species Geothrix sp. Next base: position 1,409,470 of record NZ_JAHRYQ010000001.1, on the reverse strand, counting down.
GTGCCTCCATCGAGCAGCTGGCCTCCCGACTCGATCCCGATCCCGGACACAGCCGCCAGGTGGTCCGCCTGGCCGATCAGCTCTTCCTGGCCCTGCAGCCCCACTTCGAGCTGGGGGACACGGAGCGCCAGTGGCTCGCCTTCGCGGCCCGGTTGCATGACATCGGGTTTTCGATCTCGGAGAAGGGTCACCACAAGCATGGCGAGTATCTGGTGCGCAATGCCACCCTGCCGGGCTTCTGGCCTCACGAGGTGGACCTGCTGGCCCAGGTCGTGCGCTTCCACCGGGGCAAAGCGCCTCATCACGCCAAGCACGAGGCCTTTCGCGCCCTGGCGCCCTGGCACCGCCAGGTGGTGAGGAAGCTGGCGGCCATCCTCCGGGCGGCCGATGCCCTGGACCGGCGACGGCGCCAGGCCATCCGGAACCTCTCCGTCGCCATCGACGAGGAGGCCCTCCAGGTGAGGCTGGAGGCCCAGGGAGAGGTCGAAGCGGAGATGGCGACCTTCCTCGAGAAGGGGGCGCTCCTCGGAACCTTGCTGGACCGCAGGATTGAAGTCACCTTAGGCTAGGAGGGAGATGACCCTCGACGAGCTGATCAACGACTGGAATGGCCCTCTGGCGGAAGGCGCCCGGGTTCCGCTGCTTCTCGACGAGACCTTGCGTGATGGGCTCCAGAGCCCCTCGGTGCGCGACCCGGACATCGCCGCCAAGCGGGACCTCATCCATCGTTTGGCCCGCTTGGGCGTGGACGCCGTGGACCTCGGCATGCCCGGGGCCGGCCCGAAGGCGATGGCCGCCGTGCGGGCGCTCATGGTGGAGATCCGCGACCACCGCCTGCCCATCTCGCCCAATGTGGCCGTGCGCACCCTGGAAGGGGATCTGGCCCAGGTGGCGGAGATCCAACAGCGGGCCGGCATCCCGCTGGAGGCCGGGGCCTTCCTGGGGTCGAGCCCCATCCGCATGGATGTGGAAGGCTGGGACCTGGCCTTCCTGGTGGACGCCACCCGCAAGGCCGTGGCCTTCTGCTGCCGGCACGAGGTGCCGGTGATGATGGTGACCGAGGACAGCACGCGGGCCCGCCCGGAGGTCCTGGAAGCCATCTACGGCGCGGCCCTGGACGAAGGGGCCCATGCCATCTGCCTGTCGGATACCTGCGGCCACGCCACGCCGGATGGTGTGCGGCGCCTGATCCGCTTCATCCGGGAGAAGGTCATCGACGGCCGCGCCGTCCGCATCGACTGGCACGGCCACAATGACCGGGGCCTGGGCGTGGCCAATGCCATCGCGGCCTTCGAGGCCGGGGCGGACCGCCTCCACGGCAGCATCCTGGGCATCGGCGAGCGCTGCGGCAATGTGGCCCTGGACCAGCTCATGATCAACTTGCACCTCATGGGCTTTCCCAAGGGCGACCTGTCGGGCCTCCCCGCCCTGGCCGAACGCGTGGCCGAGCTGTGCGATGTCGAGATCCCCGCCAACTACCCGGTGCTGGGGCGGGATGCCTTCCGCACGGGCACCGGCGTCCATGCCGCAGCCATTGTGAAGGCCCTGCACCGCGGCGATGTGGAGCTGGCCGATGCGGTCTATTCCGGCGTTCCCGCGGCCCTGGTGGGGCGCCGCCAGGAGATCGAGATCGGCCCCCTGGCCGGCCACAGCAATGTCGTCTACTGGCTCGAGATGAACGGCTACGACCCCAGCCCCGAGCGGGTGGACCGCATCCTCCAGGCCGCCAAGAACAGCCCCAGGATCCTCAAGGAGGCGGAAATCCGGTCGGTGCTCTAGGGCGGTGCTTCAGGTCCCGGCGGTGCTCGAGGAACTCGGATCGCGCTTCCCGAGGATGAGCCGGGCCCGGGGCTGGGTCGTCAGGTAGGCCCACAGCCACTCGAAGAAGACGAACACCCGGCTTCGGAAATCCACGAGCAGCATCAGGTGGATGAAGAGCCAGGCCAGCCAGGCCGGGTAGCCGGTAAAGCTCAGGCGGCCGATGTGCGCCACGGCCCGGCCCCGGCCCAGCGTCGCCATGCTGCCCTTGTCCCGGTAGCGGAAGGCCCGCCTCGGCCGCCCCGCCAGGGTTGCCAGGAGGTTCGCCGCCGCCGCCGCGCCCTGCTGGATGGCGACCGGGGCCACGCCCGGCAGGGGGCCTTCAGGCCCATGCGCGAAGGCCGCCAAGTCGCCCACCACGAAGACCTCCGGATGGCCGGCGAGGCTGAGATCCGGTTCCACGATCACCCGCCCGAGGCGATCCAGCGGCACGCCGAGGCCTGCGCCCAGCGGCACGGCCGAGACGCCAGCCGCCCACAGCACCGTCCGCGTTGGAATGCGCTCCCCGCCCAGCTCGACCGCCCGCGCGTCGATGGCCGTGATGGCCTGCCCCAGCCGGACTTCGACGCCGATGCGCTCCAGCCCCTGAACCGCCTTCTCGGACAGCCCGGAGCCGAAATTCGCCAGGATGCGGGGGCCGGCCTCCACCAGGATCACCCGGGCGCGATCCGTGCGGATGCGCCGGAATTCCCGCGGGAGGGACAGCCTGGCCATCTCCTTCAGGGTGCCTGCGAGTTCCACGCCGGTCGGGCCTCCGCCCACGATGACGAAGGTCAGCCACTCCCGACGGACCTCCGGATCCTCCTCCTGCTCGGCCCGCTCGAAGGTCAGCAGGAAGCGCCGCCGCATCTCCAGGGCATCGTCCAGGGTCTTGAGGCCCGGGGCCAGCTCGGCCCAGGCATCGCGGCCGAAGTACGAGCTGCGGGAGCCCGCGGCCAGGATCAGGAAATCGTAGGCCAGGGGCGCACCTTCCCGCAGCTGGACCTGCCGGGTGTCCAGGTCCACGGACGCGACCTCCGCCAGCACCACCTCGGCGTTCCCCTGGGTGCGGAGGACATGGCGGATGGGCGCGGCGATGTCGGCGGGGGAGAGCGTGGCCGAGGCCACCTGGTACAGGAGCGGCTGGAACAGATGATGGTTCTGCCGATCCACCAGCACGACCCGCACCGGTGCGCCGGCCAGGGCCCGGGCGGCCCGCAGCCCCCCGAACCCGCCGCCGACGATGAGGACCGTGGGCCGGTCGAACCCCTGATCCGCCACTGGCCTTCAGTCCCGCATGTGCGTCACGAGGACATAGGAGGACTCGATGCCGGTCAGGGCGTGGGGTTGGTCCTTGTCGAAGACCACCCGATCCCCAGGAACCATGGGGATCCAGGTTTCGCCCTTGAGCACTTCGATGCTCCCGGTCAGGAGCTGGGCACTGGCCACATAGGGCGCCTTGTGGGGTGCGATCTTGACGCCCTTCGGCAAGGCCACGAGGACCACCTTGGTGCCGTGCTCCACATCGATGAGTGGCAGGTTGGCCCGCTGGGATTCGGGCATGGGAAGGGCTTCCTGCAGGTTCGTGATGGTCATGACGATCTCCTGGATGGCGCGGATCAGGCCGCATCCTTCGGTTCAGGGGTGAACACCAGCCTCAGGGTGCCGTAGGCGATGGGCAGGGCTCCCGCGAGGAGGAACACCATGTCGGCCACGATGCGCACCCACTCCAGCGCATGGAAGGTGCCCCCCATGAGGAAGGAGAGGCGCCGGGCATGCCAGTAGCCATTCGAGAGCACATCCCAGAGCTGGATCACGCCACCGGGGAACAGATCGAGGAGCATCATCAGGCCCAGACCGATATTGAGGCCCCAGAAGCCGATGCGGATGAACTTCTCAACCCTGTCCCAGGCCCGGTCGCTCTTGAGCTCCCGCAGGCAGAACACCAGGACAGCCAGGGCCAGCATGCCGAAGACGCCGAACATGGCTGCGTGTCCATGGTTGGCCGTCAGCGTGGTGCCCACCTCGAAGTAGGAGACGATGGGCAGGTTGATGAGGAACCCGAAGACGCCCGCCCCCACGAAGTTCCAGACGCCCACGGCGATGAGGAACTTGATGGCCCAGCGCTGTTTCGCCGCCAGGGGCCGGCCGCAGTCGTCGCAGTTCCGATCCTGCAGACGGATGAAATCCCAGGCGTCCAGCGTCAGCAGCGTGAGCGGCACCACCTCCAGGGCGGAGAAACTGGCCGCGAGGCCCATGTTCAGGGTTCCCTGTCCCGTGAAATACCAGTGGTGGCCGATGCCCATGATGCCGCCGGCCAGGTAGAGGATGGCGTCGAGGTAGACCAGCCGCGTGGCGGATTTCGCCGTGACGAGGCCCAGCTGGTAGAACATCACCGCCACCAGCACCGTGGCGAAGAGCTCGAAGAAGCCTTCCACCCAGAGGTGGATGATCCAGAAGCGCCAGTTGTCGATGACGGCGAAGTTGGTGCGGGGCCCGTAGAACAGGGCCGGAACATAGAAGAGGGGGATGGCGATGGCTGCATAGAAGAAGAGCGAGGGCAGCTCCCCCTGCTCGCCGCCCTTCATGGCCGGGCGCAGGGCCCGGAACATGAGGAAGAGCCAGAAAATGAGCCCGGCGGCCAGCAGCAGCTGCCAGAAACGGCCCAGGTCGAGGTATTCGCTGCCCTGGTGGCCCAGCCAGAACCACAGGCTGCCCAGATAGCCGTTGATGCCCGCGAACTCGCCGAACAGGCTGCCGAAGACCACGATGGCCAGGGCGCCCAGCAGGACCAGCACGCCGGCCCTCTGTCCCTTGGGTTCCGAGCCGCCCACCAGGGGCGCCAGGAAGAGACCGCCGCCCACCCAGGCCGTGGCGATCCAGAAGATGGCCAGCTGCAGGTGCCAGGTCCGGGCCAGGTTGTAGGGGAGGATGCGCGCCAGGTCGAACCCGTAGAACCCGTCCGGCTCCACGCGATAGTGGGCCAGAACGCCGCCCAGGGCGGCCTGGCCCAGGAAGAGCACCGCCACCACGGCGAAGAAGAAGGCCACAGCCTTCTGGCTGGGGGTGAGGGTCCAGGCATGGAGCCGACCCTCCTCCGCGTGCTTCCAACCCGCCGCACCGCCCCAACCCAGGTAGTTGAACTTCCCGAAGATGAAGAGGATCAGGCCGAGGCCCCCCAGCAGGGTGATGAGGCTCAGGGCGCTCCACAGGTAGGTCGAAGCCGTGGGGCCATTGCCCACCAGGGGCTCGTAGGGCCAGTTGTTCGTGTAGGAGTAGTCCTTCCCGGGGCGGGGCGCCACGGTGGCCCAGGTGGCCCAGGCGAAGTAGGCCGTGAGGTGGGTCAGTTCCCGTTCATCCTGGATGAACTTCGCGGGCAGGCCCACCGCGGCCTTGCTGCCGGAGAAATAGGTCCGCCATTCCTCCACCTGGAGGCGGTAGGAGGTCGCCTCGACCTCGGTGAACTGGAGGGCGTCCGTCCCGGGATCGTAGCGGTTCTGCTTGATCTGGCTCTTCAGCAGGGCCCCGATCTCGAGGGCCTGGCCTTCGCTCAGATCCCGGAAGGCCCTGCCGTATTGCGCCCGGGCCAGGGTGTCCTGCCCGATTTCGGCCAGGCGGTGCAGGTACTCGGCGGTGTAGTCGGGTCCCAGGTAGGCCCCGTGCCCCCACAGGGTGCCGTGCTCCATGAGGCCGTACTTCAGGAAGACCTCCTGGCCGTCCTTGATCTCCTCGCCCGTGAAGAGCACCTGTCCCGAAGTTCCCATCACCCGGGCCGGGATGGGCGGTGCGCCGGTGTAGGTCTTGGCCGTGATCCAGATCAGCAGGCTGAAGCCGAAGATCATCACGAGGATGACCGCCTGGCGCCAGCGGGGGGAGAGGGGAGTCGAGTCCGTGACGGCACTGCTCATGGCGTATCCCTTTCTACTTGAGAATTTTAAAAAACAATCAAACAGTGCTCCCTTCAGCATCAATGCTCAAGCCATGATTTGAGTTCAAGTCTCTATTTCGACCAGAGGCGTGGGCAGGGATCTCCCCGTGAAGCCACCGCCCGCAAGATGGGGCCTGCACTTCCTACCGGCCCTACCCGAGCCCCGAGATCTCTCCTGCGCTGAGCCGCCGGATGCCATCGGCTGTGGCCACCTTCAGCCGGCCATCGGGCTCCCAGCCCAGGCAGGTGCCCTGCCCCTCCTCCCAGCGTATGGCGGCACCAGCGGTGGGCCATCGAAAAAGAGGTTGAAATTCTTCCTTCAAATCATTCCAAAAATGGGTGATATGGATGGCCAGCTCAAATGCCGGCGGCGTTTCCAAACCGAGATCCCCCAGGCTCGCCGGGGGAATGGCGCGGCCAGGCAGGTCCGGGGCGGCCGTCAGGTTCACGCCGAGCCCCAGAATGAGGCGTCCTCCGGCCTGTTCACCCAGGATCCCCCCCACCTTGACGAGGCGGCCATCCCGCCAGGCCACCAGGTCGTTGGGCCACTTCAAGCCCAGGGTCCGACCGCCGGGGTCCAGCACCCGGGCCGCGGCGCTCATGGCGCGCTGGAGCACCACCCCCGGGGCCACACCCGCCGGGGAAGGCAGCGCCGCCGACATCCAGAGCCCGGCCCCGGCGGCGCTTTCCCAGCGGTTGCCCTGGCGCCCCCGTCCCTGGCTCTGCTGGTCCGCCAGCACGACGCAAGGACCGAGGTGGGGATTCCGCCGCAGGAAGGCCTGGGTGGAGTCCACCACGGCCAGCCGGATCAGCGGCAGGTCCATCCGGCTACTTCCGGCCGCTGCCCTGGTTGCGGAACCAGAGGATGCGGAGGCCATCCAGGGTGAGATCCGGCGCGATCTGGCGGATGTGCTTGGTGTGGGGCGCGATCACATGGCCCAGCCCGCCCGTCGCGGCGATCTTGGCTTCCGGGCACTCGTCGAGCAGGCGGTCCAGGATGCCGTCAACCATCCCCACATACCCGTAGAAGATGCCGGACTGCATGGCCTGGACGGTGTTGCGGCCCACCAGGCGCTCCGGCTCGGCGATCTCCACGCGCGGAAGGCGGCTGGCCCGCTGGAACAGGGCATCCGCGCTGATCTTCAGGCCCGGACAGATCAGCCCGCCCAGGTATTCCTTCTTCGCATTGATGACATCGAAGGTGGTGGCGGTGCCGAAATCCACCACGATGAGGGGGGCGCCGTACTTCTCGATGCCCGCCACGGCGTTCACCAGGCGGTCCGCCCCCAGCTCGGCCGGGTTGTCGATGAGCACCTTCACGCCGGTCTTCACGCCGGGCTCGATGTAGAAGGCGTCCACGCCGAAGTAGTTCTTCGCCAGGCTCATGAGGATGGGGTGGAGCGGCGGGACCACGCAGGAGATGGCCACATGCTTGATCTGGCCGGCCTCGATGCCCTGGTGGCGCATCAGGGCCAGCGCGGAGACGCCGTATTCGTCCGCGGTGCGCTCGCGGCTGGTGGCCAGGCGCCAGGAACAGACCAGGGGCGAATCCGGTCCTTTTGACAGATCGTAGATTCCCAGCACCACATTGGTGTTGCCCACATCGACGGCCAACAGAAGACTCATGCGCACTCCGAGCCATCCAGGATCGCCTGACGCGCGCCGGGCCGCCAGCCCCTTGTGATGTCCATCCCGGTCGCCTCCGGTACTCTGGGAGTTCCGTCTCTGGAGCCTCCATGCCCCGCACGATGATCGAACCCTTCCGCATCAAGTCCGTCGAGCCCATCCGCATGACCACTCCGCAGGAGCGTCTGCAGATGCTGGAGGCCGCGAAGCTGAATGTGTTCAAGCTGAGGGCGGAGGATGTGCTGCTCGACTGGCTGACGGATTCCGGCACCGGCGCCATGAGCTCGGCCCAGTGGGGCGCCATCATGGTCGGCGACGAGAGCTATGCCGGCGCCCGGAGCTTCTTCCGGCTGGAGGCCGTGCTGCAGGGCATCACCGGCATGGCCCACTTCATTCCCACCCACCAGGGCCGGGCCGCCGAGAAGGTGCTGTTCAGCGCCGTCTGCAAGCAGGGGGACCTGGTGCCCAACAACTGCCACTTCGACACCACCCGCGCCAACCTGGAGTTCAACGGGGTCGAGGCCCTGGACCTCGTGATCGCCGAAGGGCTCCAGCCCAGCCTCATCCACCCCTTCAAGGGCAACATCGACCTGGCCCGCGTCGAGGAAGTGCTCAAGAAGGACGGCGCCCGGATCCCCTTCGGCATGATCACCATCACGAACAACACCGGCGGCGGTCAGCCCGTGTCCATGGGCAACCTTCGCGCCTACGCGTCGCTGCTCAAGAAATACGGCAAGCCGCTCATCATGGATGTCTGCCGCTTTGCTGAAAACGCCATGTTCATCAAGCTCCGGGAGCCGGGCTACGAAAACACCCCCATCAAGGCCATCTGCCAGGAGATGTTCAGCTACGCCGATGGCTGCACCATGAGCGCCAAGAAGGACGGCATGGTGAACATCGGCGGCTTCATCATGCTCCGCAGCGACGAATGGCTGGATCCCGTCCGCAACATGCTCATCCTCACCGAGGGCTTCCCCACTTACGGCGGCCTCGCCGGGCGCGACCTGGAGGCTCTGGCCGTGGGCCTGGAGGAGGGCATGGACGAGTCCTACCTCCGCTACCGCCTCCGCACGGCCGAATACCTGGGTGAAAAGCTGGAGGCCGCGGGGGTCGGGTTCGTGAAGCCCACCGGCGGTCACGCGGTCTACATCGACGCCAAGACCGTGCTGCCGGACATGCCCGTGGAGCATTACCCGGCCTGGGCCCTCTGCAACGCCCTCTACCTCGAAGGCGGCATCCGCGGCGTGGAGATCGGTTCCGTCATGTTCGGCAAACGGCTCGAGGACGGCACCGAGACCTACCACAGCATGGAGCTCGTGCGCCTGGCCTTCCCCCGCCGCATGTACACCCAGAGCCACTTCGACTTCGCCGCCGAGGTGATCGCCGATGTGAAGGCCAAGGCCAAGGAGATCCGGGGCGTGAAGATCGTCAAGCAGAGCAAATACCTGCGCCACTTCACCGCCGAAATGGCCTGGGTGTAGACACCCGCCGGACCTGATTCTTCGGTAGCATGGGCGGAACTCACCAATCGGGAGCGCCCGTGACCTCTGAGGTGGAAGCCCTGTTCGCCCGCCAGCAGGCGGCCCGGTGGCGGGTGGCGGCCACCTCGGCCCGGCAGCGCCAGGCTAAGCTCCGGGCGCTTCTGGAGGCCCTCATGACCCGCCGGGCCGAGGCCCAGGCGGCCCTGGCGGCGGACTTCCGGAAATCGCCGGAGGAAGTGGACCTCACGGAACTCTACCCCGTCATCTCGGAGATCAAGGAGGCCCTGCGCCACCTGCCCCGCTGGATGAAACCCCGCCGGGTGCCCACGCCCATCGGTCTCTTCGGCAGCACGGGTACCATCCGGCATGAGCCCAAGGGGCTGGCGCTCATCATCAGCCCCTGGAACTACCCCATCTACCTCACGCTCGGGCCTCTCGTCTCGGCCCTGGCCGCGGGTAACTGCGCCATCCTCAAGCCCTCGGAGTTCACCCCCCACACCAACGCCTTCCTGAGGAAGCTGCTGGCAGGCCTCTTTCCCGAGGACGAAGTCGCGCTGGTGGAAGGCGAGGCCGACACCGCCCAGGCCCTGCTCACCCTGCCCTTCGATCACATCTTCTTCACGGGCAGCCCGTCCGTGGGCAAGGCCGTGATGAGAGCCGCCGCTGAGCACCTGGCCTCCGTCACCCTGGAGCTGGGCGGCAAGTCCCCGGTGCTGGTGGACGCGGACGCCGACCTGCGCGGGGCCGCCCGAAAGATCGCCTGGGGCAAGGGCCTCAACGGCGGCCAGACCTGCGTGGCGCCGGATTATGTGCTGGTTCACGCCCGGGTCCACGACGAGCTGGTGACCCACCTGAAGGAGGCCTTCTCCCGCTTCTACGGTGCCGATCATGCCACGCGCCAGGCCAGTCCGGATCTGGCCCGCATCATCAACGACCGGCACTTCGCTCGGCTCCAGACCCTGTTGAGCGGCTCTTCGGCCCAGGTCGCCTTCGGCGGCGAGACCGAGGCGGTGTCGCGGTACATCGGCCCGACCTTGCTGACCGCCGTGGACCCGGCCTCGCCGGTCATGCAAGAGGAGATCTTCGGCCCCCTGTTGCCGATCCTGAAGGTGCAGGACATGGACGAGGCCGTGGCCTTCGTGAACGCCCGGCCCAAACCGCTGGCGCTCTATGTCTTCAGCGGCAGCCGCCGGACGGCGGAGGGCCTCATGGCCCGCACCACGGCTGGCGGCGGCTGCATCAACGACACGATCCTGCACTTCGCCCACACGGGCCTGCCCACGGGCGGCGTGAACACTTCTGGCTTCGGGAAGGCCCACGGGCGCCACGGGTTCGAGGCCTTCTCCAACGCCCGCGGCATCCTGCGCCAGCGCACCCGCTTCTCGGCCATCCAGCTCATGTATCCGCCCTACACGGGCTTCGTCCGCAGGATGGTGGATCTCACCCTGAAATACTTCTAGGGGCCCGCACCGGAACGAAGCGCGGGCTAAACCCGTGGCCCTGAGCCCCCGTACCTTGCCGTGGGGTTCCCATGCGCCTTGCCAATGTCCTGTCCATCGCCCTCTCCGTCAGCCTCGGCGCCCAGGCCCTGTCTCCCACGGAGGCTGGCCGCACCCTGGACGCGCCAGGCACGGTGCCCGTGCGGGTGGGCCGCCTGGTCGCCCACTTGAACCGCGCCATGCCCTTTGTGGCCACGGACTACCGGAATCGCACCGTGGAGGAGATCCTGCAGCGCGGCGCCGGGAATTGCGCGGACCACGCCCGGGTGCTCCGGAGTTTGCTGGAATCCAGGGACATCCAGGTGCGGTGGGTGCAGGAGATCAACCTTCAGGCCCCTTCAGAGCGGCGCCAGGCGAATGCCGCGGCCATGGTCCAGAAACGGGGAGCGCAGGCCAGCGTGTTTGGACGAGGCCACAACGACCATCGCTGGTTGGAAGTGTGGGATCCCCAGACAGGGGCCTGGTTCCCCGCCGATTCGAGCATCGGCGTTTCGGGAATCGATGCCTGGATCCGCCAGCGCCTGGGCTTTTCGGACCGACCAGCCGCCGTGGCCGAGATGATCGCCCCGGTGTTTGTGGAGGCCCTGACCGCGGACAAGGCGCGGGTCCCTCGCAGCTCGGCCTATCTGATCGAGGGCTTCAACCAAGCCTACGGCGGGCACTTGGCGGACCTCCCGGCGTGGCCGGCCTGGGTCGCCTCCGTGAAGGCCCTGGAACCCCTCGCATCGGGCGCCTTCAGGTCTGAAGTGGACCTCCATGATCAGGGCCGCCTCTTCGAGGACCTGGCTCAGGCCTACGGGCGTCTTGCGGCGGAGGCCCGGTCCCTGAACCTGGCCCCCCGGCCCTGAGACCGCGCCCGCCCTAGTGCCGTCCCACGAACTCGTCCATGCTCCGGTTCACGCCGAAGAAACCCAGCACCGCGTCGAAGAGGAAGGGCGGCAGCACCCGCACCACGGGGACGGTCATCACAAAGCGGGGCATGATCAGCCGGGCGCGGTTCCCCTCGATGGCCCCCATGATGCGGCCGACGACATAGCCGGGCTTGAGGATGGGCAGCAGCCAGGCGAAGCGGGTTTTCACGCCCTCGAACATGCCCGTATCGATGAAGAAGGGGCACACCACGGTGGTGCGCACCGGGCTGCCCAGGCGCTTCAGTTCCATGCGCAGGGACTCGTCGAAGCCCACCGCGGCGAACTTCGAGGCCGAGTAATCCACCAGCCGAGAGGTGCCTGCCAGACCGGCGGCAGAGGCCACGGTGACGATGTGGCCCTTCCCTGTCTTCGTCATGCCAGGAAGGAAGGCGCGCACCGTCCAGAAGAGCGCCAACGCATTCACCTGGAAGGTCCGTTCGATGGCCTCGTCGCTGCACTCCAGCAGAGGCTTGCCTGAGACGATCCCGGCGTTGTTGATGAGGATGTCCACGCCGCCCCGGGTCTCCAGCACCTCGGCGCAGGTGGCCTGGATGGCCGCCCGGTCCGAAAGGTCCACCACGAAGTCCTTGGCGTCCCCCTTCTCCCCTTGGATGGCCGCACAGACCCCCGCAAGCCCCGTGGCATCCCGGTCCACCAGGCTCACGCGGGCCCCCCGCCGGGCGGCCTCCAGGGCCATGAGGCGGCCCAGGCCGCTGGCCGCACCGGTGATGAAGACATGGGCGCCGCGGAACTGCGTCATGGAAGGCCTCGGATGGGGTGGCCCCATCCTATCAGCGCCTCAGAGGAAGAAAGTCCCCTCCAGCACTTTCACGGCGCGGCCGCCGATGGCGACCCGGTCCCCGCGCAGCTCGCAGTGGAGCTCGCCGCCTCGGGGGGAGACCTGCAGCGCCCGCAGCTTCGTCCGCCCCAGACGAGACGCCCAGAAGGGCACGAGGGTGCTGTGGGCGCTCCCTGTGACGGGATCCTCCGGGACCCCCACCCGAGGACCGAAGAACCGCGAGACGAAATCGGCCTCATCGCCCGGGGCTGTGACCACCACGGCGAAGTCGTCCATCTCGGCCAGGGCCGCCAGGTCGGGCTTCAGGCCCCGCACGGTGGCCTCGTCGTCCAGCACGGCCACCAGGTCCCGGGCCTTCCAGACCTCCCGCACACACGCCCCCAGGGCCTCCGACAGCCCCGCAACGGGTGTCATGGCCGCAGGCGGGCGGCTCGGAAAGTCCAGGACCAGCCGTTCACCCTCGCGGACCACCGACAACAGCCCGCTCCGGGACTGGAAGGCGATCTGCGACAGGAGGGGATCCCGCTCGAACAGCACAAAGGCCGAAGCCAAGGTGGCATGGCCGCAGAGGTCCACTTCGCAGGCCGGCGTGAACCAGCGGATGCGCCAGCCTGCGGGCTCGCATACCAGGAAAGCGGTCTCCGCCAGGTTGTTCTCAGCGGCGATGGCCTGCATCACCGGATCTTGCAACCACTGGTCCAGAAGCACCACGGCCGCCGGATTGCCCGCAAAAGCGCGGTCGGCAAAGGCGTCGATCTGATAGATGGGCAGGCGCATGCCCCCTGGATAGCACAAACCGCCCGGCCTACCGCTGGGCTTCCTCCAAAGCGGTCTGCGCGGCCTCCCAGTCGCTCATGGCATAGGCCAGATCCGCCTCCAGCGCCTTCTGGCCATCCAGACGGGCGTTGAAGGCCTGCCAGTCGGAAGGATCCATGGCGGCCATGTCCTTTTGCAGGTCGGCGAGCTTCGCCTCGAGGCCCACCACCTTGGCCTCGGCTTCGGCCACCTGTTTCTCGAAGCGCTTGATGGCCCTTTGTTTGTCCTTGTCGATGGCGGCAGACTTGCTGGACGGGGCGGGACCGGCCGCGGGGCCCGGAGCCTTTCCGGCCGCAGGTTGCTTCGGTTGCGGCGCTGCCGGTCTCTTCTGGGATTCGGGCTCCGGGCTTCCGGATCCCTCGTCCGCGCTCAAGTCCAGGTCCACCCAGGCCTGGTGATCCTCGTAGCCGCCTTCGCGGAACTCGGCCTTGCCCTCGTGGATGCGCAGCAGGGAATCCGCCACCCGGCCCAGCAGGTAGCGGTCGTGGGTCACCACGATGGCCGCGCCGGTGAAGCTCAGGATCGTGTCCTCCATGGCCTCCATGCTGGGGATGTCCATGTGGTTGGTGGGCTCGTCCAGCAGCAGCAGGTTCACGCCATGGCGGATGAGCGTGGCGATGCTCAAGCGGGCCCGCTCGCCGCCGGAGAGCGCCGTGACGGGCTTGTCCACCTCGTCGCCGCGGAACTGGAACTTCGCCAGGAAGCCCAGCACATCCTGCTTCAGCGCCTGGGGATTCACGGCGTGGATCTGCTGGAACACCGTGTTGCGGGGGTCCAGGTTCCGGTGATGCTGGTCGAAGTAGCCGAGCTTCACCTGGCTGCCCAGGCGGGCCTGGCCCGTGATGAAGGGGATCTCGTCGCAGATGGCCTTGAGCAGGGTGGATTTGCCCGTGCCGTTGAGGCCCACGATGCCCATCTTCTGGCCGCGCTTGATCTGCAGCTGCTCCAGCGGCGCGTAGAGGGCCTGCCCACCCCAACCCACGCTGGCGTTCTCCAGCACCAGCGCGACATCGCCGCTGCGTTGGGTCTCGGGAAAGCTGAACTTCACTTTGCGGCGGTCGCGGAGGGGTTTCTGGATGCGGTCGAGCTTGGCGAGGTGGGTGCGGCGACCCCGGGCCTGCTTCGTGTTCTGCCCCGCGATGTTGCGGCGGATGTACTCTTCCTGATTCTTGATGTAGGCCTGCTGTTGTTCGTAATGCCGCTCCAGCAGCTCCAGCTCCTGTTCCTTCTTCTCCATGAACTCCGAGTAGTTGCCTTCGTAGACCCGCGACCGGCCTATCTCCAGCTCCAGGATTTCGGTGGCGATCTTGTCCAGGAAGTAACGGTCATGGCTGATGACGGCCACGGTGGCGTCCGTCCCCTGGATGAAGTCCTCGAGCCAGCGCAGGCTGGGCAGGTCCAGGTGGTTGGTGGGCTCGTCCAGCAGCAGCAGATCCTGACCCTGGAGAATGGCTTTGGCCAGCATCACACGGCTCTTCTGGCCGCCCGAGAGCGTCTCCACCGGGCGCTCGAAATCCGCGGCCGCGAATCCCAAAGACTGCAGGATGCTTTCCGCACGGGCCCGGATGCTGAAGCCGTCGAGGTGCTCGAAGGTTTCCGTGACCTTCTGGTAGCGTTCCATCACCGACTCGAGATCTGCGCCGGCCTCGCCCATGCGGTGCTCCAGCTCGCGCATCTCGTGCTGCAGGCGCTCCACATCGCCGAAGGCCGCCAGCGCCTCTTCCAGCACGCTCCCGTGCGTCTCGGGCACCAGGTCCTGGGCGTAGTGGCCCATGCGGATGCCTCGCTCCTTCGTGGGGCGCACGACGGTGCCGCTGTCCGCCTCCAGCTGGCCCAGCAGCAGCTTGAAGACCGTGCTCTTGCCCGCGCCGTTGCGGCCGATGACACCCCAGCACTCGCCCTCCTGGACGGCCCAAGTGACATCCTTCAGCACCTCTTGAGGGCCGAAGCGAAGATCCACATGGTTGAGGGAAGCGAGCATGACGGGCGGCTTTCAGCTTTCAGCAAGAAGGCCACCTTGCGGTGGCCTTCTGTTTGGTGGAGCCAATCGGGATCGAACCGACGACCTCTTGCATGCCATGCAAGCGCTCTCCCAGCTGAGCTATGGCCCCATTCGGGAAAACCTAGTATCACACTCCTTTTGCGCTTCCGCAAGCACAGATCAGCGGGGGGACAACCGGAGCCGCTGGCCGGCCTGGATCCGGTCCCGTTTCATCCGGTTCCAGGCCTTGAGATCCTTGGGATCCAGGCCGTACTTCCGGCCGATGGCGGCGAGGGTCTCGCCCTTCTGGACCACATGGACGCGCGGGGTGGTCGAGGCCGTGCCCGAGACTGAAGCCGGGGTCGGAGCGGTGGCCCGGGCTGGGGCAGCCGGTGCCGGCGACCCCGGCAGTCGCACGGAATCGCCCGGGTGCAGGGCCTTCACGGCCTGGGGATTCAGACGCATGAGGGTTCCCAGGGGAACCCCGCGGGCCCGGGAGATCTTGGCCAAGGTGTCGCCAGGCCGGGCGCGGTACATGCTCCCGGGAACAGTCTCCGGCTCACCTGCGGGGGGCTCCGCCGCGGTTTCCGCAGGGCGGGCGGGGGTTTCGCGGGGCGGTGCCACCACGGCAGGCACCAGCCCGGACGCGGCCGCCGGTGAAGGTGAAGGTGGCACAGGCTTCTCCGCCACAGTCCTAGATTCGGCTTCCGCGGGAGCGGCCGCCTCCGAATCTGTCGGAACGGGCGTCAACACCGGAAGTGCCTCCAGGGGCCGATCTCCGAGCAGCTTCACGCGCTCGACTTTCGGGGCCAGATCCCGGTCATCCAGCGCGAGGGTGGGTGGAGGCGGCACCAGCAGCCGCTTCCCCGGCTTGAACTGTTTCGGCGTCAGGTCGTTGGCGTCCAGGAGATCATCCGGCGTCAGGCGGAAGCGCCGGGCCACCTTGGCCAGCGTGTCGCCCTTCCGAACGGTGTAGTGCTGGAAGTCCAGCCGCTTACCGGCCGGCATGCGGGCGAGCTGGCGCAGGCATTCGCCCGCCTTGCCCGGGGGCACGCGCAGCATGTAGGGGCCCGGTGGTGTAGACCCCCGCAGCAGTTCCGGATTCAGGACCTTCAAGGTGTTCGAATCCGTGCCGGCGCAGCGGGCAAGCACGGTGAGGCTGGTCATGCTGGGCACGGCCACGGTCTCGTAGGCGTACGGGGGCAGCGGCAGGATGCGCAGGCCGTAGCGCTCGGGGTTGCGCCCGACCAGGATCGCGGCGCACAGCTCGGGCACATAATTCTTGGTCTCGGTGCGCAGCCAGCGGGAGCGGGCCAGGTCCCAGAAGTTCCGGGTCCCGATGTTCTGGATGGCGCGTTCCAGCGTCAAGGGACCGGCATTGTAGCCGGAGGAAGCCAGATACCAGTCGCCGGAGATCTCATACAGCCGCTTGAGGTAGCGGGCGGCCGCGCGGGTGGCCTTCACCGGATCGCGCCGCTCCTCGATCCAGGCGTTGCCCGTAAGGCCGTAGATGCGGCCCGTGGAACGGATGAACTGCCACATGCCCACGGCCTTGGCGTGGCTCTTGGCCTCGTTGCGGAAGCCCGATTCGATCACGGCCAGGTAGGCGAGATCCTGCGGCACCCCTTCCTCCGCGAAGACTTGCCGGATCATCGGCATGTACATCGAGGCGCGGCCCAGGGCGTTCTCCATGAAGCCGCGCTTGGTGGTGGTGAAGAGGCTCACCCAGGTGAGCACCTTGTCGTTCAGATCGATGGGAAAATCGTAGGTGGCGCCCTGCTCTGCCGCCCGGACCCGCTCCAGTTCAGCCCGCAGTTCCTCGCCGCTGATGGACACCACCTCGCCGGTGGTCTTGAGGCCGGGCTCGGCCTCCGGAGCCTCCTCCTCGGCGAGCTGATCCTGGACTTCCTTCAACCGCTGCAGAAGGCTCTGCACCTCGGCATTTCGCAGCAGTTCCGCCGGCCAGTCCGCCGTGAGGACATCCGCCTCGTCGGCCCGGTCGGTCGCCGCCGTTTCGTCTTCGGCCTCCAGGGCCTGTTCGGCCGCTTCCACGAGGCTCCGGAGGCGCGCGATGCGGGTCGCGTCGGATTCCGGCGCCCGGGGGGGCGCGACCGCCACATGCGCCTGGGGGGACGACGCCGGCAGCTGCACCGGCATCGTCCCCCAGAGGAGGGCGGTCAAAAGCGGCAGCGCCATAGGTCTAGTGGCTCTCGGCGCTCACCAGGGCTTCATAGGCGGCCGCGTCCAGCAGATCGCCCGCCAGGCCGCCCGTCAGCTTGATCTTGACCATCCAGCCCTTGCCGTAGGGATCCTCGTTCACGGCTTCTGGGTGATCGGCCAGGGAGGCGTTCACATCGAGCACCTCGCCGGCGGAGGGCATGTTCAGTTCAGATACGGTCTTCACGGATTCCACCGTTCCGAATTCCTCGCCCTGGGCAAAGGTGGCGCCGGCCTCCGGCAGGTCCACGAAGACCACATCACCGAGCGCATCCTGCGCGTACTGGGTGATGCCCACCAGCGCGGTGCCGTCGCCCGCGGGCTTCAGCCATTCGTGGTCCTTGGTGTACTTCAGGTCGGCAGGAAACATGGATCCTCCATGGAGTGTGGGATGTGCGGGTGAAACGAAATCTACTTCGTCCGCTTGTAGAACGGCGTGGGGATGATCTCGGCGGGCACGGCGCGGCCGCGGATCTCGATCTCGATGCGGTTACCGGTCTTGGCCAGGTCCGTGGGGACATAGGCCAGGCCCAGGTTGATGCCACAGGTGGGCGAAGGCGCAGCGCTGGTGACGAAGCCGATCTGCTTCCCCCCCTGCACCACGGGCATGTGGTCGCGGGCGATGTCGCGCTTCTCCAGGGTCTTGAAGCCCACGAGTTTGCGGGGCGCAGGCGCTGCCTTGGCGGCCAGCAGGGCGTCGCGGCCGATGAAGTCACCCTTGTCGAGCTTCACGATCCAGCCCAGCCCGGCTTCCAGCGCGTGGATGCTGTCGTCGATCTCATGTCCGTAGAGGGCCATCTTGCACTCGAGCCGCAGCGTGTTGCGGCAGCCCAGGCCCGCGGGCAGCAGACCCAGGGGCGTTCCGGCCGCCATCACGGCGTTCCAGAGGCGCTCAGTGTCGCCCGCGGCACAGTAGAGCTCGAAGCCATCCTCACCCGTGTAACCCGTCCGGCTGATGATGCACTTGACCCCGGCGACTTCGCCATGGGTGAAGAAGTAGTAGCCGATGGGATCGAGCGGGGTCTTGGTGAGGGGCTGGAGGATGCTCACCGACAGGGGCCCCTGGAGGGCAATCTGGCCCGTGACGGGGCTTTCGTTCACCACCGTGCAGTCGTAGGCGCCGGCGTGCTTCTGCACCCAGGCGAAGTCCTTGTCCGAGTTGCCGGCGTTCACCACCAGCAGGAACTCCTCCTCGCCCTCGCGGTAGACCAGCAGGTCGTCCACGAAGGTGCCGTTTTCATAGAGGAAGGCCGTGTAGTGGACCTGGCCGATGACCAGCTTCGACACCGCGTTGGGTGTCAGATGCTCCACCAGTGCCAGGGCGCCGGGACCCTTCACGCGGATCTCGCCCATGTGGCTCACATCGAAGAGGCCAGCCTTGGTCCGCACGGCCTCGTGTTCGGCGAGGATCCCGGCGGGGTACTGCACCGGCATGTCCCAGCCACCGAAATCCACCATCTTGGCGTTCAAGGCCCGATGCGCGGCATTCAGGGGGGTCTTCATGAGCTCAGACACAGTGGCGGACATGCGGGACTCCTGAGGAGGAAAACCCCAGTCTAGCCACGCCGAACCCAGGGCAGAAGGCCCGGCACTTCCCACCCAAGGCTCCAGAGACCATCCGCCTCCCGCCTTGTGACAAGACGCACAGCCAGCGGGAGGACCATCACACCGGTTTCGGCGGCCCGGTCCAGCTCCGTGGCGTAGACCGGGTCGATCTCCCTCGCCGCATCGAAGCGATCCACATCCGTGCGGTGCACGAACAGGGCGATGGCGGCCCGGTGACCTTCGCGCACCATGGCCTGGAGCTCCCGCAGGTGCTTGGTTCCGCGCTCCGTCACCGCGTCGGGAAACAGGGCCCAGTCGCCCGCCTTCAGGGTGGTGTTCTTCACTTCGATGAACACCTGGCGCCCCTCGCCATCCAGGGCCAGCACATCGATGCGACTGTTCTCGGCCCCGTATCGAACCTCCGTGCGGACGCCGTGCAGACCGGACAGACCAGGCAGGACATCCTTCCGGGCGGCCGCGGCCACCACGCGGTTGGGCATGCCCGTCTCCACGCCCACCCAGCCCCCGGGGCGTTCCACCGTCAACCAGGTGAACTTCAGCTTGCGGTCCGGATTGGCGGCCGGCTCCAGCAACACCCGATCACCGGGCTCCCAGCAGGTCTTCATAGACCCCGTGTTGGTGGTGTGAGCGGTCACGAGACTGCCATCGTCCAGTCGCACATCTGCCAGGAAGCGCTTGTACCGCTGGATCAGCGTGCCGGGCACCAGGCCGGTCTTCTCGACCAGGATCATGGCCATTGGGCCAAGATGCGGTCCACGGCTCCCGCAAGATCCGGTGCCACCAGATCCGCCGCAGAACCATCCACCTGGGCGCCATAGCCCGTCCGGACGAGCGCCACGCGACAACCCGCCCGGCGGCCCGCCTCCAGATCGATGCCCTTGTCGCCCACCATCCACGAGCGCGCCAGATCGAGGCCCAGCTCCTCGGCGGCCCTCACCAGCATCCCCGGGTTGGGTTTGCGCTCCGGATGGTCCGCCACGGCGTAGGCCCCCTGCCCCTGCTCGTGATGGGGCGAGGCGTAGACCGCATCGATGCGGCCGTTCTCCTGGGCCAGCAGCGTACCCATCCGGCTCATGACCGCGGCGAAATCATCCCATCCGTACCTGCCGCGGCCGATGCCGCTCTGGTTGGTCACCACCACGACAGGGATTCCCCGGGCATTGAGCCGGGCCACGGCGGCCGCGGCACCGGGAATCATCACCAGCTGCTCGGGGTCGGACAGGTAATCGACCTCCTCGTTGAGGGTGCCGTCCCGATCGAGAAAGATCGCGGGTTTGGCGTTCACGGGAGCCACTCTGCCACGCACACATCGAACTGGCGCGGGCCCCGGGGGGCCCGGCCGCTCACCCAGAGCAGCTTGCGGCCATCGGAACTGAAGTGGGGGAAGGAGTTGAACACGCCGGTCCAGGTGAGGCGCTCCAGGCCCGTCCCGTCCAGGTTGATGCAGAAGAGGTCGAACCCACGCCCCTTGCCCTGGTTGTCATGGTGGTTGGTGGCGAAGACGAGGCCCTTGCCATCCGGCGTGAAGATGGGCGCGAAGGCCGCCCCCGGCAGTTTCGTGACCTGCCGCTTGGCGCTGCCGTCGGCGTTCATCACCCAGATGTCCATCTCCATGGGCTCGACGAGGTGGCGCTTGAGCAGTTCCTGGTACTTCACCGTGGCGGCTTCGCCCTTCGGGTAATTGGTGCGCCAGGCGATGAGCTTCGAATCCGGGCTGAACACGCCGCCGCCATCGTAGCCCACGCCGTCGGTCAGGCGCAGCAGATGCTTCCCATCGGTGTCCACCCGCCAGAGGTCCACATCGCCGCCGCGCTCGCTCGTGAAGACGATCCACTTGCCGTTGGGCGCCGCGGTGGCCTCGGCATCGTAGCCGGGAGCGGGCAGGAACGGCTTCGCATCGCGACCGTCGGCGCCGGCGATGTAGAGGTCATAGCCCTGGAACACGGGCCACTGGTACTTGCCCGGCGTGAAGGGCGGCCCCTCGGGGCACTCCGGGCCGGCCCCGTGGGTGCTGGCGTAGATGATCTTCCGATCCCCGGGCAGGAACCAGCCGCAGGTGACCCTGCCCTTGCCCGAGCTGACCCGCTTCTGGTCGGTGCCGTCGGCGTTCATGGTGTAGAGCTGGTCGCAGGGGTGGCCGTCCCGGGTGCTCTGGAAGATGATCTTCCGGCCGTCGTTCGACCAGTAGGCCTCGGCGTTGGAGCCGGTGTCCGTGAGCTTTTTCACGCCCCGGAGATGGGTCTCCCGGGCGTCGTGCAGGGCCTCCGGGGGTGGTGCCGGGGCCTGAGCGCCAAGGCTCAGCGCTCCCAGGACGGCCAGGAACCTCCTCCTCATGATCGACCCCCTTCCGGTTCAAACAGGAACTGGAGCAGGATGCCAGAGATGGCACACTGAAGGGACATTCCGAGGTTCCCCGTCATGATCGACAAGCGCGTCAGCAGTGCCCTGGAAGCCGTGCAGGACATCCCGGACGGAGCCCACCTCGCGGTGGGCGGATTCGGCCTCTGCGGGATCCCCGAGCACCTCATCGCCGCGCTGGTCCGGACCGGTGTGAAGGATCTCACCTGCTATTCCAACAATGCCGGAGTGGATGACTTTGGGCTCGGCCTCCTCCTGAAGAACCGGCAGATCCGGAAGATGGTCAGCAGCTATGTGGGCGAGAACGCCGAGTTCGAGCGGCAGTTCCTCCAAGGCGAGCTGGAGGTCGAGCTGGTGCCCCAGGGAACGCTGGCCGAGCGCATGCGGGCGGGCGGCGCAGGCATCCCGGCCTTCTTCACCCCCACCGGTGCCGGCACGAAGGTGGCCGAGGGGAAGGAAACCCGCCTGTTCCGGGGCCGGGAGTGCGTCCTGGAATCCGGGATCTTCGCCGACTTCGCCCTGGTGAAGGCCTGGAAGGCCGACCGCCTCGGCAACCTGGTCTTCCGCAAAACCGCCCGGAACTTCAACCCCATGGCGGCGACCTGCGGGAAGGTCTGCATCGCCGAGGTGGAGGAGATCGTCGAGGTCGGCGCGCTGGATCCCGATGCGATCCACACGCCGGGCATCTTCGTCCACCGGCTGGTGCTGGGTACGGCCTTCGAGAAGCGCATCGAGAAGGTCGTCACCCGTTAGCGGCCTCACTCCATCGGAAGGCTGATCCTCACGACGGTTCCCCGCTCGGTGGCCGCCAAGTGAGCGGTGCCCCCATAGGCATTCAGCAGCTGCGCGCAATGGGGCAGCTCGGTTCCCGGTTGCCGGGCCGGGCCGGGTTCCGCGGGTCGTAGCTGTGAGAAGGGCTCGAAGGCATGGTCGATGCGTTCCTGGGAGATGGCCCCGCCTTCGTCCTCGAGTTCCAGCCGGAAGTGGCGGTTCCCTCCCCAGGAGCGGATCTGGATCCGACCGGGTTCGCCCTGGCGGGCATGCGCCAGAAGGTGCCCCAGGATCTCCGAGAAATCTGTGTAGACGCCATAGATGAGATCCCGGGGCGCCTGCAGGTTGAGCTCCAGGGGAAGGCCTTCTGAGAGCGTCCCGTCAGCCTGGAGGAACTCGAGCTCCTGGTTCAACAGGTCGTGCAGATGGATCCATTCGGGGGCGCTGGCCTCCCCCTGACCTGCTCGGCGGAGGAGGGCCCTGACCAGGCTGTCCACCTGTGCGGTGGCCCGATGGATCTGTTCCATGGCCCGGTGGCAGGCCTGCCGGGCTTCGAGAGGGGGCAGCGCCCCTTCCTGGTCGATGGAAAGGGACAGGGCCTGGCTCTCCGTCTTCAGGGTCTGGACCGGAACCTGGAGGCGCTGGGCCATCTGCAGGAAGAGCCCTCCCAGGGTGGCTTTCCGGTCCTGGGCGCCCAGGGCCCGCTGGGCCTCCTTCAGGGCCTCGTAGGCGGACTCCAGGCCCTCGTAACTGGTGCCCAGGGCCTGGCTGGTCTCATCGAGATGGGCGATCAGCTCGGCGTTCTCCAGGCTCACCTGCAGCGTACCGGCATACAGGGCGGCCAGCTCGGCTTCGAAGGGTTGATAAGGGTGGTCAGCGCGATCCGCGGCGAGAAATCCCCAGAGGCGGTCTTCTCCGGAACGACTGCGGAGGGGGAGCAGGAAGGCCTGGGCCCGGGGATTCCACAATTGCAGCTCGATGCCCTGTTCCCAGGCCGCGGTCTGGCGGAGATCCGCATCGATGAGGACGCCTCCCGAAGCAAGGGCCTCGGCCTTGGCCGCGAGCGGGTGATCCAGGGGCAGCACCGCCGTTTCCTGGAACCCGGTGGGCCCCCAGACCAACCCCTGGAAATAGGCGCCGCTCGGGTGGAGCCGGTAGGCGCTCAGGCGGTCGAGCTGCAGCTCCTCGCGGAACTGGCCCAGGACCCGGGCCAGGATCTCGCCCGCGTCCCGCACGGGGATGATCTCCTTGCTGAGGGACAGCAGCCTGGACAGGTGATTGCTGCGCTGCTCCAGGGCGCCCTGCGCCTCCAGGAGCTTCTGGTTGCCCTCCTGGGCTTCCCGCAGCTGGGCCTCCAGATGCGCGACGACCTTCTGGCTGAACTGCCGGAGGGCCTCGCCTTCCCGCCCCTGCTCCAGGCGATCCCGCTGGCCGCCGAGGTAGGACTCCACCTGCCCCACAAAGAGGAAGGGATCGATGGGCTTGGAGATGAACCCGTCGCACCCCGTCACCAGCGCGGTCTCGCGGTCGCTCCGCATGGTCTTGGCCGTGAGCGCGACGATGACCGTGTCCTTCAGATCGGCGTTCTGCCGCAGCTTGGTGGCGACCTCGAAGCCCGACAACCCGGGCAGGTTGATGTCCAGCAGGATCAGGGCGGGCTTAAGCCGGGAGGCCGCCTCAAAGCCCTTGAGGCCGTCCTCGGCCCAGTGCATGTCGTACCCGGCCTGGGAGAGCAACCGCTGCACCAGCCGCCAGTTCATGGCGTTGTCCTCGATGCAGAGGATCTGGAGCGGCGGGGCGGTCATGCGGAGGCCCCTCCGCACAGCGGCATTTCCACGACGAAGGTGCTGCCCTCACCCTTGCGGCTGGTCACGCGGATCTGACCGTTCATGAGCCCCATGAACCGCTGGCTGATGGCCAGCCCCAGGCCCGTGCCGCCGAAGCGCCGCGTGATGCTGCCATCCACCTGCTGGAAGGGCTTGAAGAGACGCTCCAGTTCCGCGGCGGACATGCCGATGCCCGTATCCTCGATGCTGATCTGGAGCGACCCGGCGCCGAGAACCGCGGAAATGCGCACCGACCCGGCTTCCGTGAACTTGATGGCGTTGCCCACGAGGTTCGTGAAGACCTGCCGGAGGCGGTTCCGGTCGCCCATGACGCAGGCGGTGCCCTGTGGTCGCTGGTAAACGAGGCTGATGGGGCGCTCCTGGATGAGGCCCGCCGCCATGGCCTTCACTTCGTCCAGCAGCAGCAAGGGATCCACCTCCTCCAGTTCCAGCTCCATCTTGCCCGCCTCTATCTTTGAAAGGTCGAGGATGGAATCGATGAGCCCCAGAAGCGACCGGCCGTTCTGGTAGATGATCTGGAGATCTTCCTTCCCTTCCCGGCTCAGGCGGCCCTCCGGATCCTGCATCAGCATCCCCGAGAATCCGATGATGGAATTCAGCGGGGTTCGGAGCTCATGGCTCATGTTCGCCAGGAACTCGTCCTTCAGCCGATCGACTTCCTTCAGCCGCTGATAGCTGGTCAGCAGGCTGTCGTTCAGCTCCCGCAATTCCTGGGTCTTCTCCTGGACCTTCTCCTCCAGCGTGCTGGCCCAGGCGCGGAGCTCCTCTTGGCTCTGCTCCAGGCCGCGCGTGCGTTCCTGGACCAGGCGCTCGAGGTTGGCCCGGATCTCCTCCAGCTCCCAGATGGTCTCCATGAGCTGCCGCGTGCGCTCCTGGACCCGGTATTCCAGCAGCCGGTTCTGCCGCTCGATCTCGTCCCGGGAGACCCGGAGCTTGTCGGTCATCACCTCGAAGGATTGGCTCAGGTCCTGGATTTCGTCCCGGGTGGAGACCTTCACCGAAACGGTCTCGAAATTACCCTGGGCCACCTTCTGGGCGGCGTCCGTCAGCTGGATCACGGGGCGGAGGTAGCGGTTCGACAGGAAGACGGCAACGCCGATGCCCACCACCAGCGTCACCAGGCCCACCGCGAGGCTGGCCCGGATATTCTCCCGCACGGCGCGCTGGGTCCCTTCGGTGGTGAAGCCGATGACCAGGCTGCCGACCTGGTCGGCCCGCGGCTCCTCGTAGAAGACCGGCGCCACGACCACCAGCATGTTGCTCTCGCCGTGGGTGTAGGTCTGGGACACGCCATCCTTGAGCATCTGCCCCATGACCCAGTCCGGCGTCGTGGGCGTGCTGTCCAGGGCCTCTCCCCCGGCCCCATAGACGGCGCTGAACCGGAAGGAGGGGATGTTCTGGACACCCTGGAGCACCCTGGCGATGTCCCGGGTGTTGCCGGTGCTCACCGCCGGGCTCAAGGCATAGCTGGCGGTCTCGGCCACCTGGCGGGCGCTCAGTTCGGCCTGGGTGCGGATCTGCCGTTCCACCCAGCGCGGGTAGTACAGCAGGTTGAAGGCGATGAACGAGAGGACCAGGGTGCTGATGACTGCGCTCAGCTTGGTCTTGATGGAAAGACGGTACATGAAGGGGCGTCCGGGATCGGCTCCAGCCTAGCAGCCCGGCAGCCTGGCTCCACCCCGCTATAACTTGAAGATGTTCACTTCCCGGTTGAGCATGTGGACCTGCACACCCAGCTGCTCCACCGCTCCGCTGGAAGCCTCGATGGCGCGCTCGCTCTCCACGGCCTTGCCCAGCACGCGGTTCATGGTCTCCTTCAGCGACAGGACATGGTCCTCCTGCCGCGCCAGGATCTCGTGGAGGCTGCTGGCCAGGGCGCGGACCTGCTCCGTGGCCCGGGCGATCTCGTCGCTGCCGGTGCTCTGCTCCTTGGTGGAGTCGCGCACCACGCTGGTGGCCTGCTGGACATTCATGGCCAGGGAGAGGATGTAGTTGCTGGTCTGCTGCTGTTCGGCGATGACCGAGCGGATGGTCTCCACCTGGTTGTGGATGTTGCGGTTGGCCTCGTGGATGAGCGAGGCCTGGCCCGCCTGCTGGAGGGTCTCGTTGAGGATGCTCTCCACCACGCTGTCGGTCTCGCTGATGGACTCCAGGATGGCCTGCAGGGCCTCCTCGCTCTGCCCCACGGACTCAGCCCCGTCCCGGACGGCGTCGAGGCCAAGCTCCACCTGCTGGTAGGCCTTCCGGATCTCGGCCTGGAGGGTGCCGATGATCTGCTGGATCTCCTGGGTGGAGCGGCCCGTCTGCTCGGCCAGCTGCTTGATCTCGTCCGCCACCACCGAGAAGCCCTTGGCCTGCCCGTCCCCGCCCGCGTCTCCCTGGGAGGCGATGATGGCCGCGTTGAGCGCCAACAGGTTGGTCTGCTGCGCGTGGTCCCCGATGTAGTCGAGGATCTTGGCGATGTCGGCCCCGAGTTGGAGCAGGGTCCGCGTGGTGCCGTGGAAGTCCTGGACGACCCGCTCGATGACCTGGATCTTCTCCCGGTTCCGTCCCACCAGCTCCATGCCGCGGGCGGCGTTGTGGATCACCTTCTTGGTGTAGCGCTGGGCGATCTTCACGCTGTCGTCGATGGCGGAGGTGCTCTGTTCCAGGTTTTCGGCGAATTCCTTGGTGTGGATGGCGTGGCCCGCGAGGTGGTCCACATTCTTGCCCACATTCTTGATGGCGCTGTCGAAGTCGCGGATGGCCGAGGTGATGCCCTCCACCACCATCAGCAGTTCGTCCATGCTCTGGTTGATCTGCTGTACGCTGGCGGCCATCTCCACGATGGTGGCGTTGGTGCTTTCGGAGGCGAGGCTGAGTTCCATCGAGCTGGCGCTGATGCTGATGGAGGTGTCCGTCAGCTCGTTGATCTCCTGATGGAAGGACTCGATGAGCTCACGCTGGCCGTGGCTGGATTGCCGGACCCCGTCGGCGGATTCCCGGATCGCGCTGGAGGCCTTGGCCAGATCCCGGCTCGCCGAGCGGATCTGCACCACCATGCCCCGGAGGCTGCCGACCATGCGGCCGAAACCCTGGCTGAGGGCTGCCACCTCATCGTCGCTGTACACCGCCTCCAGGCTGTCAATGTGGCCTTCGCCCACCTGGCGGGCATTGCGGCTCAGCAGCAGCAGCGGCTGCTGGACATCACGCAGGATCAGCTGGATGAAGTAGATCAAGAAGATGGAGGACAGGACGAGGATGGCAAGGTTGGGTCGCAGGGCCTTCCAGACCGCGTCGGCATACTCGGCCTCGGGAATCACCGCCCTCAGCTCCGATCCATCCGGCAGGGGTTGGACCACCAGAATGTCGCCGGCGCCCGCGATGCGGGTGCGGGAACCGAGCACGGCCCCACCCCGGCTGGCTGGCAGCCGCAGGGACACACCTCCACCCGCTCCCAGTTTCAGCGTTCCCAGGAAGGCCTGGAGGTCCTCGGGGGTGGTGTTCATCTCCTGGACGAAAGCCACGGAATCGGCCAGGTTCATCAATTCGTTTTTTGCGTAACTGGTGACTTTGGTACGGATGGATGACTGGAGGGTGAGGCCGGATACCAGGATGGACAGGAGGACCACCCCACCGGTCATCGCCATGATGCCGAAGCCGAACTTGGCCCGCAGGCTGGTGGAGAACCGCGCCAGCGACTCGTTGAACCCGGGCTCCCGCGCCAGCAGCTGATAGACCTTCATCAGGTTCTGCTTGGCGAGGAAATACTGGCTGATGGCCGCCAGGGCGGCCATGACCACGAACATCACCATGATGAGGAAGCTGACCCAGATACTTTGCCCGAGGTAGAGCTTCACCCACAGGTAGGCGCCCACGCTGATGCAGGCCGCGAGGTAGAAGAACAGCAGGGACGAGGTCTGGGGAAACCGGGTCAGCGGGCGGTAGAGCTCGGGGCTGAGGGGCCCGTCGGCAAGGGACCGCCGGAGGTGCTCGATCTGGAGATAGGACCCCCCGATGGCCAGGGCCATCAGCCCCAGGGCCGCGGCTCCGCCCAGGAGGGAAAACCGGAAGTCCGGGAGCGAGGCGAAGAGGAACAACAGCCCGATGGTGAACCCGAGGAACCAGATGATCCCCGTGGCCAGACGCAGTCGGGTGATGACCAGCGCGCGCACAGAAGCACTGAGCTGAACGGGGGTCTCCGTCCTGAGCTCAGGCCGGGGTCCAGAGATGGAATCGTGCCGTACCATACTCGCGTGTTTCGGCCAGAGCCCACCCTGTCTGTAATTCCAACATGGTCTGCCGGTCCGTTTCGAAGACCAGGACCCCGTCCGGGGCCATCCAGCCCCTCAACCGGCCGGCCATCCGGCCCCAGAGGGCCGCGGCCTGATCGTAGGGTGGATCCAGGAAAATCACGGCCTGCCCGGTGTAAGCGCCCTCTGGAAGGCGCTGAAGGTCCGTCCTCAAGGGCTTGACGCCGGTACCTTCGGCATTGCGGAGCAGGCAGGACCAGCCCGGATCGGCGGCTTCCACGCAGGTGACCGGCGCGTAGCCCCGGGAATGGGCCTCCAAGCCCACGGCCCCGGTCCCCGCACAGAGATCCAGGAAGGGCCCGAACGGCCACCGCTGGAGGATCGAGAACAGCGCCTCCCGCGCCCGGTCCGAGGTGGGCCGCACGCGCAGGTCGCCGGGGGGGGGAGCCGTCAGGCGCCGCCCCTTCAGGGTTCCGGCGATGATCCGCACGGCGTCGGGCGCCGAATCAGTAGGCCCAGCGCAGCAGCGTCGAGCCCCAGGTGAAGCCGGCGCCGAAGGCGGACAGCACCACCAGATCGCCCTTCTCCACGCGCTTGGCCTCCACGGCCTGGTGGAGGGCCGTGGGAATGGTGGCCGTGGTGGTGTTGGCGTAGCGGTCGATGTTCACCATCATCCGGGAGGGATCCAGCTCCAGCCGCTTGGCGGCGGCATCCATGATGCGGATGTTGGCCTGGTGCGGGACGAAGAGCTTGAGCTCGTCGCCGCGGAAGCCGTTCCGGTCCATCAGCAGCCTGCTGTTGTCGGCCATCTCGCGCACGGCGTTCTTGAAGACCTCGCTCCCGGCCTGGTGGATGTAGTGCTCCTTCGCAGCCACGGTCTCGGCCGAGGCGGGCTTCAGTGAGCCGCCGGCGGGCATGTAGAGGAAGCAGCCGCCCGAGCCGTCCACCTTGTGCTCGAAGTCGAGGATGCCCAGCCCCTCCTCTACCCGCTCGACGATGACGGCACCCGCGCCATCACCGAACAGCACCGAGGTGGCCCGGTCCTCCAGGTTGATGATGGTGGACATGATGTCCACGCCCACCACGCCCACCCGGCGGACGCCGCCCGCAGCCACAAGGCTGGAGGCGGTGGTGAGGGCATAGAGGAAGCCCGAGCAGGCGGCATTCAGGTCAAAGCCGAAGGCATTGGTCGCGCCCACCATGTCCTGGATGCGGCAGGCCGTGGCCGGGAACAGGGTGTCGGGGGTCACGGTGGTGACGAGGATCAGGTCCAGTTCCGAGGCCTTGATGCCGCGGTTGTCCAAGGCCATCTGAAGGGCCGGGGCCCCCAGCTGCGAGGCGCCGGTGCCAGGCTCGACCCAGCGGCGCTCCCGGATGCCGGTGCGGGTCCGGATCCACTCGTCATTGGTCTCCATGATCTTGGAGAGATCGTCGTTGGTGACCACCCTTGGGGGAAAACATTGCCCAGTAGCAGTGATTCCAACGGGGGCGGCAAGGCGACGGTTCAAAGGAGCCTCCGATGACGAAACTGCCATCATCGCACGGACGGTCCCGCTCGTCAGCGCTCAGCGCGGAGGCGGTGCAGCAGCGCCAGTAGGCGGTCCACATCCAGCAAGGGCAGATCGCGTCCCTCCAGGTTGCACACGCCGGCGGTGAAGGCGCTGCAGGGATCCTCCTCGGACGAGGAGCGCCAGCCCTCCCCCGGGGGATCCAGCGTTCCGAACAGGCGCTCCAGGGGCACCCCCAGCCTCCGCCGGAAGACGGCCACCGCCGTGATGTCTCCGCTGGCCTGGGCGCAGTCCGGAAGGTGCTTCCAGGCCAGCACGGGCAGGAATTCGCCCTGGTGGATCACCACGCCCTGGATGCCCGGGGGGCCACCGGGGAGCCGGGTCACGGGTGCCGGGGCCACCACCTCCCAGAGGTCGGCGACGGAGAGCAGCATGTCCCGGCCCGCGGCCCGGACATGGAGAAGGGAGGAGTGCTCAGACACGGGCCACCCGTCGCATGAGGGAATCCATGGC
Organism: Geothrix sp.; assembly: GCF_020622065.1. Lineage (NCBI taxonomy): Bacteria > Pseudomonadati > Acidobacteriota > Holophagae > Holophagales > Holophagaceae > Geothrix > Geothrix sp. Next base: position 1,379,620 of record NZ_JAHRYQ010000001.1, on the reverse strand, counting down.
CAGGCCCATGACGGCCTCCGGGTCCAGCACCCACAAGATGCCCTCGCCCTGGAGGCTGCCGCCCATGATCCCCTGGGCATGGGCCAGTTCCGGCAGGCTGCGCAGCAGGAGCTCCGTGCGCCCAGCCACTTCGTCCACCCCCAGGGCGATCTCCACGCCGTTGGCAGAGGAGGCGCCCTGCTGGCGGAGCACCACCACGAGGCGCTGGCCCCCCGGGGGCTCGGGCTGGGCCAGGCAGGCCTGGAGGGATTCCATCGGCAGCTTCATGCCCAGCACCTCCACCCGGTCGCCGCCGTGGAGGGGGACCGCACTGGCCTGGACGCGGACCACGCTGCCCAGCGGGATCCCGAAAGTCTGCCCGCCGCTGCGGACCTTGAGGCAGCTGATCACGGCACGGGACAGCGGGAGGGTCAGGCGGACCAGGCTGCCGCGCCGGGGCTCGCTGGAGATCTGGATCTCCCCGCCCAGGCCCTCGATCTCAGCCCGGACCACATCCATCCCGACGCCGCGGCCCGAGATCTCCGAGGCCTGTTCCTGGGTGGAGAACCCGGGCTCGAGGGTCAGGCGGTGCAGGCGTTCAGGCGTGTGGACCTGCCCCTCCTTGAGCAGCCCCATGGCGATGCCACGGGCCTCGATGCGGGCCAGGTCGAAGCCGCGCCCGTCGTCCCGGAGGTCGAAGCGCAGGTTCCGCCCCCGCTGGGAGGCCGAGATCCTCAGGGACCCGCTCTCGCTCTTGCCCTGGGCCGCCCGCTCCGAAGGGGTCTCCAGGCCGTGGTCAAGGGAATTGCGGATCAGGTGCAGGAAGGGTTCCGTGAGGCGTCCGAGCAGGTTCCGCTCCAGCTCGAGGTCCCCGCCATAGAAGGCCAGACGGACGGGCTTGCCCGTATCCCGGCTGAGGGTCTTCACCATGGGTTCGATGCGGGAGAAGAGGCTCTCCACCTTCACCATGCGCATCTGGAGCAGGGATTTCTGGACCTCCAGGAGCCCGGCCTCCATCTCCCCCATGATCCCCAGGGGACGCTCCTGGCCCGCGCCGCTGCCCTGACGCATGATCTGGCTGACGGAGTCCCGCAGCTGCGCCACCTCCATGAGGCGGGCCTCCAGGGCCTCCACCCGCTGCGCCGGGAGCCTCAGCACCTCCATGTCCGGGATCGGAGCTGAAGCGGGCGCTGGCTCCGGCCCCGACTCGGGGGGCGGAGGTTCCGGGGCCGGGGCGGCTGCGGCAGCCCGGACGCTGGCCGGCACCCGCTCGGGATCGGCCAGCCGGCGCGTGCCGATGAACTCCTCGGCCGGGATGCCCAGGGCCTGGTCCTCGACGGAGGGCGCAGCGACCAGCAGCAGGAAGGCCAACCCCTCCCTTCCTTCCGGCACCTCCCAGGGCAGCGTGGAAATGAGCTCGCCGCTGGCCGCCGCCGCCTCGCTCAGCGCCCGCAGGCGCTCGTCGAAGGTGGCGAAGTCCAGGCAGACGGCGAGGCCGTGGATCGGCGTGCCGGCCAGCAGCACGGCCGTCACCCGGGTGCGCTCGTAGTCGGAGAGGCCTTTCAGAACCTCGGGCGGCAGGTCCAGCAGGGAGGTCAGATCCTGGGTTCCGCCCTCCGAGGGGCGCGCCAGGGCCTCCAGTTCACCCAGCTGCCGCCGAAGCCCGCGCAGGTAGTCCTCAGGCTCCGGCCGCCCGCGCCGGAGCCCGGCCAAGCCGGACTCCAGGGCCTGAATGCCCGATTCGAGTGTCTCGATCAGGGAATCCGTCGATCGCAGGCGCCCCTTGCGCATCAGGTCGAAAATGTCCTCCATGCGGTGAGCGGCCCGGCTGAAGCTGGGGAAACCCAGCATCCCGGCCATGCCTTTGAGCGTGTGGGTCGTCCGGAACAGGGCATTCACCGAGGTCTGCACCACATGCGGCGGCTGAGGCGTCTTCAGCGTACCGAGGGTCTTCCGGGCCTGCGCGAACAGGTCCTCCCACTCTGCCCAGACATCGTCGAAGGATGGATCCAAACGCAACTCCTGACACCCCGATTCGGCACCGGGCCGCCGAATCTGGAATCTGGTCGGGATGGCCCGACCCGCCTGCCCCGATCTTCGGGTGATCCCGGTCCGCGACCATCCGATACTGTCGGGATGCGCACCCTCGCCGTCCTCCCGTCCCGCTTCCAGGCCTCCCGGTTTCCCGGCAAGCCCCTGGCCCCCATCGCGGGGAAGCCGATGATCCAGTGGGTCTTCGAGGCCGCCCAGCGGGCCGCCGGGGTGGATCGGGTGGTGGTGGCCACGGATGACGACCGCATCGCGGCGGCCGTGGACGCTTTCGGGGGAGAGGCCGTGATGACGGACGCCGCCCTGCCCTCCGGCACGGATCGCACCGCGGCGGCCCTGGCAATCCTCGGCGAATCCTTTGATTGCGTGCTGAACATCCAGGGCGACGAGCCCGCCATGCACCCCGACACTGTCGCTGCGTTGGTGGCCCTCATGCGCGCCCAGCCGGACCTGCCCATGGGCACCGCCGCCTGCCCCTTCGCCCACGCGAATGACCTGTTCAACCCCAATGCGGTGAAGGTGGTGGTGGACGACCGCCAGCGGGCCCTCTACTTCAGCCGCAGCCCCATTCCCTACCTGCGCCATTCCTCGATCTTCGAGGCGGACTTCCGGCCCTGGCTGAAGCCGGACCAGCTGCGCCACTTCAAGCGGCACTTGGGGCTCTATGCCTACCGGCCCGACGCCCTGCGGGCCTTCACGGCCCTGCCCCCCCACCCCCTTGAGCAGCTGGAGATGCTTGAGCAGCTTCGGGCTTTGGCTGCGGGCATCCCCATCGGCGTGGCCGAAACGCCCTTTCTGAGCCTGGGCGTGGATGTTCCCAGTGATGTGGCCGCCGTGGAGGCCCTGCTCCGGGAGCGGGGCCTCGCGCGCTAGCCGGTCCAGACGCGCTAGACTCGAAGGCTGGGACGCGTGCCCGTTCCTTGCCAGGAGAAGCCTGTGAGCCACCATAAAGTTGTCGTCGTCGGAACCGGCCCGGCCGGCTACACCGCCGCCCTCTACGCCTCCCGGGCCAACCTCGCCCCCCTGGTGTTCGAAGGTGCCCAACCCGGCGGTCAGCTCACCATCACCACCGAAGTCGAAAACTTCCCCGGTTTCCGCCAGGGCATCGCCGGTCCCGCCCTGATGGACGAGATGCGGGAGCAGGTCCTCCGCTTCGGCACCACCATCAAGTCCGAAACCGTGCTCAAGGCTGACCTCCAGAGCCGCCCCTTCAAGCTCAGCACCGACAAGGGCGAGTACACGGCCGATGCCGTGATCATCGCCACGGGCGCCTCCGCCAAGTGGCTGGGCATCGGCAAGGACGAGGCGCTCTCCCGCTCCGGCGGCGGCGTCAGCGCCTGCGCCACCTGCGATGGTTTTTTCTTCCGCGGGAAGGAGATCGCGGTGGTGGGCGGCGGCGACACGGCCATCGAGGAGGCCACCTTCCTCACCAAGTTCGCCACCAAGGTCCACCTCATCCACCGCCGGGACAAGCTCCGCGCCTCCAAGGCCATGCAGGACCGCGCCCTCAAGAATGAGAAGATCCAGCCGCACTGGAACCAGACCGTGCTGGATGTGGTCACGGCCACCCACGAGACGCCCATGGGCGAGAAGGTGGAGAAGATCCGCGCCCTGAAGCTCAAGGACACCGTGAACGGCGCCGAGTCCGAGCTTCCGGTGGAGGGGCTCTTTGTGGCCATCGGGCACCAGCCCAACACCGGCCTCTTCGCAGGGCAGCTGCCCATGGATGAGACCGGCTACCTCCAGGTGGAGAAGGGCTCCAGCCGCACCTCCATCCCCGGCGTCTTCGCCTGCGGCGATGTGCAGGACCATGTCTACCGTCAGGCCATCACGGCCGCCGGCAGCGGCTGCATGGCCGCCATCGACGCCGAACGCTGGCTGGTCGAGCAGGGTTTGGCCGAGTGAAGGCCCCCTGGCGTGAATGAACAGCACCTCGAACCCCTGAAGCCGCACCCGGAGGGGCGATCCCTCCGGGCCGAGGTGCACCTGGGGCGCATCGCGCGCAACTTGGATCGCATCCGCTCCGCCTCCGGGGGCCGGGAGATCTGGGGCGTGGTGAAGGCCAATGCCTACGGTCATGGGGCCGTGCCCGTGGGCCGGGCCCTGGAGGAGGCGGGCGTCCACGGCCTCGCCGTCTCCAACCTGGAGGAGGGGCTCGAACTGCGCCAAGGCGGCATCGAGTGCCCCATCCTCGTGCTGGGCGGCCTCCGGCCCGAGGCCCTGCCCGCCGCCAGCGCCGAGGCCCTCACCATCGCCGTGGTGGGACCTGAGCATCTGGCCGACTATGCGCGGCTCCTCCCCCAGCATCCGGTCCGGCTCCACCTGAAGCTGGATACGGGCATGGGGCGGTTCGGCCTGCTGCCTTCGGAGCTGGGGGACTGCCTGCCCGACCTGCGGCGGCTCGGCGCCTGGATCGAAGGCGTCATGGGCCACTTTGCCACGGCGGACGACCCGGATCAGGGCTTCGCCCAGCGCCAGCGCCGGATCTTCGATGCCTGCCTGGCGCAGCTCGCGGACGCGGGCATCCATCCAGGCCAGCGCCACCATGGCAACAGCGATGCGTGCCTGCGCGGCCTGCTCGACCAGGACACCCATCTGCGACCGGGCTTGGCCCTGTTCGGCCTCACCACGATTCCCGAGGGGCACGCCCTGGGACTGGAACCCGCTCTGGAGCTGGTGGCGGAGGTGGCGCGGGTGAAGGCCATGCCCGCGGGTGCCACCGTGGGTTACGGCCGGACCTTCGTGGCCCCCCATCCCCTCCAGATCGCCACGCTGGCCTGCGGCTATGCCGACGGCTACCGGCGGGACCTCGGGAACCGGGCCATGGTGGGTTTCCAGGGACGAACCTTCCCCGTGGTGGGCCGGATCTCCATGGACTACCTCACCGTGGCCCTGCCCCTGGATGTGCCCATCGCCCCCGGGGATCCCATGGTGCTCTACAGCGCCGACCCCTTCGCCCCCCACGGGCTGGAGCGGCTGGCCCAGACCCTGGGCACCATCCCCTACGAGCTGACCTGCGCCCTTCACCGTCGCATCACTCGTCGTTTTTTTCCCTAATCAGTCAATGAACTGCACTACCATGGGGGCTTCCGCCTACGGCCCCCATGAACCTGCTGGTCATCTCCCGCCATGACGATCTCGTCGAGCGCCTTCGCATGGCCTTCGAAGGCGCGGGGCACCGCATCCTCCATGTCGGCGACCCGCTGGAGGCCCTGGCGAAGGATGCCTGGAGCGAAGCCCATGTCCTGCTGGTGGATGCCGGCGGGGATCCTATGGACGGCTACCGGCTCTGCCGCCTCCTCCGCGGGGAGACCCGGATCCTCTTCCGGAACCTCCCCATCTTCGTGGTGGTGGATCACCCCCCCACCGAGCAGGACCAGGAGGCGCTCCGGGAGGTGGGGGGGGACGGCTTCATCCCGTCCCGCCACACGATCCAGCAGCTCCTGAACCACCTCGGGCCAGTGGTCGCCGGAGCCGCGACCCGCGGCGAGGCGGAGCGCGTTCCCGTGCTGGCCCTGGGCCTCCACCCCGGGCTCGCGTTGAAGGCCCGGGATCTCCTGCACCACTTTCTGATGGAGGTCCACTCGCCGCCGGCCCGCAATGCCGCCGAGGCCCAGCGGGTCCTGAAGGCGCCGGTGCTGCTGCTCGGGCTCACGGGAGGGGTCTCGGGCGCCCTGGCGCGGCTGGAGCATCTCCGCGATCAGGGCTGCCTGCCCTACACGATCCTCGTGGGCCAGGTGAAGGATGAGGCCATGCAGCGCAAGTTCCTCCTCGCGGGCGTCTCCGACTGGGTGCCGGTGCCTCTGTCTGCGCCCCGGCTTCTCCACGCCTGCAAGCGCGCCATTGAGTGGGTGCATGCCCGGCGCATCCAAGGCGAGTATGAATCCGCCATCCACGACCTCCGCGAGCGGCGCAGCATGCTGGAGATCGAGGCGGCGGCCCTCCGCAACGAAGTGCTGACCGACCCGCTCACGGAGCTGCTCAACCGCCGCGCCTTCGACCAGAACCTGGAACACGCCGTCCGCCAGTGGGAGCGCCACCGCCGCGGCTTCGTCCTGCTCCTCGGGGATGTCGACCACTTCAAGCTCATCAACGACCGCTTCGGCCATCCCGTCGGCGACGAGGTGCTTCGCCAGCTGGCCGTCCGCATCCGGTCCGCGCTCCGCCGGTCCGACCTCGCCTTCCGCATCGGCGGTGAGGAATTCGCCGTGCTGCTGACCGAGACCAGCCTCAAGGCCGGCGCGGAAGTGGCTGAAAAGCTGCGCCGCCGCATCGACGAGGACCCCATCGCCCTGGCCACCGGGCAGACCCTCTTCCCCACCATGAGCTTCGGGGTGGGCGGCCCCGGCAGCCAGAATCCCACCGACCTGCTGGCGGTGGTGGACAAGGCCCTGTACCAGGCCAAGCGCCTGGGCCGCAACCGCGTGGTCGTGGCGGAGGGCGGAGGCCGTCCCCCGAGGGCCCTCAGCGCCGGAAGCTGAAGAGGTCGCCCAGGCCCCTCAGGGTCAGCGTCAGATCGATGCGGTCCTCCCGCCCCCCGGAGACCAGGGCCTTGTTCACGGCCACATGGGTGAACTTCAGCACATAGGCCACGCAGGGTTCCACATAGGCCAGGGCCACCTGGCTGGAAGCGAAGCCGCTCTGGTGGAAGTCGTAGTTGGCGCTGAACTCCAGGCGGAGGCGGTCATCCCAGAAGCGCTGGACGCCACCCACCTGCAGGCCCTTCTGCCGCACCAGGAAGCGGTTGATGCCCGTGGAGAAGTAGGCCAGGTTGAAGCGGCTCCCATCCTGGGCCTTCACATCCAGGCTCAGGGCATTGTCGGAGCCTCCGGCACCCAGGTCCGAGGACCGGCGGAGGCTGATTCGAAGGCGCTCGTCGGGCTCCACATCCAGGTCCGTGTCCACGCTGGACCAGCCCTTCTTGTAGCGGCCATCGCTGAGGATGATGGGCGAGGCGTGATAGCGGGTGGCGATCCGCAGACGCGCAAGATCGGCGAAGCCTGAACCCGAGCCCGGGCGGCCCAGGATGTGCTGTTTCAGTCCCAGTTCGATGCTCCGCTCGCCGGAGGCGCTCTCGTTGACGCCCGGAAAGGAGTCCACGGTGTCGAAGCGCGGCAGGGCGCCGGCCTCCGAGTACCGGCTGGTTTCGGTGAAGCCGAAATAGGGTTCCGCCACATGCTTCAATTCACCCTTGTAGCCGAAGAGCGAGAAGTCCTTGAAGCTCCGGCCCACCTGGGGGCCCGAGAGGCGGAGGTGCCCCGAGGCCAGGAACCGCGTCGCCGCCGCGCCATCCACCTGGAAGGGGCTGGTGGCGGGATTCACCGCCGTGTCGCTGCTTCCCCCCTCCGCATCGAAGACCGGGGAGCTCAGCGAGGCGCTGTAGTGGGTGGCGCGGCCCATGATCTCGAGGTCGGCGCGGAAGGGACCCCACTGGCCCAGGCGCCCGTGCAGGCGCGTGTTGGTGTCCTGGCGGTCCCAGGCGTAGGCCCGGTCGGGCGTGGTGGTGCTGCCTTCGACGCGGTAGGCGAAGCGCCCCAGTCGCACCCCGCCGTCCAGGTAGAGCTGCGCGCCCAGCGCCACCGGGAAGAACCGGAACTCCCCCTGGGGCAGGGTCTGCCGCCGGAGGGAGGCGGGAAAATCAGGGCTGTAGAAGGGATCGCCCTGATCCGTCGTGAAGAAGAAGCTCCGCTGCTCCGCTGCCGAGAGGCTGAGGCTGCCGAAGGTGAAGCTGCGCCCCAGGTAGAGGGCCGAATCGAAGGTGGTGGCCCCCAGGTAGCCGATGCCCTTGCCGAAGTCCGCATCCACCAGGTTGTCCGAGGCCTGGTTCACATCGGCGGTCAGCTGCCAGCCGTCTTCCCGCTGCCAGACCTCGTTCAGGGAGTAGCGATAGCGATGGGTGTCGAGGCTGCGCTGGTGGATCGTCTGCCCGGACAGGCTGCCCTGATGGGTCAGGTCCGGCCGCCAGCGCATCTCACCGCCCCAGAGGACGCCCTCCTTGCTGAAGTATTCCGGCGCGAGGGTGGCATCCGCTGAGCTTCCCAGCACCTGGTAGTACGAAAGCCCCAGGGTGGATCCAAAGGCGCTCGAGAGTCCCAGCTTCGGAGGCAGCAGGCCCGAGGTCCGTTCCGCCTGGGCCGGATAGAGGGCGTAGGGCAGGTAGAAGATGGGCACGGGCCCCATCTGGACCCGGGCATTCCACAGGGTCGCGAAGCCGTCGAGATCCACTTTCAGGGACGAGAGCCGCGCCTTCCAGCCAGGCCGCTCCTCCGGACAGGGACTCAATTCCACACTATCGAAGGACCAGGTCCGCAGGGTCGTGAAGGCCACATGGGAGGAGCGGAGGGTCCAGGTCGGCGGCAGGTCCATCTGGAGCGCCCAGGCCTCGCCGGACCGCCGTTCCCAGTCCATCTCCAGTCGCTCGCTGCGCAGGCGCAGCCCGGGGCCCTCCAGGCGGATGTGGCCCTGGGCCACCAGGCGTCCTTCGGAAATGCGGTACTCAATGTGGTCCGCCAGGAGCAGCAGGCCCTCGGCCTGGATGGCGCCCTGCTCGAGGATCCAGACATCTCCCTGTTCCCGGACCCGCTCCCCGCGCCAGTCGAAGGGCACGCGGGAAAGGCCCGGGCCCGACTCGACCTGGAATGGCCTCAGGGGAAGCAGCTCCGCCAGGGTGGGCGCCTCCAGCGGCGCGGGAACCGGAATGAGGGGCGGGCCCTGCGCCGCCAGCAAGCACGGCAGGGCCCCCAGCAGCAGACCTCGGGTCTTCCCGGGGATGGTCATGAGGGGGTCAGTGATGGTGCGGCAGCAGCCGCGCGCTGAGCAGGAAGATCCCCACGCCGGAAAGCAGGGCCACCGTGCTCCGGAACCCTGATACCTTCTGCACCTCCGGCAGCAGATCCGAGCTGGCCACATAGAGCGCCAGCCCGGCCGTGAGCCCCAGGACCGGCCCCGTGGGGAGGTTCAGGAGGGACTGGCCGGCCGAGCCCACGAGGGCGGCCAGGGCCAAGGTGCCCGCCGCGAGAAGGGCGCCCCGGTTCCCGAAGCCACGCACCAGGAAGATCGAGGCGATGGTGCCGCCTTCGGGGATGCGGTGGAACAGGATGCCGAGCACCACCAGCGGGCCGAGGTTGCTGTGGGTGGCCAGGGCCGCCGCAATGGCCACGCCGTCCATGAGGCTGTGCAGGGACAACCCGATCAGGGCAAGCACCCCGCTGAGGGGCGACCCATCCTTGTGGGTTTCCTCGCCGTAGTGGAAGTGGAGCGTGATGCCGTGCTCCATCACATGGACGAGCAGATAGCCCGCCAGGACCCACAGGGCATTGGACTCCCCGCCCTTGGCTTCCAGACACTCAGGGATGATGCGGACCACCGTGACGGAAAGCAGGTAGCCCGCCGCCACACCTGAAAGAAGGCGCATGAACTGGGCGCGCCCCTGGAGGAACCGCACCACGCCCCAGCCACCCAGGAGGGTGGCGAGGGAGGCGAGAGGGGCCAGCCAGTAGAGGGACACGGCCGGTTACTCGGCCTTAGCCTTCTTGGCCCGGGTCGTCTTGGGCTTGGGCGCTTCTTCCGCCGTCTCGGCCTTGTCGGCCTTCTTGGCGGGCGCCTTGGGGACCTTGGCCTTGGGTGCGGCCTTCTTCTTCGCAGGACCTTCCGCCGTCACGGCCGGCTCGGGAGCGGGAACCGCGACGGGTTCGGGCGCCGAAGTCACCTTCGCGCGAGGGGTGCGCTTGGGCTTGGCCGAGTCCGCGGGCGCTTCGGGCGCGGCCAGGACCGGAGCTGCGGCGCCGATCCGCGGACGGGGGCTGGGAGTCAGCAGGCTGGCCACCAGATCCGCCGTGACCTTCGGAGGTTCGGGCTGGGGGGTGGATTCCGATCGGTCCTCACGGGGTTCGGCCGGGGCCGTGCCCTCGCCATTCCGCTCCGCTCCGCCCTTGCGCCGCCGCCGGCGGCGCTTGCGCTTGGCACCTTCGCCCTTGGCCTCGTCGCCAGGTTCCTCGGCCCCCTCCTCGGACTCCTCGTCCTCAGGCTTGGCGCTCTCGAACAGGGCCCGCAGGCGTTCCCGCTCGTCCAGGGCCGCCCGCTGCAGGTCGCGGCGGTCGTATTTGAAGGCTTCCTTCTTGGCCTCCTTGGCGCTTTCGCCCAGAGCCTTGTCGAAGGAGATGGGGCTGTCGCCGCCCAGCACCACGGTCTCCTCTTCCGGAGCGCCCTTCTCCCGGTGCGGCTTGGAAGCGGTCGGCTTCTCGGCCGGGGCTTCCTCGGCGCGCTCGATCTCGGCGGCCATCTCGCCGTAGCCCATGGACCAATCGGCCAGGATGAGGATCTTCGCGCCGCTCTCCTCTTCCATCTGAGTCAGGTCGCTGCGCTTCTCGTTGAGCACCGCGGCGGCGATGGCAGGGGCCAGCTTCACGCGGATCTCCCCGATGCCGCCCTTGGCCAGGATGCCATGGAGCTTGCGGACCACGGAGAGCGCCATCGCCTCGATGGTCTTCACCTTGCCGGTGCCGGCGCAGGTGGGGCAGGACTCGTGGTTCACATGCTGCAGGCTCGGGCGGATGCGCTGGCGGGTCATGACCAGCACGCCGAAGCGGTTGATCTTCCCCACCTCCATGCGCGCCTTGTCGGCCTTGAGGCAATCCACCAGCTTGTCCTGGACGGAGCGGATGTGGGATTCGCGCTTCATGTCGATGAAGTCGATGGCGATGAGGCCGGCCAGGTCGCGCAGGCGCAGCTGGCGGGCCACTTCCTCTGCGGCTTCCATGTTGGTCTTGAAGGCCATGTCCTCCACGCCATCGCCAGAGGTCTTGCCGCTGTTCACATCGATGGCCACGAGGGCCTCGGTCTGATCCAGCACCAGGGCGCCGCCGCTGGGCAGGGGCACCTTCCGGCCGTAGACGCGGTCGATCTGCTCTTCCAGCTGGTAGCGGGTGAAGAGGGGCTTCTTGCCCGTGTAGTGCTTCAGCACATCAAGGTGCTGGGGCATGGTGCGCTTGAAGAAGGACTGGGCGGCGTGGAAGGTGTCCAGGTCGTCGATCTGCACTTCCTCCACATCGGCGCTGAAGGTGTCGCGCAGGGTGCGGGTGACGACATCGTCCTCCTGCCACACGAGCCCGGGACCATGGCGGTGCTTGTAGCGGTTCAGCACTTCCTTGTAGGTGTCCAGCAGGTACTCCAGGTCGCGCTCGAAGTCCTCCTTCGTCACGCCCAGACTGGCAGTGCGGACGATCACGCCGATGTCCTCGGGGATCTCCAGGGTGTCGACGAGCTGCTTGAAGTGGCGGCGCTCCTCGGTGCTCTCGATCTTGCGGCTGATGCCGTTGACGGGATTCCCGGGGGTGATCACCAGGTAGCGGCCCGCCAGGCTGATCTGGCCGGTCATCATGGCGCCCTTGCTGCCCAGTTCCTCGCGCACGGCCTGGACCAGGATCTCCTGGTCCCGCTGGAGGACATCCTGGATGCGGCCCCGGCGACCGTCGCCGCTCATCTCCCGGGGGAGCTCCCCGAGGGGCAGGAAGCCGTTCTTCTGGCCGCCGAAGTGGACGAAGGCGGCCTGGAGGCTGGTGTCCACGCGGACGACCCTGGCCTTGTAGAGGTTGCCTTTGATCTTCTCGTTGTGGAGGAACTCGACATCGTAATCGAACAGGACGCCGTCGATCAGGGTGGCCACGCGGATCTCTTCCGGATCGGTGGCGTTGATCATCATCGTTTTCTTGGGATTCAAGGATTCTCCTGTGGTTCCCAGGGCTGCGGCTGGCGCAGGGTGTGCGCGGCGGCCTTGCATGGGGTTGGATTCGGGATGGGAGGTCGGGAAACCGAAGGGGGCCCTGCCCTGTCTTCGGCCACCCGGTAGGGAATAAAAGGGATGGTCGCAATCCGCGAAAGCAAAGGGCGTGGCCTCGATTTGCCCGCAGGATCTTCAGTCATTAAACCCACTTATTCCCCGGGGGGCAAGCAAAGAGCGCCCAGCCCCCCGGATACAGGCCCCGACGAAGTTACACGGATGTCACAACCCGAGCCAGGGACCTTCACCTCCGGCCCCCAGAGTCGAACCCATACGAGGAGGCATCGATGAGAATGCAAGTCCTGGCCCGCACCCTGCTGGCCGCTCTGGTGGGAATGTCCGCGACCGCCCAGACCGTCAAGGTCGACCCCAAGGTCACCACCTACAAGAAGGTTTCCGGGATCAGCGGGAACCTGAACTCCATCGGATCCGACACCCTGAACAACCTGATGGCCTATTGGGTTGAGGGATTCAACAAGAAATACCCCAATGTGAAGATCCAGGTGGAAGGCAAGGGCTCGACCACCGCTCCTCCGGCCCTCATCGAGAGCACCAGCCAGCTCGGTCCCATGAGCCGCGAGATGAAGAACGAGGAGATCGACAAGTTCGAGAAGAAATTCGGCTACAAGCCCACCAAGGTGGCCGTCGCCATCGACACGCTGGCCGTGTTCGTGAACAAGAACAGCACCGTCAAGTCCCTAAGCCTCCAGCAGGTTGACGCCATCTTCTCCAAGACCCGCAAGGGCGGGCTGGCCAAGGACATCAAGACCTGGGGCGACCTCGGCCTGACCGGCGAGGCGGCCTCCAAGACCATCAGCCTCTACGGCCGCAACAGCGCCAGCGGCACCTACGGATACTTCAAGGAGCACGCGCTCTTCAAGGGCGACTTCAAGGACACCGTCAAGGAACAGCCTGGTTCCTCCTCCGTCGTCCAGAGCGTCGGTTCCGACCGCTTCGCCATCGGCTACAGCGGCATCGGCTACGCCACCTCGGGCGTCCGCGCCGTGCCCCTCTCCGATGAGAAGAAGAACGGCGGCATGGCCTTCGCCGCGACCTACGAGAACGCCCTGAACGGGAAGTACCCCCTGTCCCGTTACCTCTATGTCTACATCAACAAGGACCCGAAGAAGCCCGTGGATCCCCTGACCCGCGAATTCCTGAAGTTCGTGCTCAGCAAGGAGGGCCAGGAGATCGTCGTGAAGGACGGGTTCCTCCCCCTCACCGCCAAGATGGAAGCCGACGAGATCGCCAAGCTGAAATAACAAAGTCGCGCACAGGCGTGCCGGGGGAATCCTCCGGCACGCCTGTGTTTTGACCCGGACCTACCCCTCTTACGAGACCCCATGCCCAGCACCCCCTCCAATCAGATCCGCGCCCAGCGCATGGATCGGTTCATGGCCTTCACCATTTCGGGTGGGGGCATTCTGATTATTGGCGCCGTGCTGGCGATGCTTCTCTTCATCCTGAAGGAAGCCATTCCGCTGTTCATCCCCCCCCAGTCCAAGTCCGTCGCAACCCTGCAGGCACCCCAGTCCGCCGCAGGGTGGCTGGATGAATCCGGGAAGGCGGGGGTGTTCCTTTCCCGGACAGAGGGCGTGAAGGCCCTTCGGCTCCCGGAGGGAACGCCCCTCCCCGTTCCCTCGGACGGCCCGCCTCTGCCCTGGAAGGCGCTCTCGCCCGCCACGCCGCGGGGTGAATGCCTCGTCATCGGGGCCGATGACCGGCTCTTCCTGGCCCGCATGGTCTGGTCGAAACCCGCTGGGGAGAACGACCCTGCCCAATGGACCCTGGAATCCCACTGGCAGGGCGGCGGGCTGGTCGGGCTGCAGGTGGGCGAGATCCTGACCTTCCAGACCTTGGAGGGGGGAGGCCTCGCCGGCGGAACCACCTTGAGGGTGGCCGCCCGCCGGGGCGATGGCCTGGTCTGGTCCGAATCGGCCCTGGATGGTACGGGCACCCTCGACTGGAAGGCCCTTCCCCTCGATCCCGCGCTCCATCCCACGGCGGCGGCCTGGAGCGGCGACGCCAAAAACCTCTTCATCGGAACCCGGGAAGGCCACCTGCTGGATGTGGATCCCGAGGCGAATGGCGTCCTCTCCACCTCAGATTTCGGCGAGCCGATCCAGTCCCTGGGCTTCGCGCTGGGGCACACCAGCCTTCTGGTCGGCGGGGCTCAGGGCAAGCTCGCCGCCTTCCAGCGGGTCCGGGTGAACGAAACCTTCCAGCTCCAGTCCTTCCACCACTTCCCCCGCCTGGACGGAGCCGTCCTGGGGTTTCAGCCCAGCCAGCGCGACAAGCGGTTCCTCGGTTGGACGGCCCGTCAGGTCGTGGTGGACCACCTGACAACTGAACGGCGGCTGTTCTCCATGCGCATCGACGGCCCCGGCCACGCCACCCTGGCGCCCCGGGGCGACCTCATCCTCCATGCGAACGCCGCCACGGGCGCCCTGCGCCTCTGGTCCCTGAGCGCCCCTCATCCGGAAGTCAGCTTCGGCCTGCTGTGGGGGAAGACCCACTACGAGGGGTACGAGAAGGCGGAATATGTCTGGCAGAGCACGGGCGGCACCGACGATTTCGAACCCAAGTTCAGCCTCGTGCCCCTGGTCTTCGGAACCCTCAAGGGCACCCTGTACGCCATGCTCTTCGCGTTCCCCCTGGCGGTCCTCGGGGCGCTCTACACCTCGCAGCTGGCCTCTCCGCGCCTGCGGAATGTCATCAAGCCCACGGTGGAGATCATGGCGGCCCTGCCCTCCGTGGTGCTCGGCTTCCTCGCGGGCCTCGTCATGGCGCCCCTGCTCGAAAAAATGGCCGTGGAAGTCTTCATCTACCCCTTCGCCGTCCTTTTCCTGGCCCTGCTGGTCATGCCCATCTGGAGCCGCCTGCCCCAGCCCTTCCGCAACGCCTTCGGCACCGGCCGCGAGGCGCTCTGGATGTTCCCGGTGCTGCTCGTGGGCATCTGGCTCGCCAGCCTGGCCGGGCCCTGGGTCGAGCACACGATGATGGGAGGCAGCTACCGCGCCTGGCTGCAGTCGGCCATGGGCGTCTCCTATGATCAGCGGAACAGCCTGGTGGTCGGCTTCGCCATGGGGTTCGCCGTCATCCCGATCATTTTCACCATCAGCGAAGACGCCCTGTCGAGCGTGCCCCGCTCGCTCACCTCGGCCAGCCTCGCCTGCGGCGCCAGCCCCTGGCAGACCGCCTGGCGCGTGGTGCTCCCGACGGCCAGCCCCGGCATCTTCTCCGCCACCATGGTCGGCCTGGGCCGGGCTATCGGCGAGACGATGATCGTCCTCATGGCCACGGGCAACACCCCCGTGCTGGACTGGAGCCCCTTCAACGGCATGCGCACCCTCAGCGCCAACATCGCCGTGGAGATCCCGGAAGCCCCGCTGCATGGAACCCTCTACCGCATCCTCTTCCTCGCGGCCTTCCTCCTCTTCATCTTCACCTTCATCCTCAACACCGTCGCCGAACTGGTCCGCCAGCGGCTGCGGCGCCGCTATGAGTCCATCTGATGAGCCGCTTGACCGAATCCTTCCGTCAAGGCGATGTCTTCGTCTGGCTCTCCGCCACAGTCCTCGCCTTCTGTCTTGCGATGATCATCGGCTTGGCCGGGTTCATCGCGGCCAAGGGCCTGGGCTACTTCTGGCCCAGTCCCATCGTCCAGGTCCAGACGCCTGACGGGCCCCTCCTGGGGGAGATCACGGGCCATGAGCCCGCCCGCGGGGCAGAATCCGAGAAGATCCAGTTCCGCGTCGCCAACCGCGACATCTATGGCCAGGACTTCCGCTGGATCCCCGCCGCCGACATCAGCAGCGCTCCGGAACGGCCGAAAGATGCCCTGCTCATCGAACGGCTCGAATACGGTCCCTTCATCGGCCGGATCGCCTCCATCAGCCACCAGGGCGAAGTCGTGGCCACGGGAACGCGTGCCTTGGCCGAGGCCCAGGGCCACCTGGGCGAAGCCTACCGCCTGCGCCGCCGCATCCAGTCCATCGAGAAGGGCGAAGTCGGGGAGCTCAACCGCCGCATCGAAGCCATCCGGTTGGCCCGCCGCAAAGCCGAAAAGAACGGCGATGCGGCCCTCCTCGAATCGCTGGATGCCAAGGTTTCCGCCCTCCAGGTGACCTATGACCAGGTCCAGGCGGGCCTGGAGGACCTCCGGGCGCAGTCCAGGACCTGGACCCTTTCCCTTTCAACGGCCGATGGACAGGTCAAGGAGCTGCCCCTGGCCTCCGTGGTCCGGCTGGTTCCCGCCAATGACATGAATGTCTTCGGAAAGCTGGGCGTGTACGCCTCGCGTCTCTGGGAATTCATGGCCGATTCGCCGCGGGAATCCAACACCGAGGGCGGCATCTTCCCCGCGATCTTCGGCACCGTGATGATGGTCCTGGTGATGTCGGTCCTGGTGGTGCCCCTGGGCGTGATCACGGCCCTTTATCTTCGCGAATACGCCCGGCAGGGCTGGCTGGTCCGGGCCGTCCGCGTGGCCGTGAACAACCTGGCGGGCGTCCCCTCCATCGTGTTCGGCGTGTTCGGCCTGGGCTTCTTCGTCTACGGCCTGGGGGGCACCATCGACCACCTCTTCTACGCCGACAGCCTGCCCACGCCCACCTACGGGACCGGCGGCATCCTCTGGGCCTCCCTTACCCTCTCCCTGCTGACGGTGCCCGTGGTGGTGGTGGCCACCGAGGAGGCGCTGGGAGCCGTGCCCCGTTCTCAGCGGGAAGCCAGCCTGGCCATGGGCGCCACCAAGTGGCAGACCCTCTGGAATGTCGTCCTGCCCAGCGCCACCCCCGGCATCCTCACCGGCCTCATCCTGGCCATCGCCCGGGGCGCGGGCGAGGTGGCGCCCCTCATGTTGACCGGCGTAGTGAAGCTCGCCCCCGCCATGCCCCTGGACGGAACCTTCCCCTTCCTCCACCTCGACCGGAAATTCATGCACCTCGGTTTCCACATCTACGATGTCGGGTTCCAGAGCCCCAATTCCGAGGCCGCCAAGCCCATGGTCTTCATGGCCTCGCTGCTGCTGCTGCTGGTGGTGGTCATCCTCAACCTGTTTGCCCTGAACCTGCGGCGCAAGCTGCGGGAACGCCTGGGCGGGAGCACATTCTGATCATGCCTACCGGAGCCCTCGCCATGGAAATCGACGACCCTCGCCCGGTGCCGGAGCCCGCGCTCTTGCCAGCACCGATCAACGGATCCGGTTCGCGCCCCGGAGTCCTCCCCAGGGCCCACCTGCCCCTGCCGGCCCCCAATGCCGGACCGGCGTCGACCATGCTGCGCGTCGAGCGGCTGAACCTGTTCTACGGCGAGAAGCAGGCCCTGTCGGACATCAACCTGCAGGTGGCCCCGAACTCGGTCATGTCGTTCATCGGCCCCTCGGGATGCGGCAAGAGCACCCTGCTCCGCTGCCTGAACCGGATGAACGACCTCATCGAGAATGTCCGGATCGAAGGCCGGGTCCTGCTGGGCGATACGGACCTCTACGCTCCCGAGACGGATGTGATCGCCCTCAGGAAGCGCGCCGGCATGGTGTTCCAGAAGTCGAACCCCTTCCCCAAGTCCATCTTCGAGAATGTGGCCTATGGCCTTCGCATCCAGGGTCAGCGGGACCGCACGGTGCTGGAGGAGGCTGTCGAAACCAGCCTGAAGGGGGCCGGCCTGTGGGACGAGGTCAAGGACCGGCTGAAGGACTCGGCCAACGGGCTCTCCGGAGGCCAGCAGCAGCGGCTCTGCATCGCCCGGGCCCTGGCGGTGAATCCCGAAGTCCTGCTGATGGACGAACCCTGCTCCGCCCTCGACCCCATCGCCACCGCCAAGATCGAGGACCTCATCACCGAGTTGAAGGAACGCCTCACCATCGTGATCGTCACCCACAACATGCAGCAGGCGGCCCGGGTCAGCGACTTCACGGCCTTCTTCTGGCTGGGCAAACTGGTCGAGATGGACCTCACCGAGCGGATCTTCACCACGCCGAGAGTGCAAATGACGGAAGACTACATCACGGGGAGGTTCGGCTGATGCGGCTGTTCGACACGGAACTCAAGGAGCTGCGGGACGGGATCATGGCCATGGCCGGCGTGGCCGAGGAGATGATCGATCTCACCATCCAGGCCCTGACGGAACCCTCCCCGGCCAAGGCCGAGCAGGTCAACCTTCTCGACCGCCGCATGGACGAGTGGGAGCTCAAGCTCGACCAGCAATGCATCGACCTCCTGGCCCTTCACTCCCCTGCGGCTTCGGACCTCCGCCGCATCGCCTCGAGCCTCAAGATCATCCCCGAGCTGGAGCGCATCGGCGACCACTGCTGCAACATCGCGCGCCGGGTGTCCCTGGTCCATCCGCCCATCCTGGCCGGCAACGACCTGGAGCAGCTGGGCACCGAAACGAGGAACATGGTCCGCCGGGCGGTGGATGCCTTCGTCAGCAGCGACGCCGCGCTGGCCCAGGCCGTGATCCTGAGCGACGACAGCGTGGACGCCCTCTACGGGAAGATCTACCGGGACCTGCTGCGCATCATGCTCGCGGATCCCCTCTGCATCGAGCGGGCGAGCCATCTGATCCTCGTCATCAAGAACTGGGAGCGCATCGCCGACGAGGCCACCAACATCGCGGAAGAGGTCCTCTTCATCCTCGAGGGCCGGAACGCCAAGCACCCATATCTCCGCGGCAACTCCGTAGAATAGCGACGAAGGGTCCCATGCCCCACATCCTCCTCCTGGAAGACGACACTGAGATCCGCCTGGGTCTCGAGCAGCATTTGCGCCGGGAGGGCTTCAGCCTGACCAGCGTGGGCACCGGCCGGGATGCCCTCCAGGCCCTCAGCGCACCAAGTCCCAGACTCGATGCGGCCCTGCTCGATCTGAGCCTGCCCGACATGGACGGCCTCGATGTGCTGCGGGCCATCCGGACCCATGCTTTGCACCGCGGCCTCCCCGTGCTGCTCGTCACCGCCCGGAGCGAGGAGATCGACCGGGTGCTGGGCCTTGAGCTCGGCGCGGACGACTATGTATCCAAGCCCTTCTCGGCGCGGGAGCTGGCGGCCCGCCTGCGGGCCATCCTCCGGCGCGCGGTCCCCACCGAAATCGCGGATCGCGCTCCGCAGCTGACCTTCGGCCCCATCACCGTGGACCTCGACATGCACACGGCGCGCGTGGACGGGCAGCTGGTCGACCTCACCCGCCGGGAGTTCGAGCTGCTGGCGTATTTCCTCGGCAATCCCCGCCGCGTCCTGAGCCGCGAGAAGATCCTGCAGCAGGTCTGGGGCCTGGAATACCTGGGCGAAAGCCGCACCATCGATGCCCATGTCCGGCGGGTCCGGGCCAAGCTCGGCGAGCCGGCGGCCGACCTCATTGAAACGGTCGTGGGGGTCGGCTACCGGCTCGGCGGGCCGGCTGGCGCCTAATCACCGCAGGATTTAAATCAGGCCCTAATCCTCCTGCCGGCTTGGCAACGGGGGCAGCATCACCCGGAAGGTGGCGCCCTCGCCTGGCTGGCTCTCCACCGTGACCTCACCGCCCATCAGGCGGCAGAGGTGCTTCACGATGGCCAAGCCCAGACCCGTGCCGGGTTTGGCCTTCGTAGCCTGGGAGCGGTAGAATCGCTCGAAGATGCGTCCCTGGTCAGCCAAGGGGATGCCCGGCCCCTGATCCTTGACCTCCCACAGCTGCCCCCGCTCGGAGAGCCTGACGCGGAGCTCCACTCGGCCGTCCGGCGGGCTGAATTTGATGGCGTTGGAGAGTAGGTTTTCCACCACCTGGCTCAGGCGCAGGGGATCCGCCAGGAGGGTGGCCCCTTCGGGAGCCTCGACCTCCACCGCCAGGCTGACGCCGGCTCCGGCGAGGCGCGCCTGCTGGTCCTTGACGAGGGAGGCGAGGAAGGCCGCCAGATCCAGGCGCACGGGGTCAAGATGCAGGGCCCCGCTTTCGATGCGACTCAATTCGGAGAGGTCGCCCAGCAACAAGGAGAGGCGATCCACGGACCGGAGGATGGACTGGGCCCCCGCCTGGGCCGAATCCGGCAGCGCCTCTTCCTGCAGATTCTCGGCGGCGATGCGGATGGCGGTCACCGGCGTCTTCAGTTCGTGGCTGACATTGGAGATGAATTTCTGCCGCGTGGTTTCGAGGGCCTCCTGGCTCGTCACATCATCGAGGGTGAGCAGCACGCCGCTGACGGAGCCTGCCGGGGCGAAGGGGATGGCCCGCACCCGGAGGGTCCGGCCCGCCCGCGCCAGGCGCCATTCCGAGGGTGCGCCTCGATAGGCCTTCTGAACCGCGGCGGAGCTGTCCGGGTCGCGGAACACCTCGCCCACCACCATGCCCTTCGCCAGGGGCGCCCCCAGGCCCAGGTGGCGCTGGGCGGCGGGGTTGAACTGTTCCAGACCGCCAGCAGGGCCGAACAGCAGCACCCCCTCCTCAAGTCTCGCCATGATGCTGGGCAGCAGCCGGTCCTCGCGCGCCGCCCGCTCGCGGAGATCCAGGTTCTCCTGTTCCAGGGCGGACCAGGCCCGCGGCAGGTCCTCGATGGTCCTGGGTCTGGATCCGCCCAGCAGCTGGCCCAGGGGCTCCGCCACCAGCCGCACCTGCCAGCGGGCCATGAGAATGACCACCAGGAACACCGTCATGACAAGCCCCAGGGTCCAGGGGACCGAGGCCCCCTGATGGACACTCATGCCCAGGCCGAGGCCGAGGAAGAGCACCGACCCCAGGCAGACCAAGGCCCGCCCCAGAAAAACCCGCACCCCGGACTCGACCTCGCGCTGAATCTCTTGTTCCGCCATGCCCTCAGACCATACACCTTCCCCGCGGCCCCACCCATCGCCCCGCCGCCAATTTACGCTCCGTTTACACCTCTGGAGCCGGTACAGTGGAAAACGGATCTGTGGGAGTTGTCATGTCCTTGAATGCCGTGATGCGCTGGCTCAAACCCAGGGAAATGGTCTTTTTCGATCTCCTGGAATCGGCCTCCGGGAATGTCTACCAAGCCGCCCAGCTCTTCGACCGGGAGATCCGCAGCGCCGATCCGGCGCGGTTTGCGGAGCTGCGCAGGCAGATGAAGGACCTGGAGCACACCGGCGACGACATCACCCACGAGATCATCGACCGCCTGAACCACACCTTCGTCACCCCCATCGATCGCGAGGACATCCTGACCCTCGCCCACGCCATCGATGATGTGATCGACCGCATCCATTCCGTCTGCGAACGCCTGATCCTCTACCGCATCAGCCAGGTGATGCCCGCGGTCACGGAGATCAGCTCCATCATCGTGGAGGGCGCCGGCGAGATCCTCCACCTCACGCGCTCCCTCCGCAACATGTCCAACCAGAAGGAAATCGGGGACCGCATCCGCCGGGTGCACGCCCTGGAGAACAAGGCCGACTCCATCTACCACGCCGGTCTCGCCCAGATCTTCGACAATCCGAAAGACCCCATTGAAGTGGTGAAGTGGAAGGAAATGCTCGAGAAGATCGAGGACGCCACCGACCGGATCGAGCTGGTGGCCAAGGTGATCGGCTCCACCGTCATGAAGAACGCCTGAGGCTTCGATGATCGAAGCGTTCCTCATCCCGTCCCTGGCGGTCCTGGTTCTTCTGGCTTGGGGCATCGATTACATCAACGGGTTCCACGACACCGCCAATTCCATCGCCACCGTGGTGAGCACCGGTGTGCTTCCCGCCAAGTACGCCCTCGTCATGTCCGCGACCCTCAATTTCGCCGGGGCCCTGGCGGGCACTTCCGTGGCCACCACCATCGCCAAGGGCATCGCCGACAGCCAGCATGTGGTCCCGGCGGTCATCGCGGCGGCCCTCATGGCGGCCATCACTTGGGATCTGCTCACCTGGTGGTTCGGCATCCCCTCCAGCACCAGCCACACCCTGCTCGGTAGCCTGGCCGGAGCCGTCGTGGCCCATGCAGGATTCGGGGCCCTCCACACCAAAAAGCTTGAGGAGATCGGTGCCTTCATCATCATCTCCCCCGCCATGGGCTTCATCGTGGGCATGCTGCTCATCCTGATCATCCTGTGGATCGTCCGTCATTTCTCCGGGCACAAGGTGAATGTCGTCTTCCGAAAGGCGCAGCTGGTGAGCGCCGCGGCCATGTCCTTCACCCACGGCCAGAACGACGCCCAGAAGGCCATGGGCATCATCTGTCTCGCGCTCATCGCGTACAAGTTCCATCTCCCCGTGGATGCCAAGGCCAAGGTGATCATTCCCCTCTGGGTGAAGATCGGCAGTGCCAGCTTCATGGCCCTGGGCACCGCCTCGGGCGGCTGGAAGATCATCAAGACCATGGGCTCGAAGATCGTGAAGCTGCGCCCCATCCACGGGTTCGCCGCCGAGACCGCGGCCGCGGCGGTGCTCTTCACCACCGCCCATTTCGGCATTCCGGTCAGCACCACCCACAGCATCACCGGCGCCATCATGGGCGTCGGCACCTCCATGAACGCCAGCGCGGTGCGCTGGGGCGTGGCCGGCAACATCGTGGTGGCCTGGGTGCTCACCATCCCCATCAGCGCCCTCCTCGCCGCGGGCTTCCTCAAGCTGGTGGCGCCCTTCTTCTGAGCCGGTGCTGGTTCACTCAGAAGTGACGCTCCCGTTTCCAGCGCGCCTCATCCTTCTGCGAGACTGATAGGCCCGATCCGCGGATGGCTTGTAACTATCCGGTATCAAGGTATTTGCGCGGAATTGCCGCGACCATCGCGGGACTGTCATCCCCGCCTCCGATCCTGGTTCCAACACCAGGGAGGTACGGCATGACCATCGAGACCCTCGCCCCCCATCCAGAGGGAGCCCGCTACGCGGTGCGGCCGCTGTCCAGCTCGGACTACGCCCACCTCCGCCGCCTCGAAGCGGAGATCTGGTCCGGAGACGGCGCTGGCGAACTCTGCCCCCACTATCTGCGCCTCTGCACCGAGCTCTACGGCGACTGGTGCTTCCTCGCCCTCGACGGCGACCGGCCCGTGGGCTATGTCCTGAACTTCGTGAAGGGCACCACCGCCTACTGCGCCACCCTGGCGGTCCACCCCGATTACCAGAAGGGGCGGGTGAACTACCTGCTCATCCGCGCCATGGTCTCCAAGCTGCTGCAGGAGAATGTGGACGAGTGCCGCTTCCTGGTGGAGCCCGGCAACGCCGACGCCCGCAGCGTCCACAACGCCCTGGGCGCCCGGGTGGTGGCCGAGGTGAAGGACTTCTACGCCCCCGGCGACACGCGCCTCTGGTCCGCCATCACGCGCGACGACCTGGAGCGCGTCCGGGCCCGCTACACCCGCCTCAAGCTGGTGAGCTAGTGAGCTGGGCCGGCGTCCTCTGGCCCACCTTCGCCCTGCTGCCCCGGCTGGCGGTCGGCACGGAGCCCCAGCCCGGCATGCACCGCTGGGCCCAGCGGCTCCTTCCGGCCCTGGGCCTGGATCTGGAGATTGCCGGGCAGCCCCGCCGGGACATCCCCCTCTGGGTGGCCAACCACCTCAGCTGGGTCGATCCCGTGGTGCTCATGAGCCTCCGCCCCATGGGCACCATCGCCAAGGGCGAAGTCACAGGCTATCCGCTCATCGGGCGATGGGCCCGGAAGTCCGGCATCCACTTCGTGGACCGGGAGGATGCCACCAGCCGCGCGGCGGCCCTGGCCAGCTTCACCACCTCGCTCCAGAGCGGCCGGGACATGCTCCTCTTCCCCGAGGGCACCACCACCCGCGGCGAACGCCTGGCTCCCTTCTACGAGGGCGGGCTGCGGGCCGCCTACGAGCTGGGGCTGCCCGCCCAGCCCATCCGCCTCAGCAGTCCCGCGCCCCACTACCCCTGGACCGGCGACGAGACCCTGCTCCCGCACCTCCGCACGCTGTTCGCCGCCCGCACCCCTCTCACCGTGACGGCCGAGGCCCCGCTGCATCCGGAAGACTTTCCGGATGCAGCCCAGTGGCTCGCCGCCTTTCGAGCGGCCCTCTCCCCCCGGAGCCCCGATGTCCGCTGACCTTCTCCTCCAGGGCCTCCGCACCGGCCTCACGCCGTTCTTCGGCCTGCCCCTCTGCCTCGATCCCCGACCCGCCACCGGCGTGGTGCTCGGCGCGCCCTGCGATGCGGGCGTCATCAACCGCCCCGGGGCCCGCCTGGGGCCCTGGGCGATGCGTGCGGCCGCCATGGGCATGGGTTCCCACCCGATGCCCGGGCGGCTCCGGGAAGCCCGCCCCGCCCTCGGCCCCGCGGCCGCCCGGGGCTGGCTGGACGGCGGCAACATCCCCACCCTGCCCTTCTCCCTGGCGGGGGCCCTCGAAACCGTGCAGGCCACGGTGGGCGCCTGGGCCATGACCGGTTGCCGCACGCTGATGCTGGGCGGCGACCACGCCCTCACCCTCGGCGCCCTGCGGGCCTTGGCCCGCCAGCACGGCCCTCTCGGCCTGCTGCATCTGGACGCCCACCCGGACGCGGCCGATGGGGCCGCCTGGGGCACGGACATCCACCACGGCGCCTGGCTCCGCCAGGCCCTGGAGGAAGGCCTGGTCGACCCGACCCGCGTGGTGCAGGCGGGCCTGCGGGCGCCGCGCTTCGATGACGACGAGCTGGCCTTCCTCCAGGCGGCCGGCGTGCGCATGTGGACGCCCGGGGATCTGCGTGATCCGCGGTTGGCGCCCCAGCTGGAAGAGGACCTGGCCGCCGTGGGCCGGGGTCCCGCCTACCTGAGCCTGGACCTGGATGCCCTGGACCCGGTGCTGGTGCCGGCCGTGGCCGAGCCCGTGCCCGGTGGCCTGAGCCTGGAAGAAGCCCTGCGCCTGATCCACGCCGCACGGCAGTGGCCCGAACCCTGGGTGGGCGCCGATCTCATGGAACTGGCCCCCACGCTGGAGGGCGCCGAGGCCAGCGCCCGGGTCGCCGTCCATCTCGCCCTTCATCTGCTGGTCTGAGGAGCTTGCATGAGCACCCCCACGCCCTTCGAGGCCTTCCGGATCATCCACGGGTCCCCCACCTGGGATGACATCGTCACGGGCCATGATTTCGGCTTCCTCGGCGCCGCCGAGATCCAGGGCTGGGTCCCCGGGGAAGGGCCTGCCGTGGCACGCCTGCGGGCCCTCCGGGGCGAGGATCTCAGCACTTTTGAAGCCCACCTCTGGGCCGCCTGCGCCGAGGCGGTGGGCAAGACGCCCCGGCCCGGCAGCACCCGCTGGTCCCAGGCCCAGGATCGCTGGCGGGAAGCCCTCCTGCGCGACGCCCTGTCCGCGGAAACCACCGCCGCGCAGCTGGCGCGCCGCGTGGAGCAGCTCTACGAGCAGGTGGGTTGCCCCGAGGACATGCTGGTCATGCTGAAACCCTCCCAGCCTTGGTCGGGCCTGCCGGCCACCGTGGATCCCCAGGCGGTGCAGCAGTTCCTCAGTCGGACTAGCCGGGACTCATCCCATCGATCGAGGTTCAAGCTCTAGGCTTGTGGCACTCTGGGGAACGCCACCAGGATTGCCGATGCCCCTGCCCGACCTCAGGCTGGATGATGTGCTGCTCGGTGGCTCGCCGAGGCCGGAACCTCTGCTCCGTTGGCTGCTGGCGGCCTCACCGGAGGCCCCTGCAGGAGGCGAACCCCACCGCACTGCCCAGCTGCGGTACCTTCTCGGCGCCCTGGCCGAACGCGGGCTCACGGGTCCCCTGGCCGAGGCCTGGAATCATGCCTCGGCCATCCGCCTGCTGGCCGAGACGGGCCTGCCGGACCGCACGACCCTGATGGGCGAAGGCTTCCTGCGGCTGGCGGACCATCTCATCCCCCGTCTGGATCCCGAAGGGGATCTCTACGCCCTGCTGGACCGGCTGAACCTGAAGGAGGCCGACGCCGCCTGGATCGAGGCCCTGCCTGGAGATCTCCGGGCCGCTTGGGGCGACATCCTGGCTCCGCCGCAGGAGACCTGGGTCCACGCCGCCTGCCTGCTGTCCCACCGGGCCGCCGCCGTGGGCCTGTCGCGCGATCTGCTGGCGCTGAGCCCCGAGGGCAGCGACGCGGATTCACCCTTCTTCCACCTCACCCGGGCCGTCCAGGAAGCTGCGGACCATCCCGTGGACGCCTCGGCCCACGCGGCCTGGGAGGCTTGCCGCGCGGCCTGCGTGGCCACCCTGGCCCGGGCCCATGCGAGTCTCGAAGCCCGGGGCGTCTCCACGGACCTGGTGTTCCGGCTCGAGCTGCTGGAGGCTCAGCTGGCGCGCATCGGCCAGCTGCTCGACTTCGCCGGGGCCCGGGGGGACGGCACCGCCCTCGCCGCCGAGCTGGTGCGGGGGAGCGCCTCCCAGCACGGCCTGCGGTTCCTGCTGCGCACGGTGGTCAAGCGCCTGGCCCGCAAGGTCGTGGAGCACACCGGCGAGACCGGTGAGCACTACATCGCCCGGGACCGGGCAGAGTGGTGGGCCATGGGCCGTTCCGCCGCCGGGGGCGGCCTGCTCACCTCGGTCACGGCCCTGCTCAAGGCGGCCTTCACCGCCCTGCCTTTGGCGCCCCTGCTCACGGGCCTCGCCCTCTCCGCCAATTACGCCATCAGCTTCTGTACCATGCAGCTGATGGGCTTCAGCCTGGCCTCCAAGCAGCCCGCCATGACCGCCGCCGCCCTGGCCCGGGCGCTGGAAGAAGGGGACGACCAGGCCCGCGAGATCGAACTCGTGGCGGCCATCACGCGCACCCAGGTCATCGCCACCCTGGGCAATGTGCTGGCGACGATCCCCGCGGCCCTGGGCATCGTCGCCCTCTGGGCCTGGGCCACGGGCCATGGCCCCCTGGGAACCGAATCCGCCCTGCACGGCTTGCATGGCACGCACCCCTTCCACGGCTGGACCCTGGTCTACGCGGCCATGACCGGCGTGCTGCTCTGGCTCTCCAGCCTGGCCGCAGGTTGGACCGCCAACTGGAGCGCCTATCGCTGCCTGCCCGAGGCCCTGGCCCAGAACCACCGCCTCCAGGGCTGGCTCGGGCAGGCGGGCGCCGCCGCCCTGGGCCGGTTCATCCATCGGCATCTGGCGGGCTTCGCCGGCTATTCGGCCCTCGGCATCCTGCTGGTCTTCGTGCCCATGGCCTTCGCCTTCGCAGGCATCCACCTGGAGGTCCGCCATGTCACCCTCCAGGCGGCCTCCCTGGCCCTGGCTTCAGCCAGCCTCTGGCTGGAGGGCACCTTGGCCTGGCGCGAGGTGCTCTGGGGCCTGCTGGGCATCGCCCTCATCGGGGTCATGAACTTCGCCTTCTCCTTCGCCCTCGCCCTCTGGACCGCCCTGCGCGCCCGCGACCTGAGCGGACGCGCAGGGCGCCGCCTGGGGATCGGCATCCTCAAAGCCTTCAATCGCCATCCAGGTCGTTTCCTGGGTGCGCCGCCGAAAGCCCCCACCAAGGCCCAGCCCCTCGCCGAAGAACCGCGCTGAGGCTCCTGCGGAACCCGGTAAGCTGGATGCCCACCCCGGAGATCCCCATGCGCAGCCTGTTTCTCCCTGCCCTTCTCGCAGCCGCGGTCGCCCTCCCCCTCGCCGCCCAGGCCGCCCAGGACAAGCCCGCGCCCGTGCGCCTGACGCCCCTGCGGGTGAGCCCCGCCTGCACGGTGTCGCAGGAGATCGGCATCAGCAAGATCGACCTTGCCTTCGCCCGCCCTGCCGTGAAGGGCCGCAAGGTCTGGGGCGACCTGGTGCCCTTCGGGCAGGTGTGGCGGGCCGGTGCCAACAACGCCACCGTGATCACCTTCAGCCATGCCGCCAAGGTGGCGGGCAAGGAGGTGCCCGCGGGCTCGTATGGCTTCTTCGTCGTTCCTGGCGAGAAGGCGTGGACGCTCATCCTCAACAAGAAGGCCAAGCAGTGGGGGGCCTACGAGTACAAGGCCGAGGAGGATCTGGTGCGCTGGGAGGCCACGCCCCAGGCCGGACCCTTTCTCGAATACCTGGACTACCGGGTGATCCCCACCGGAACCGGGGACGCCACGGTCGAGCTGGGCTGGGAGAAGTTGCGCGTGAGCTTCCCGGTGGCCTTCGATACCAAGGCGATCTACTGGGCCCACTTGGAGAGCACCCTGAAGAAGGCCCCCGAGACCGACTGGGTGCCCTGGTATCAGGCCGCCGCCTACTGCCAGGCCCAAGGCATCGAACCCCAGAAGGCACTCCTTTGGATCGAGAAGAGCCTCAAGGCCGGGGACAGCTTCTGGAATCACGAAACCGCCGCCCGGATCTACAAGGATGCCAAGCGGATGCCCGAGGCCCTCGCCCAACTCGAAAAGGCCATCAGTCTCTCCAAGGGCAAGGCGCCCAAGGAATACACTGAAAACCTCGAGAAAGAGCGGACGGAGTGGAAGGCGGGGAAATAACCCGGCCCGAGCCTGGCTAGACCTTCACGGCCATCCGGAGAAAGGACTCGGGAAGGCTGACGCCGCTTCCCTTCAGGTTCGCCTGATTGACGAAGACCGTCAGCCGCCCGCCGATGCGCTCGAAGGCGATGGCGCCGCCATCCGCGAACAGTTTCCGGTTGCTGCACACGACGAGCTTGCCCTGGCCGGCATAGAACCGGGTCTGATCCGAGGTGAAGGACCAGGCCACATTGGCTTTGGCGTCCACCGAGATGTCGGATTTCTTGAGCTGGGCAACCATGTCGAGTTCTTTGCAGGCGACCCGTCCTTCCGAGCCGGCACTGCTGGCCAGAATCAGAAGGAACTTGGCCGCCTCTTCCACCGGGACCCCTTGGGCCAGCAAGGGCACCACGGGCAGGGCGGCGACGAGGACCGCGGTTCCCAGGCATCGGGCCGCACGGTGATGATACAAGGGTCGAATCTGACGCAGCATGGCACGCTCCGTCCTCCCTTATCGTTCCGCCCCTTGACCACACCGGGCCCAAATGATGACGAGTTGGTAAATTTATTCGATCCTCTTCGGGGCCCCCTTCCTCAGACCCCCTTCTTCTCGGCCCCCCAGATGACCTTGTGCAGCTGCACCTGCAGGCGTACGGGCAGGCCGTCGGCGACGATCCGTTCGGCCAGCCAGGCCGGATCGAGGCTGCCCCACACCGGGCTGAAGAGCACCTCCAGGCGGTCCCACACCTGCCGCTCGGCGCACCAGTCCCGGGCCCAGTCATAGTCTGCGGGATCGCACAGGACGAACTTCAGCTCGTCCTGGCCGGGAACCATGTGGTCGAGATTGGATTCCAGCCAGCGATGGACTTCGCCGCTGCCGGGGGTCTTGCGGTCCACGATCTTGATGACCTCCCGGGGCACCGCTGCCAGGTCGTGGCTGCCGGCCGTTTCCAGGGCCACTTCGTAGCCCAGGTTCAGCAGGGACTGAAGCAGTTCCGGAGCCTGGGGATGGGCCAGGGGCTCGCCGCCAGTCAGTTCCACGAAGGGGGCATTGGGTCCTTTCCGCGGCGGGCCGAGGCGCTGCCGTGTTTCGGCGAGCAGGTCGTCCAGCTCCCGCAGGGAGCCGTCATAGAAGGCGTACGCCGTGTCGCAATAGGAGCAGCGGAGCGGGCAGCCCGTGAGGCGGATGAACAGGCAGGGCCGGCCGATCCGGGCGCCCTCTCCCTGGATCGAATGGAACACTTCATTGACCTTGACCTTCATCGGTCCACCCAACGCCGCCCGCCATCCTGGGTCAGGATGTCGCCCGTGAGGAAGGGACTGTCGGCGGCGAAGCGCACCGCGCGGCAGAGATCGGCGGGATCTCCGAGGCGCTTGAGCAGGGTGCGCTGGGCCAGGAAGCCGGCATCGCTCCCTTCCGCCGGCAGCACCGCCCCCAGGGCATGGCCCACCACCCGCACCTTCGGCGCCAGCAACTGCGCGAGCCCCGGCACGAGGGCGGCCAGGCCGGCCTTGGCGGCGCTGTAGGGCAAGCGCTCGAGCCAGGGGTGGTGGATGGAGGTGTCCAACAGGAGCTGGAGGCAGGCGCCAGCGACGAGCCGTGGCCCCAGGGCCTGGGCGCATAGGAACGGGAAGCTCAGGTTCATGCGCCAGGTCGTCTCGAGGAGATCCGGCGTCCAGGTGCCGAGGGGGCTTTTCGGGAAGGTCCCGGCCAGGATCACGGCGCCGGAAATCACCCATCCATCTGACGCCAACCTGTCCAGATCTGCCATCATGCGGGACACCAGTTCCGGGTTCTCGGCATCCCACTGAAGCGTCCGGATCCGCGCCGTCTCCGACAAGTCATCCACCCAGGTTTCCCCGTCCCAGGGCTCAGAGCTGGTCAGCACCAGGTCGTGGTCCCGGGCCAGATCCTCCGCCAGGGCCCGACCCAGCCGCCGCCTTCCGCCCACCAGCACCCAGCAGGCCCGATCATTCCGCGAGATCCGCTCCATCCGGGCATATTCCCACAAAGGCACCATGAATCCCTACCTCAAACGCATCCGTTGGCGCCTGCTGTGGATCAGCTTTGCCTGCCTGACGCTGGCGCTGGGATCCTTCGCGCTCAACCAGTGGGTCTACGCCGCCTCGGACGACCAGTGCTCCTGGGTCGTGGAAAACGGGAAGGTCGTCATCCGCGAGATCCTGCCCGAGGGCGTGGCCGAGGAGGCGGGGCTTCTCGAGGGCGATGAGCTGGTGAAGATCCAGGGCCGTGCCTTCGAACCCACTGAGGAAGGCACGCTCAAAGCCCAGCGCTTCATCAACTCCAAGCCCCAGGGCGCCATCCTGATCTACACAGTGAAGCGCCAGGGCCGCCAGATCCTGCTGCCCCTGCGCCTGGTGAAGCCCCTGGAACCGGTGCAGCTGGCCCTGCTGCTGAACGGCATCCTCGCCTGGGCCATCAGCCTGCTGGTGGTGCTGTCGGCCCCGGAGCGCAAGACCTCCCGCCATTTCTTCTACCTGGCGGCCACCGCCCTGCTGATGTCGGGGGCCACGCTCTCAGGCAACGCGCCGATCCCCATGCGGATCGCCATCGCCCTGATGACCGCCGTCGCCATCGCCTTGCTGCCACCGCTGTGGATCCACTTCTTCCTCCGATTCCCGCATGCCTTCGCGCTCCGCAAGAACCGGCGCTTCCTCCAGGCCGTGTACGGAACCTTCGCGGTGCTCTCCCTGTGGCTCCTCTTCGTCCGTCTGTGGGGCATCTTCACCGACGGCGCCCTCCGCACACCCGCGGGCCTGGCTCCCGTGGGCATGCTCAAGGCCGCCCTGGGCGCCTTCGGCCTGCCCATCCCGCTCTATGTCGTGGCCGCCCTCACGGGCCTGGGCTTCTTCCTGGCGGGCACTTTCCGGACCCACGAGCGGTTGCGCCGGGCCCTGCTGCCTTCGCTCATCGTGGCGGCGGTGCTCTGCCTCGACCTGGTGGCCTGGACCCTGCTCGACGCGAAATACGGGAAGAGCCTGCTCTTCCGCCGCCAGATCTTCATCTTCATGCTGCCGGCCCCCCTGCTGCCCCTGAGCTTCGCCTTTGCCATCTTCCGCCACGGCCTCTTCGATGTGCGCAAGGTGCTGCTGCGGTGGGTGAGCTACATGGCCATCCTCGGCATCACGATCGTGGCCTACCTGGGCGGCCTGGCCTGGGCCTTCTCCCACCTCTCCTCGATCCCGTCCGGCTGGGCCGGAGCCCTCATCGGCCTGTTGGCGCTCCCTCTGGGGTGGGCCCTGCGGCGCCTGCTCCGCGGCATCCGGCGGCGATTCCGCCGGGACTTCTCCAGCACCCGCGAGATCGCCCTCAGCGCCGTGCGGGAGCCCCGCAAGCGCTTCAGCGAAGAGGCCCTGATCAAATCCCTGCGCCGCGCCCTGGGCGAGGCCTTCCAGCCGCAGTTCCTGGAGGTGCTGCCCATCGAGGAGCGGCAGATCCTCCTGCCCGCCGCCGAGGCCGTGGACCGGGATGACCGGCGCCTGCACTTTCCGCCCCAGCCCCTGAGGCTCCCACCGGGCCTGCTCCGCCTCGCCCGCGAGAACCGCGAGCTGGTGCTGGGCCTGGGCAGCGAGGAGGCTGACTGGATCCGCGAGCAGGGCGAAGGCGTGCGGGCCCATGTGGACGCCCTGGAGGCCCAGCTGCTCCTGCTCATCGTCGCCGGGGACCAGCCCCACAGCGCTGTCCTGCTGGGCGGCAAATACGCCGAGTTGAACTACGGCCGGGAGGACCGCGAGCTGCTGCGCGAGGTGGCCCTGGCCGCCGGCCAGGTGCTGGAGACCGCCGTGATGCACCAGCGCCTCGTGGCCCAGGAGCGGCTCAGCCAGGAACTGGAAACGGCCCGCCGCATCCAGGAGGGCCTGATCACCTCCCATCTGCCGCCCATCCCGGGCTTCCAGGTCGCCCTGCGGCTCGAACCCGCCCTGGAAACCGGCGGCGACCTGCTCTTCGTCAAGCGGCGCCCCAGTGGCAACTGGCTGGCCGCCGTGGGCGACATCTGCGGCAAAGGCCTCGCTGCCGCGCTCTACATGGCCCAGGCCACGGCCCTTCTGGAGCAGGCCGCCCAGCGGGAGGACCAGCGCCTGGAGGAGATCCTCTGCTCGCTGGACCACACCCTGCGCCAGCTGCTGGGTCAGCGGGGCTTCCTCACCCTGGTTCTGCTGGAGTGGGACGAGGCCGGCAACTACCGGCTGGCGCGAGCCGGGCACCCCGGCGCGCTGCTGCTCCATGGCCTGTCGGAAGACTGTTCCACTGAAATGACGCCCCACGGCCGGGGCCTTGGCCTCCGCCCGGCGGGCCCCGGTGACTGGGAAGTCATCGAAGGGGTGCTGCCTCCCAAGGGCTGGATGGTGCTCTACAGCGACGGCCTGTCCGAGGCCATGAACCGGGACGGCGAACTCTACGGTGTGGGCCGCCTGGGCAACCAGCTGCGCCGCCTCTGGGGTACCGGCAGCCCCCGGGCCGCCTGCGAAGCGGTCTTCCAGGATGTGGCCGCCTTCGATACCCAGAACCGCGACGACCGGACTCTGTTTATCCTGGGAAGGGAGCACGCATGAGCCGCCCCACCCTCCGATGGACCATCCCCGCCCTGCTGGCGCTCCAGCTGGTGATGCTCTGGATCCAGGGCGCTCAGCTCCACCGCCAGGGCCAGGTGCTGCAGGCGCTGCGGGAGGACATCCAGCTCCTGACGGAATCCATCGAGAACAGCCAGGCACCTGCCTCCTACGAAGACGATGGCGCCGCCGTGCCCGCCTCCTTCCTGCCCAAGCAGGCTCCGCCGCGGAAGAGCGCCGCGGTCCTGGGCGTGCAGGAAGAGCAGGAAGCGGCCTCCAAGGACCTGCAGGCCTCGCGGGAATCCGCCCAGAAGGCCGTGAAGGATGCCCGGGAGGCGCAGTCCAAGCTCTCGCTGGAAGAGAACGCCCGCAAGGCCGAAGAAGGCAAGAAGGTGCAGGCGGCCACCACTGCCTGGCAGCGCTGGGTCTATGGCGCCCTGGCGCTCCTGGCACTGGCGCTGGTGGCCCGCGCGGTCATCCAACGGCGCGGCTGATGTCCCTGCTCGAGTACCTGCGCGAGGATCCCGAGTGCCGAAATCTGGCTGAGGGCGCCGTGCATGCCGTGGCGCCGGCCCTGGACGATCCCGATCCCGACCATGTCGCCCTGCAGCTCAATGAGTGGGCCTTCACCCTCGCGGGCCGCATGCCCCTGCCCTGGAACACCCACAAGGCCCTGGACGCGCTCAACCACCTGCTCTTTGCGGAACTCGGCTTCACCGGCGACCGCGAGACCTACGACGATCCACTGAATGCGCTGCTCCCGGCCGTGATCGCACGGCGGAAGGGCCTGCCCATCTCGCTGTCCATCCTCTGGATCGATCTGGCCCGGCGCATGGGGTTCGACGCCGTGGGCGTGAGGCTCCCGGGCCACTTCATCGCCGCCTTGCGCACGGACTTCGGCCTGCTCTGCTTCGACCCCTTCCACCAGGGCCGCCCCGTGGGCGAGGAGGGCGGAGCCGAGCTGGTGAAGTCCGCCACCGCCGGCCGCGTGGCCTTCCACCGGGACATGCTCAGCCCCGCGCCCGACCGGCAGATCCTCGTCCGCCTCGTGCGGAACCTGCACCTGCGATTTATGCATGCGGAGGACTGGGAGGAGGCCCTCTGGACCGGCACCCACCTCATCCTCCTCGAGCCCAGCAATCCAAGGGCCCACAAAGAGCGCGCCTTCATCCACCTGCAGCGCGACGAGCCCGGGCAGGCCCTCATCGACCTGCGCATGGCCCTGCACCTCAGCCCCGATCCCGACCCCGAGATCCAGGCGTGGATGCGGCAGTTGGAGCGTTGACGCGGCCTACGAAGGCTTTCTAGGGCAGCTTCCGGATCGCCACAGCCACATCCGGTTGTTTGTGGAGGAAGACGATCTGTACCCGGACCGGGCCCGCCAGAAACCGGAAGGTGAACTGGAAAGTCCGAGAGACTTCATCCCCCTCGCAGAACGCACGGAAAGAGCCTTCAAACGCTTGGACGGAGGTGCACGGGGCCACTTCCGTGAAGAAGTTCCGGCCGAGGACGCTGCGGGGTGCCCGCCCGGCAAGTTCGCCCTCGGCCCGGTTGTACGAGCGGATGATGCCATCCCGGGAAAGCACGATGACGCCGAAGGGCAGCTCGTCGAGCTCCTCCTCGGTGAGGTCGGGAAGGCCCCGGAGCCGCTGATAGCAGGGCTGGCAGATGCCGTGGGAATGCTCGGCCGCGCTCTGTCCGACCAGGGCCCCGCACCAGGCACACAGCACATCCGCCAACGCCGCTCCCGAGCCGTGAATTCCTCCCAGCATAGCAGCGGGGGCCCGAAGGCCCCCGCACACTGAGATTCAGGACTGCAGACTACTTCTGCTGCGCCTCCACGACGGTGAGCGCCGTGAGGTGGATGATGTCGTTCAGGTCGCTGTGGCGCTGCAGGACATGGACGGGAGCCGCCATGCCGCAGGTGATGGGGCCGATGACCTCGGCGTTCGCCAGCCGCTGCACCAGCTTGTAGCCGATGTTGCCGCTGGTGAGGTCGGGGAAGATCAGCACATTCGGGCCACCCGGCAGGTCCACCCAGGGGTAGTTCTCGGACAGGATGTCGGCGCCAAGGGCGGTGTCGGCCTGCATCTCGCCGTCGCACTTGAGGCCGGGCCGCTGGGCCTTGACGATCTCCACGGCCTTCTGGACCTTGCGGACCAGCGGATGCTCGACGCTGCCGAAATCGGAGAAGGACAGCATGGCGACCTGGGGCTCCATGTTGAAGGTGTCCTTCGCCAGATCCGCGGTCAGCAGGGCGATCTCGGCCAGTTCCTCGCTGCTGGGCTCGATGTTCATGGTGGTGTCGGAGAAGAACAGCACACGGTTCTTCAGCACCATGGTGTAGACGCCGCACACGCGCTTGACGCCCTTGCGGGTGCCGATGACTTCGAGGCAGGGGCGGATGGTGTCGGGGTAGTACATCGTCAGGCCGGCGATGAGACCATCGGCCTTGCCCAGGCGGCACATCATGGCGCCGAAGTAGATGCGCTCCTGCATCTTGCGGCCGGCTTCGTCGCGGGTGACGCCCCGGCGCTTCCGCAGTTCCAGGAAGGCGTCCTCCGCCTCTGCGCGCCAAGCCACGGTGGCCGGATCCAGGATCTCGATGCCGTCCACGGAGATGCCGTGACCGGCGGCCACGGCCTTCACCTTGGCGGGATCGCCCACGAGGATGGGCACGCAGATGCCCTCGTCCACCATCTGGGACACGGCCTGGAGGATCAGCGGATGGTCGCCCTCGGGGAAGACCACGCGCTTGGGGTTGGCCTTGGCACGGTGGACCACGCTGCGGATCACATCCTTGCTGCGGCCCTGGAGCCCTTCGAGGCGCTCCTTGTAGGCCTGCATGTCGGCGATGGGCTGCTTGGCCACGCCGGTCTCCATGGCGGCCTTGGCGACGGCGGGAGCCACCCACAGCAGCACACGGGGATCGAAGGGCTTGGGGATGATGTACTCGGGGCCGAAGCTGAATTTCTGGCCCGAGTAGGCCTTCACCACGGAATCCGGAACCTCTTCCTTCGCCAGGGCGGCCAGGGCCTTGGCGGCAGCCAGCTTCATGGGCTCGTTGATCTCCGATGCGCGTACATCCAAGGCGCCGCGGAAGATGAAGGGGAAGCCCAGGACATTGTTCACCTGGTTCGGATAGTCACTGCGGCCCGTGGCCAGGATGATGTCGTCGCGGGTGGCCTTGGCGGTGGGGTAGTCGATCTCAGGATCGGGGTTGGCCAGGGCGAAGACGATGGGGTTCTTGGCCATGCTCAGGAGCATCTCGGGCGTCAGCGCGCCCTTGCTGGAGCAGCCCACGAACACATCCGCGTTCACGATGGTGTCGGCCAGGGTGCGCCATTCGCTGGGCTTGGCGAACTTGTCCTTGTATTTGTTGTTGCCTTCCGTGCGGCCGGTGTAGACCAGCCCCTTGGTGTCGCAGAGCCACAGGTTCTCGAGCTTCACGCCGGCGGCGATCATCATGTTGGCGCAGGCGATGGCCGAGGCCCCGGCGCCGCTGAACACCACCTTCATGTCGCTCAGCTTCTTCTTCACGATCTCGGAGGCGTTCATCAGGGCGGCCGTGCTGATGATGGCGGTGCCGTGCTGATCGTCATGGAAGACGGGGATGTTCATCTCCTTCTTCAGGCGGGTCTCGATCTCGAAGCACTCGGGGGCCTTGATGTCCTCGAGGTTCACGCCGCCGAAGGTGGGCTCCAGCGCCTTCACCACCTGGCAGAACCGGTCGATGTCCAGCTCATTGACCTCGATGTCGAACACATCGATGTCGGCAAAGCGCTTGAAGAGCACGCCCTTGCCTTCCATCACCGGCTTGCCCGCCAGGGCGCCGATGTTGCCCAGGCCCAGGACGGCGGTGCCGTTGGAGATCACGGCCACCAGGTTGCCCTTGGCGGTGTATTTGTAAGCATCCTCGGGGTTCTTCTCGATCTCCAGGCAGGGTTCCGCCACACCCGGCGAATAGGCGTTGGCCAGATCGCGGGCCGTGGAGCAAGGCTTGGTGGCGACGACCTCGATCTTTCCCTTTCGTCCCTGCGAATGGTAGTCGAGGGCTTCCTGCTTACGACTCATAGCCACACTCCTTCAATTGAGTGCCCTGGTTTTTGGGCTGATTGCCCCCAGCTTACACCTCGTCTTACGCGATCTTTCCTGGAAGGTCATCAATTCGCGGCTTTGTTGCAGGAATCACAAGGAACGCTTCCGCGCGGCCCCTCCCGGAGGTACGATCCAACGATCTCTCCACGGAGCATCCATGCGCTTGCTGTCCATTCTGCTGCCTTGCCTGCTGGCCCTTCCGGTGGTCGCCCAGAAGGCCAAGGCGCCCACTAAGGAATCCGCCCCGAAACAGGCCCAGGTCGACTGGGACGGCGAGTGGACCC
The DNA here is from genome assembly GCF_020622065.1 of Geothrix sp. Classification (NCBI taxonomy): domain Bacteria; kingdom Pseudomonadati; phylum Acidobacteriota; class Holophagae; order Holophagales; family Holophagaceae; genus Geothrix; species Geothrix sp. The sequence goes on along the minus strand of NZ_JAHRYQ010000001.1, from coordinate 1,342,576 downwards.
TCCAGGCCTCCCAGAGCGACAAGATCGACGAGCAGATCGATGCCCATCTGAAGGATCTGAACTTCGCCATGAAGCTCTTCTGGAAGAAGAAGCTCCAGGGCGCCTGCCGCAGCTTCAACAAGCTGGACATCCTGGCCGGGGACAGCTTCTCGGTGACCATGGGCCGGGAGCGCCCCATCGACACCCCGGCTGATGGCACCGAGAACGACTGGAAACGCAGCGACGATGTGGTGTTCAAGGCCACCCTCACCAAGGACGGCCCCACCATGATCCAGACCCTCACGGGTGATGGCTACACGCTGAAGCATGTCTATTCGATGCGGAAGGATGGCAGCTCCCTGGCCTTGCAGGTGACCTACGCCCATCCGAAGCTCGACAATCCGTTTTCGTACAAATTCGTCTTCAAGCGGAACGACTGAGGGCTCCGGGCGCAAACTGGGGTCATGCGCCCGCTCGTCCCTCCGCCTCTCTCCTGCCGCGCGCCCTGGTGGGCCGCCTCCGGGCACCTGCAGACCATCCTCGGCAACTACCTGCCGGGCGAGTTGCCGACGCATCCCTCGGAGCCCTTCCGCATCCAGCTTGCCGATGGCGACCAGCTCACGGGTCGGCACTACCCGGGTGAGACCAATGCCCTGGTGTTGGTCTTCCATGGCCTGGGGGGAGACGATCAGGCTCACTATGTCCGGCGCACCATCGCCCTGGCCCGGAAGCTGGGCCATCATGTCTGGACCGTGAACCACCGGGGCTGCGGCGAGGGGCGCGGCCTGGCGAAACAGCCCTACCACAGCGGTTCCGGCGAGGATCTGGGCGCGGCCTTCGCGGCCGCCCGCGAACGCCACCCGGACCTTCGCCAGCTGGCCATCGGCTACTCCCTATCCGCGAACGCCCTGCTCCTGAACCTGGGCGGTGGGCTGCGGGGGCCGGCCGCCCAGCCCGACGCCGCCATCGCGGTGAACCCGCCGGTGGATCTCGGCGCCTGCTCCGACACCATCCACCGGGGCCTCAGCCGCCTCTACGAACTCCGCTTCATCCGGCGGTGCCGCAAGGCCATCCACCAGCGCGTGGAGGACGGCCTCATCCCCGACATCTACCGGACCAGCCCCTTGATGAGCCTGCGGCAGTTCGACGATGCCTACACCACGAAGGCCGCAGGCTTCCGGGATGCCGACGACTACTACGACCAGTGCTCAGCCCGGTTCCACCTGTCGAAGATCACCATCCCCACCGTGATCCTCATGGCCAAGGACGACCCTTTCATTCCCTGGCGGCACGCCGCCGAAGCCCAGCCTTCACCGGCGGTCCACCTCCACTTCGAGCCCCGCGGCGGCCACATGGGCTACCTCAGCCGCGACCTGCCGGGCCACCGCTGGCTGCCCTACGCCGTGGAACACTATTCGAAACAGCTGCTCGGCGCCTAGGATCCGGTGCGGGCTGCCTTCAGTGGGAGTCCGTCAGGACCAGAGATCGGCCGTCGCCCTCGCCCTGGATCCAGATGAGCGAGGCCCCCTGCGGACTGAGCGCGATGCGCGGCGCGGCACAGACGGAACCGGGGGCCGATCCCATCGTCCTGGGAAGAGACCACCCATCCTCCCGGATCCGGACGGACACCTGGTCCCCGGTGGCTCCCCGCTGGACCACGACAAACCCCGCACGACCATCCTCTGCCAGGTCGATGGCATAGTCCTGGACGGGTTCATGGCCATGGTCGAGGCACTCCGCGCCGGGCTCCCAGCCCCTTCCCTTGAAGGCCTTCACGAGCAGTCGCGAGACGCCGGCGTTTTCCCGCTGGGACCAGGCGGCCAGGGCTTCGCCATCCCCATTCATGACCAGCCGGGGGGAAGACATCACATGGGCGCTCGCAAGCACCACGGGCTCACTCCACTCGCCATGAAGGGCCTCGTAGAAGCTGGCCTCGAGGAGGCTGCGCTGGCCGTACGGCGCGTGAACCCAGAGGGCCAGGGCGTTCCCGGAGTCGTCCATCGCCACCTGGTGATGCCGGGCGGCATGAGCCACGACGGGCACGGGACGATCGGACCAGATCCGATCCGCCGGCCAGTAGTGGCAGGCCATCAGTCCCTCGAACACGCTGTTCTGGGCTTCCCAGACCACCATGGCGTGCTCCCGCCGGTTGGCGGCCAGCTGCGGCGAAGCCGACGGATCCCCCGGGAGCCCCAGGAGGACCGGCGCCTCGTCCCAGGCCTCCCCGCGGGTGTTGAAGGCATGGGCCATCACCTCGATCTGGCCCACCCGTTCATGGACCCAGGCCACCAGCGCATTGCCGCGCCGGTCGACGGCCACCTGGAGCTGGTGGATCCGCCCCACCGTCCGGAACACGCTGCGGCCCGGGCTCTCGCCGGGGCCGAGAACGGCGCCCAGGATCTGGCGCTCGTCCTCCCCATCAGCCAGCCAGATCGCGAGCCCCCGTCCTTCGGGGTTCAGGGCCAGCCGCGGCGTCGTCCCATCTCCGAAGGGAAGTCGCATGAGCGCGGGCGAGGCGCCGGGGCCCATGGGCATGGTCCACAGCTTGCCCGCGTTCTCCCAGAGCAGCACGCCGCGCCCGTGGCGATCCAGGGCCACGCGGGCCTCTCCGATCCGTCCGCGATCCACCACGGCTGGTGTCCGCCACCGGATGGCCGCAGCCTGGGCGGGAGTGGGCAGGAACCCTTGGGCGAGGCGCTTGAGGCGTTCCAGGGCCATGATGCGCTCCAGGTCGGAAGGAGGCGGAAGGGAATGAACCTCCCCATCATGTATTCGATACCTACTCCATGAAAGTATTAAATTTCAATATTGCTCATGGAATTTATCGATCAATTCAAGATCGACCCAGCCCTTGGCGCAGCTCCGACACCAGCCCCGGCAGCAGGTCCATCAGCCGGGTCATCTGCACCGGTGTGGTACCCAATCCCAGGCTGAAGCGCACCGTCCCGCGCGCGTAGGTGTCGGGCACCTGCATGGCGCGCAGCACATGGCTGGGTTCCCGCATGCCCGTGCTGCAGGCGCTCCCCGTGGAGACGCAGATGCCCTGCTCGGCCAGCTTCAGCTGCAGGGCCTCGCCTTCGATTCCCGCAAACCCCACGAGACTGGTGTTGGGGAGGCGCTCCGCCCCGCTTCCATGGATGCGCACTTCCGGGACCTCGGCCATGAGGCGGGTCTCCAGGGCATCGCGCAGGTGCCGCACGCGGTCCATTTGCGGCAGCCGCGCCTGGGCGAGGGCCGCGGCCTTGCCCAGCCCCACGAGCCCCGGGACATTCTCGGTGCCGCCGCGGCGCCCCCGCTCCTGGGAGCCACCCAGCATGAAGGGCTTCAGGCGCACGCCCCGCCGGATCATGAGCAGGCCCGTCCCCTTGGGTCCATGAAATTTGTGTCCGCTGAGCGTGAGCAGGTCCGCGCCCCAGTCCGCCGCCGCCACGGGCACTTTGCCGATGGCCTGGGTGGCATCCACCAGGAACAGGGCGCCCTTGGCCTTCACCCGGCGCGCGATCTCGGCGACCGGGAACAGCACGCCTGATTCGTTGTTGGCGGCCATGACGGCCACCAGCGCCGTGTCCGGCCGCACGGCGGCCTCCAGCGCGGCCAGGTCAAGGCGCCCCTCGGCATCCACACCCACTTCCGCGACCTCGCCTCCCTGGGCCTTCCACCAGGTCGCCAGCGCTCGTACGGCGGGGTGTTCCACGGCCGTGGTGACCAGGTGCCGCTTCGTGGGAAACGCCTCCCATACGCCCCGGACGGCGTGGTTCAGGCTTTCCGTGCCCCCGCTCGTGAACACGATCTCCGCGGGGGCGCAGCCCACCAGGGCCGCCGCCTGCTCCCGCGCCGCCACCACCGCACCATCCGACAGGTGCCCCAGGGCATAGGCCGCGCTGGCATTGCCGAAACGCTCCGTGAACCAGGGCCGCATGGCTTCGAAGGCCTCGGGGTCGAGGGGTGTGGTGGCGTTGTGGTCGAGGTAGATCAGATCCATGGCGGCGTCATTGTCCCATCTCGGCCCAGTGCAGGAGGTGGGCCAGAGCCTCCCCTCGCGCAGACAGGCTCGGCGCCTTGCCCTGGAAGCTCTTGCCGGAACCGCCGCCCTTGGCCCCGAGGATCCCCGCCACGGCCTGGCCGACCGAGGGTACCTCCAGCCGGGAACCCGCACCCGCGGTCAGGAGGAAGAGGCCCTGCCCGCCAGGATCCGCCGTGAGGAACACGGCCTTGGCGGGATCCGCCGCGAGAATGCCCCGAGCCAGCTTCTGGAGAAAGGCCATGTCGCGACCTTCGAGGTGGGCTTCCACCAGGGCATCAGGCCGCGCGGCCAGCGCGGCGGCCTGGAACTCCACCAGCTCCTCCTCCAGCTTCCGGCTGCGGCGCTCCAGAGCCAGCAGCTGATCCAGCTTGATCTGGAGGGCGGCGACGAGTTCCTCGTCGGGTGCACCAAGCAGGGTCCGCAGCCTTGCATTGCGCTCTTCATGCGCGCCCAGGCGCAGCCTGGCGCGCCTGCCGGCCACATAGTAGAGGCGGGTGCCTCCGCGGATGCCTTCGGTGCCCAGCAGCTTCAGGGCCTCGATCTCCCCCGTGTGATGCAGGTGCGTGCCCCCGCAGGTGTTGAGATCCACCCCGGCGATCTGCACCAGGCGGATGTCGCCCGTGTGCCCCTCCGGCAATCCGCGGGAGCGCACGGCTTCGGCCCCGTAGGCCTCGGGGTTCACCCACCGGGCCGTGACCTCGCGCCGGGCACGGATCTCCGCCGCCACGGCCTCCTCCAGCCGCTCCATCTCCGCGGGGGAGATCGACGGCGCATCCAGCTCGATGTCGCAGACCGTTCCCCCCAGGTGGAAGGCCGTCGTGCCCCACTTGAACTGATCCTGGGCCACGGCCGTCAGCAGGTGCTGGCCCGTGTGCTGCTGCATGTGGTCGAAGCGGCGGATCCAGTCCAACTGCAGCGAAGCAGGCCCCACCGGGAGGGCCGCCGCAAGGTAGTGGCGGATCCCGCCCTCGCGTTTCTGGACCTCCACCACGGCCACGCCATTCACCATGCCCAGGTCGCAGGGCTGGCCGCCCCCCTCCGGGTAGAAAACCGTGTCTTCCAGGAGGACGAAGGGGCGTCCCCGCTCCTCCCCGCTGGCCAGGATGCGGGTCTCGAGCACCGTGGCAAAAGGGTCTCGTTCATAGGCGGGCGTGGACATGCCGGGAGCCTAGCACAGGCGCTGATAGGCTGGAGGGGTCGCCATGTCCCACATCCCCCTTCCCGAACGCCTCCGCCCCGCCACCCTCGATGAGGTGGTGGGCCAGGCCCACCTGCTGGGGCCGAAGGGCGCCCTGACCCGGCTCACGGCCGGGGGGCGCCTGCCCTCAATGGTGATGTGGGGCCCGCCAGGCACCGGCAAGACCACCCTGGCCCGCATCCTGGCGGAGGCCACGGGCCATGGCTTCATGGAGTTCTCGGGGGTCAGCGGCAGCGCGGCGGAGCTGAAGAAGTTCCTGGCGGACAGCCGCGAGATGCCGCTGTTCCGAAGCGTGCCGCCCGTGGTGTTCCTGGACGAGATCCACCGCTTCAACCGGGCTCAGCAGGACATCCTGCTGCCCTTCCTGGAACGGGGCGAGGCCGTGCTCATCGGCGCCACCACCGAGAACCCCGCCTTCTACCTGAACCCGGCGCTCCGCAGCCGCTGCCAGCTCATCGCCCTCAAGGCCCTCGAGCCCATCCACATCCAGCAGGTGCTGAAGCGGGCCTGGGCCAAGGAGCAGGCTGGCAAGCCCGAGCCCAAGGAGGTCTTCGAGTGGCTCTCCCACTGGGCCGGCGGCGACCTGCGCTCGGCACTCTCGGGCCTGGAAACCTGGATGGAGATGCCGGATCCGGATCTGGAATCCCTCCAGGGCGCCCTGGGCGGCCGCATGATGTTCGACCGCGCCGACGGCCACTACGACCTGGCCAGCGCCTTCCAGAAGAGCCTGCGGGGCTCCGACGCGGACGCGGCCCTCTACTACCTGAGCCGCATGATCCGCGGCGGCGAAGATCCCCGCTTCATCGCCCGGCGCCTCATGGTCTGCGCCGCGGAGGATGTGGGCAACGCCGATCCCCAGGCCTTCATTCTCTGCGAGGCCGCCAGCCGCGCCGTGGAGCAGATCGGCTGGCCCGAGGCCCGCATCCCCCTGGCCCAGGCCATCATCTATGTGGCCAACGCCCCCAAGAGCAACGCCACCGTGCTGGCGGTGGACGCGGCCCTGGCGGCCGATGACGCGCCCATTCCCGAGGCCATCCGCGACGCCCACACCGCCACCGCCCGCAAGGCCGGTCGCGGCGCGGGCTACCACTACTCCCACGACGACTACGACCGCGAGCAGGCTTTCCTGCCCGACAAGCTGCGGGGCCTTTCCTTTTACGAACCGAAGCGCCCCCAGGAACGCAGCTGGCGGGATCGCCAAGAACCGGACGCGACGGTCCTCTCGGCCCTCTGGCAGGCCTGGACGGAGGCCCACCCCGAGGGCGGCGAGCTCCCCCTGGAAGACTGGAGCTCGGAATTGGCCTGCAGCCGCGAAGCCCTGGCCCGGGCCCTGGGCAAGCTGGCCCAGGGCCGGTTCACCCTGGGGCGGAAGCTCGAAGCCAGGCCGATCTAAGAGGTCGTGACAAAACCATACGACACCGCACGAGGGATGGAGCCTGGCGAGCGCTCCGCGGCGTCTAGCTCTCGCTCGACCAGCCCAGCAGGCTCACGCCGTAGCGCTGGCCGCAGACATGGAGCGGCACTGTGAGCACCGTGATGATGGCGCCCGTGTCGCGAGCATAGGTCTGCACCAGGAAATCCTCCCGGCGGGCGGCCTTTTCGTCCAGGTCGGCCACCCGCTGGAACGCCGCCCGGCTGGCCCGGTCGGGGAGCGCCTCGGCCGCCTCGCCCAGGCCGTGCCGCGCCCCCCGCACCAGGACGCGGTTGTCCGTGAAGAAGCGCTTCACGCGGTTGCCGGCCAGATCCTTGTCGGGGTGGCCGGTCCAGTCCTGGGCGAAGCGTCGGTTATGGGAAGGGGCGTAGCTGTTGAGGTCGAGGACCAGGGCGAAGGTGAGGCGCGGCTCCTGCTCGAGGACGCGGTCGAAGGCTTCCTGCAGTGGCCGCTCCACCAGGGCATCGTAGGCGGTGCGGTATTTGGGGGGCGCGAAGCCTTCGGGCGGAACATGCAGCACATTGAAGAAGCGGGAGAGGCTCTGGATCTCCGCCCCCCGGATCTCCCGGTAGTCGAGCGCCAGCAGGTCCTCCGGGCGGACTCGCCCGTCACCGAGGGCCGCCTCGAGAATCTTGGCGCTGGTGGCGGTGAGGCCCCGAGCCAGGTCGAGCGCGCGGTGGAACAGCGAGCCCGTATCGTAGGCGGCCAGATGGCGGTGCCCGAGTTCGGTGAGCGAGGAGACGCTGAAGGCGTCCTGGGCCACGGCTTCCGCCTCGGTCTTCAGGGTGCCCGTGGCATCCAGCAGCTCTCCCGAGGCCGCCACAAGCCTCCGGGCCGCGGCGTGCTCCTCCGAGGCCGTGCGGGCCATGCTGGAGACATTCCCGGCAGTGGATTCCGCCAGCTCCGCGATGCCCGAGAACCGCTGCTCCACAGCCTCCACCTGGGCCCGGGTTTCGGAAGCCAGGCCCAGGCTCCGGCCCATGGCCTCCCGGGCCGGATCGAGGTCCCGGCGGATGGATTCCAGCAGCTGCCCGATTTCCTGGGTCTGCCTGGAGGTGCGATCCGCCAGCTTCCGCACTTCCTCGGCCACCACTGCGAAGCCCCGGCCCGCCGCGCCCGCATGGGCGGCCTCGATGGCGGCATTGAGGCTGAGCATCCCCGTGCGGTCCGCGATCTCCCCGATCACCTGCGAGACTTCGTTCACCTGGAGAATGTGCCCCATCAGGGATTCCAGGCGTTCGGAAGTGAGGGTCGTCTGTTCCTGGAGCTGCCGGACCGTGGCCACGGCCTCATCGCTTTCCCGGCGGCCCTGGCGTGTCAGGTCGGCCATGAGGCGGGTGGACTCGGCGCCCTCCTCCGCCGCCGAAGCCGCCTGGGAGATGTTCGCGTCCAGGCCTTCCAGGGTCCCCTGGATGCTCCGGGTGCTGTCGAGGATCCGGTCGATCTCCCGCGCCAGGGTCTGGATCCTCACCGAGGTCCGCGCCGCGCCTGCCGCCGAGCGGTTGATCACGGTCTCCAGGCCCGCCAGATCCTGGGCGAGCTGCGCCGGGTCGTGCTCCTCGGAGCCACTCGCGGCGGGCACGGCGGGCCTGGAGGTGGATTCGGACATGGGCGTTTCCGGGGGGACAGGCCTTCTTCTTCGGCCCGGCCCCCCGAATCTGAAGTTCAGTCCAGATGGCCCATGCGACCAGCCTGGTAGTCCTGGATGGCCTGCTCGATCTCCTCGTAGGTGTTCATCACGAAGGGGCCGTAGTGGGCGATGGGCTCCTGGAGGGGTTCTCCCGCCAGCAGCATGAGGCTGACGGGGACCGCCGCTTCCAGGGCCAGCGAATCACCTTCACCCAGCAGGGCCACGCTGTCGGCCGGAACCTCCGTGCCCTCGATGCGGATGGCTCCGTGCAGCGGCACGGCGGCGGCGATCCACCCGGCGGGGATGGCCTGCTCGAACCGCGCACCGGCCTCCAGCTCCAGGTGGGCATAGGCGATCTTCGCGGGCGTGCGGGCCGGGCCGGTCACGCCCGCCCAGGTGCCGGCCAGCACGCGCATGCGTCCGCCTGGGATGGCGGTCCACGGCATGGTGCCCGCCTGCAGATCCGTGTAGCCCGGGGTGGAGCCCTTCAGCGCCTTGGGCAGGTTGATCCAGAGCTGCACGCCCTCGATGGGGCCGCCGGATTCCAGGTGCTCGGGCACCGGCATCTCTTCGTGGACGATGCCGGCCCCGGCATTCATGAGCTGGGCGCCGCCGGGCTGCAGCAGCCCCGAGCCACCCGTGCTGTCCCGGTGCCGGAAGGCGCCCTGGATCAGATAGGTGAGGGTCTGGAAGCCCCGGTGGGGATGGGGCGGGAAGCCCGCATCCGTCCCCGGAGGCAGCACCATGGGACCGAAGTGGTCCATGAGCAGGAAGGGATCCATGGCACGGAAGGCCTCCGCGCCGCGCTTGCCCTGGCCGGGCACCAGGCGCGTGAGCGGCACGCGGTTGCCATCCTCCGTGGGGAGTCCGGGCACGAGGACGGAAACGGGTTTGCGGGTCATCGGAACCTCCTCAGGCAAGATCGAAGAACAGGATTTCGGCGGGTGATCCGGCCACCACGGTGATGGACGGCTCCCCTTCGATGCGGGCGGAATCCCCCGTGGTCATGGCCGCGCCGTTGAGGCTGATGGAGCCCCTGGCCACCTGGAGGAACCCCGCGCGCCCGGAGGGGATGGAGCCCCGCACCTCGCGGCCCCCGTCCAGCCGGGCCACGAAGACCTTCACATCCTGGAAGAGCTTCACGGAACCCTCCGCACCGTCGGGACTGGCGATGAGACGCAGCTGATTCTGAAGGTCGGCTTCGGGAAAAGCCACCTGGTCATAGCGGGGGGCGAGGCCCGGGCGCTCGGGCAGAATCCAGATCTGGAGGAAGTGCACGGGCTCGTCGGCCGAAGGGTTGAACTCGCTGTGGCGGATGCCGGTGCCGGCGCTCATGACCTGCGCCTCGCCCGGGCGGATGACGCCGTGGGTGCCCAGGCTGTCGCGGTGCTCCAGCGTGCCGGACAGCACCCAGGTGAGGATCTCCATGTCGCGATGGCCATGGGTGCCGAACCCCTTGGCCGCCTGCACGCGGTCCTCGTTGACGACGCGCAGGGCGTGGAACTGCATGTGGTCGGCGTCGAAGTACTCACCGAAGGAGAAGGTGTGGTGGGTGTCCAGCCAGCCGAAATCGAAATGGCCGCGGGTTCCAGCAGGTCGCAGCGTGATCATGATGCCTCCTGCATTCATTTTAGGTGTTGCAACTTTTATTTCAACCCCTCCCCCCAAAAAAACGGGAGCTTCATGAGGAACATGGACTTATCTTTGGGGTGTCCAAACGGAGGCCGCCGTGATCACGCGGGTGCTGGTGGGGATCGACTTCTCTGAGGCCTCGAAGCAGGCCCTGGAACGGGCCGGCAACTGGGCCACTCGGATGGGCGTCCCCCTGGTGGCCATGCATGTGCTTCAGCCTCCGGCGCCCATGCTGCCCGAGGCCCAGATCGCCCTGCCCGACCCCGCCTGGCTCCACAGCATGGAAGACCACGCCCGCGAGCAGCTGGAGGGCTGGCTCAGGCCCTACTCCGGGGCCACCGCCGTCGTGAAGTGGGGTGGGCCGGCGGAGGAGCTGATCTCCGAGGCGGATCACCGGACGCTGCTGGTGGTGGCCCAGGTGGGCCATTCCACCCTGGAGCGCCTGCTCTTCGGCAGCACCGCCGCGCGGGTGGTGAGACTGGCCCCCTGCGATGTCCTGGTGGTGCGCACGGAGAAGACGCACTAGGAGGTCGGGGCAACACCCCGGAGCAGCTTCGCCAGGGCCTCCACCTCCACAGCTTGGCGCTTGAGGATGCCCTCGGCCGCGCGCCGCAACCCCTCAAGATGCTCCGGGCTGGTGTCGTCCATCTCGCTGAGCCCCGCGTCGAGATCGGCCTGAAAGCGGTGGTAGCGCGGCATGCCGTCTTCGCGGGCGGGCAGCAGCTGGCGGAGCTGGTAGTCCACCGTGTCGGCCACGCCATCGAAGATCACATCCAGTACGGGCCTGGCCCACCCGGCCACGCCCCAACCCCTCGCCTCTTCGTAGCGGTAGGGCTTGGCATAGAGCCCCGTGCCCAGGGACACGAGGAGGAGATCCTCCGCGGAACGGCCAGCCTTTCCCAGCGTCTGCCACGCCTCGGCATAGGCGCACATGGCCGGGTTGTTGGCGAAAACGCCCCCATCCACGAGCACATCACGCTCCCCCGGCCACGACACCAGGGCCGGCTCGAAGTAGGTGGGAGCCGCGCTGGTGGCGCGGGCCGCCACGCGCAGGGGCACATCGTAGCGGGCGTCCTCCCGGGCCTTGCGGCGGCGGTAGAAGAAGGCATCCCGCTTCTCCAGATCGTAAGCGGTCACCAGCACCTCGGTGAGGGCCTCCTTGAGGCGGGCCTCCCCGAAGTACTGCTCGAGCACGCCCTCGAGGCCGTCCGACGGGTATTTCGCGGCCCGCAGCCCCATGGGGTTCGTGAGGCGGCGCCAGAGGCTCTCGTCAAAGATCCGCCCGCCCTCCTTCAGGTAGAGCCCGGCCAGATCCTGGGCCGAATAGCGGGGCCGCCCACCCTGCCCCGGCGCCGCGAGCCCCAGGGCCAGGATGCCGCCCGTGCTGGTACCCGCGATGAGGTCGAAGCAGTCCGCCACGGCCCGGCCCGTCTGCCGCTCCAGCTCGGCCAGCACCAGCGCCGGGATGAGGCCGCGGATGCCGCCGCCGTCGATCGACAGGATGCGGAAGGGTTGGGACATTCGGCATTTTATCCTCCGAAAAACGGGCCAAATGGCCCGTTTTTCGGAGCACAGAACGGCTTTTAGCGGTAGGCGGGAATCCCCGTGACCTCCTGCCCGATGATGAGGGTGTGCATGTCGTGGGTGCCCTCGTAGGTGTAGACGCTCTCGAGGTTCGCCATGTGGCGCATGACCGGGTACTCGTCGAGGATGCCGTTGGCGCCCAGGATGGTCCGGGCCTTCCGGCAGATCTCGAGGGAGACATTCACATTGTTCATCTTGGCCATGGAGACCTGGGCGGGGGTGTAGGTCTTCGCGTCCTTCAAGCGGCCCAGCTGGTGGACCAGGAGCTGGCCTTTGGTGAGCTCGGTGACCATCCAGGCCAGCTTCTCCTGCTGGAGCTGGTAGCTGGCGATGGGCTTGTCGAACTGGATGCGGGTCTTGGCGTAGTCCAGGGCGCACTGGTAGCAGGCGTCCGCGGCGCCCAGCGCTCCCCAGGCGATGCCGTAGCGGGCCTGGGTGAGGCAGCCCAGGGGGCCCTTCAGGCCCTTCACATTGGGCAGCAGGCTGGCCTTCTCCTCCACGATCACATCTTCAAGCACGAGCTCAGAAGTGGTCGAAGCGCGGAGGCTCCACTTGCCCTTCATCTCGGGGGCGCTGAAGCCGGGCGTGCCCTTCTCGACGAGGAAGCCGCGGATGCCGTCCTCGGTCTGGGCCCAGACCACCGCCACATCAGCCACCGTGCCGTTGGTGATCCACATCTTGGTGCCGTTGATGCGCCACTTGCCGCCGGGCTCGCGCACGGCCTTGGTGAGCATGCCGCCGGGGTTGGAACCAAAGTCCGGCTCGGTGAGGCCGAAGCAGCCGACCTTCTCGCCGGCGGCCAGCTTGGGCAGCCAGTGCTTCTTCTGTTCCTCGCTGCCATAGGCGTAGATGGGCCACATGACGAGGCTGCCCTGCACGGAGGCGAAAGAGCGCAGGCCGGAATCGCCGCGCTCCAGCTCATACATCAACAGGCCGTAGGCCACGTTGGACACGCCCATGCAGCCGTATTCTTCCGGCAGCGAGGGACCGTAGAATCCCAGCTCGCCCATCTTGCGGATGAGCTGCTTGGGGAAGGTCTGATCCTGGGCGTGCTTTTCGATGATGGGCAGCACCTCGGCGTTCACGAACTTCCGCGCCGTTTCTCGGATCATCCGCTCTTCTTCGGTGAGCAGGCCCTCGAAGCCCATGTAGTCGGTGATGTGGGTGAAGGTGGCGTAGGCGCCGGCCATGGTGACCTCCTGGAATGCCCTGAAGCCTCGGGCGGGTTGGCAAAACGGCGCTGCAGCAGCGCGCCGGGGCCAGTCTATCGCCCCGTCAAAACCCATTCAGCAAGCCACCCTCCACCGAGCCGCGCTTTCCTGTCGCAGCAGGAATCACCTTGACGGAGTGTCAATGTTCCAAGGGGGAAGGAACCCCTCCTGGAGGATGGAGCTCACTCGCCTTCGAGCATCCGTGGACCGGTGGCGTGGGGCGTCTCATGGCAGTGCCGGCAGCGGGCCTCATAGGCCTCGGCCGCGCCTACCAGCACCTGGCCGCCCGTGTGCACCATGCGCTGGGTGCGCCCCGCCAGGGCTCCGCAGACCATGCAGATGGCCTGGAGCTTGGTGACATATTCCGCCTTGGCGAGGAGGATGGGCATGATGCCGAAGGGCTCGCCGTTGGAGTCCTGATCCAGGCCACCGGCGATGACCCGCACCCCGCGGTCGGCCAGCTCCTCGATGATGGGGATGAGCCCCTCGTCCAGGAACTGGGCCTCGTCGAGGGCCACCACCTGGGCTTCCGGATCCAGATGGCGGAGCAGCTCTTCCGTGTTCTTCACCGGGATGGCCTCGTGCTTGCGCTGGCTGTGGCTGGCGATGGCGGAGGCATCGTAGCGGTCGTCCAGGGCGGGCTTGAAGACCTGAACCTTCTGCTTGGCGATGATCGCGCGCTTGATGCGCCGGATGAGCTCCTCCGACTTGCCGGAGAACATGGGGCCGCAGATCACCTCCAGGGAGCCCTGGCGTTGGTGCACGAACATCGGAAATCCTTATCGCTTGAGGCGTGGAGAAGGCTGGGGAGCCGCTGCCGGGACCTGAACCATCGGGTCGGGCAGTTGGGTCAGGTCGGGCACCGGGTTCTTCTCGCCCAGGGGCCTGCCGAGGTCCTTCGCCAGTATGGCGCCTCCGTCCCTCGGAGCGGCCATGCGGAGTGCCCAGGCCTGCCGCATCCGCGTGGGGCCTTCGGGCACCACGCGGACATCCACCGGCGCCAGGCTGGCCAGCCCCAGGTTCATGGATCCCCGCTGGTGGGGCACATAGAGGGCCAGGGGAAGGATGAAACCCAGGGCCACCAGGGGCCACAGCAGGGCGCTCGGCTCCCAGGCGTCGGGCGTGAGATCCGAGTGGCCATCCACCCAGGGGCGCACCACCTTGGGGGCCTCGCCGGAGATGGGCTCCAGCAGCCCCGCCTCCAGCAGGTCCGCGATGGCCTTGCAGGTGTCCAGCTCCTCGTAGCGGCTGATCTGGACGATGTCCTTGATGGCCTGGGGATGGTCGAAGTACGACAGCACCATCTCCTGCTCGTGGCTGAGGCCCGAGGAACCATGCTGGATCTGCCCCTTCCCGTCCAGCACCCCGGACACATCCCGGTCGATGTCCAGGTGGAGGGCCTGGGCGCGCGGCGAGCGCCCCAGGGGGAGGTCCATGGCCGGCAGGCGGCGTTCCACTTCGGGCCACTCGTCCTGGATCCGGGCGGCCTCCATCAGCACCGTGTCCACGGGGATGGGGACGAAGTGCTCCCGGTCCAGATCCGCGGGCAGGAAGGAATCGAAGCGGTAGTCGCCCTCCACCCAGCGGAAGGTGCGATGGAGGATGGCGGTGGCCTGGCCGAACAGCGCGTCCTGCAGGTCCGAAGCCTGGACCTTGCCGCTTTCGAGCAGCAGGGTGCCCATGCGCTTGAGCGTCTGCCGCTGCACCTGGACCATGGCCAGCAGTTCATCGCCCGTGAGGCGGCCCAGGCGCACGAGCATCGTGCCCAGACGATCCTCCATGCGGACCTGGTTGGAATCGCAGCCGACGATCTCGCCGTTCTCGAAGAAGACTTTGACGAATTCCTGCCCCTGGGAGAGAACCAGGGTGCCGTTCTTCCCCTGGATCTTGATCATGTTGAACAGGGAGAAGAGGTCGAAGTCCCGGAGGGAGCCTTCCAGTGCCATCTCAGGCCCTCCTCAAGATCAGCTTCAGCCACGAACGGACATACAGCAGTCCCACCAGGAGGGCCCCGATGGCCAGCCAGGTGGAGGTGGGATCCGCCAGGATCTCACCGGGGTAGCGCACCGACCGTCCTGTGGCCAGGATCATGCCCACCGCCAGGCAGAAGGGGATGAACTCCATCAGCCCTTCCCGCGTCTCCCCCAGGAAGGCCAGGTCGCACCCGGGCAGCAGCACGATCAAGGTCTTGTGGATCCATCGGGTGGTCTGCTGGTGGTCGGCCACCTCGTCCAGCTTCTTCTTCCGGTTTTCCGTGTGGAGCCCATCCCGCAGCACGAAGAGATGGTGGCACTTCGGACACACCTCGGGATCGGGGCTGTCGGTGGTGTGGAAGGGCTCCCCGCAACGGATGCACTGGGTGGGGTGCGCCATGCGGAGGCTGGCCCTCACGCGCACGAAGAACGCGGCCAGTCCGAGCAGGGGCAGCAGCAGCGCCACGAGGAAGGCGGGCTCCGTCAGCGGCACCCCTTCGGCCTTCTGACCACCCGCCGCTTCCACGAGGGCGCTCACGCGCTGCGGCGTGTCCGGGAGGGGCATCGGATAGGTGCGGACATCCTTCTGGGCATCGTTGAGGGCAATGAGGCGCGTGTAGGCCTCCGGGGCCACGGCCTGGGCCTCGTCCCGCTTGGAGGCGCCGAGCCCCGTGTCCAGGCGGTTGAAGGCGAGGATGCTCTGGTTGAGAAGGATCTCCATGCGAGGTCCAGCCTGGAGCGCCGCTTCGAAGGTCTTCTCCGCCCCAGCGACATCCCCCATCTGGAACTTGGCGACGGCCAGGTTGTTCAGCACCTCCCCCTGCTCGGGGTGCCGGCCCACCAGATCCTGGAAGCTGCCTTCGGCCTCCTTCCATCGCTGGTTCTGAAGGTGCTCCCATCCCTGGAGGAAGGCCTGGTCCGTCGGGGGAAGCAGGCGGAGGGTGGCCGCCGGCACAGGGCGGACCTGGGGCTGGAGCTGGAGGGTCAGGAGGCTGGGCTCCGGTTCCCGGGCGGACCAGGGTTCCATGGCCGCCAGCACGGGGTGGATCAGCTGGAGCAGGAGGAGGAAGGCTGTGACCTTCACTTCGGAAGCGAGAAGGAACGGAGCCAGGAGGAAGAGCCAGAGCATGGCCGCCACCAGGGGATCGAGGCCGAGGAGCACCGGACCTGCCAGGATCCCTGCGCCGATCAGGGCCACGGGAACGGGGCCGAGCCCCTTGCGCCGGAGGGGCTCCTCCCATAGGTGCCGGAAGGCGTTCCGGTAGCGCAGCCCCATGGTCAGCGCCCAGCCCCACAGCAACAGCGTGGCCGCCAGCCGCAGCATGCCGAGGTGCTGCACCATCCAGAGCCAGCGGTGGGCGGGGTGCTCCACCCGCAGGAGCGTCAGCCGGAGCACATCGGGGAAGCTCCAAAACCAGCCGCGGACGCCTTCCTGCCTCATCAGCGAGACCCGGGTGCCCAGGAGGCTGGGATGGTCGGGAGCCCAGCGCTCGACGGCCTGGAGGCCCTCCAGGCCCAGCGCGGCCCGGTCGGCCATGCCCTGCCCACGCGCCCAGAAGGCCGTGGCTTCGATCAGGGGGGTGACATCCAAGGTGGAGTAGGTCCGCCGGAGGGCCTCCACTTCCACCTGGGCCGCCCGCACCGCTTCGGGATCGCCCTTCGACAGGGCCGCGAACAGGTGCGTCGCCCGATGGCTGAGGGCGATGGCCGGCAGCGTCTCCGGGGCCTGCCCAGGATGCGCCTCGGTCACCGGCGCGGGCGCGACGGCCGCCTTGGGCGCCTCCCGGAGGGGGGCTCCGGACATCCCCACCTGACCCATCAGGCCCACCAGGGCCGCTGTCCGCAGAACCTGCCGGATTCCCATGCTGAGGCTCCCGAAGCTCATGACTGGGGTCCCACGGGGGTGCCCGGGGCGGCTTTGAGGTCCATCACCCGCATCCGGAGTCCGTAGAGGATGTCTTCCAGCTCCCGGGTTTCTGAATCCGTCCTTCGCCCCTCGGTCTTGTCCTTGAGGACGGCCAGCAGGTCCACATAGAAGCGGGCCGCTTCAGGGTTGGCCGGGGGCACTTCCTTCATCATCGGGTGGGGCACACCCATGGCCAGAAGCGCCTGTTCCGCCAGAAGATGCATCAGGGCCTGCAAGGAGGCTTCCGGTACCGCAGGAGTCATGGGCTACCTCGAACGCTTTCAGGACTTGTCTGGCGGGAAGCCTATCACAGCCCGAATTTTCCTGCACCCGTCTCGAAATAAGGCCTGTTCGGAGGGTGCCGTGCGGGAAGAGAAAGGCCTTTTTGACGAAAAGCACTCGGCGTCAGGCCAACCCTGTGGAACGATGAATGGGTTTGGAGGAAGACCCATGCGACGCCTCATTCTCACGCTTCTGCTTCCCGCAGCCTGCATGTCCATCTACGCAGAATCCACGGGCCGGATCTCCGGCAAGGTCCTCAACAAGGAGGGCAAGCCGGTCCCCGGGGCCAAGGTGAACCTCAAGCGGATCGACCGTAACTGGAGCAAGGACCTCATTCCCGACAAGGCCGGGAACTACCTGCAGGTCGGCCTGGACCCGAAGGATTTCGACCTCACGGTCAGCGGGGAAGGCTATGTGGACTACAAGGAGCGCATCAAGATCCCCCTGGCGGATGTGCTGGTCAGGAACATCACCCTGCTCACCCCCGCCGAGGCCCGCTCGCAGGCCGTGGCCTCCGGCGCCGCCCAGGCCGCCCCCGAAGATCCCGGTGCCGCCCTCGATGCCGCCGGCCGCGACTCGTTCAACCTCGCCATCCCCTTCTACAACGATGGCAAGTACGACGAGGCCCTGCCTCATGTCGAGAAGGCCTACAAGACCCTCACTGAGGCCAAGGACAAGCTGAAGGATGAACAGGCCAAGGCCGAGCTGATGCCGGAATTGCTGAAGGTCGAGCGGGTCCTCGGCATCTGCATCGCCCAGGCCGGCGCCAAGAAGGAAGAGGCCGAGCCCTATCTCATGCGGGCCCTCGAACGGAACCCCAAGGATGAGCGCGTGATCCTGGGCCTCATCGAGACCAGCAAGGCCAAGGGCGACAAGGCGACCGAGCAGAAGTACACCGCCATGCTGGAGACCCTCCAGGGACCGAACCCCGATGTGATCTACAACAAGGGCGTGGAGGCCTTCAACGCGGGCAAGACCAAGGAGGCCAAGGCCCAGCTCCTGAAGGCCCTGGAGATCGACCCCAAGTACGCCGAGGCCCACTACCTCCTGGCCATGGTCGAGTTCGGCGAGAACAACCTGCGCGGCACCAAGCAGAACCTCGAGAAGTACCTCGAGCTCGCGCCGGCCGGCAAGAATGCTGCCACCGCCAAGGAGATGCTGAAGGATCCTTCTCTGAAGCGGATCAAGTAGACACACCGCACCCAAGCAGAGGGCCCCGGTTGGGGCCCTCTGCTTTTGCCGTCAGGAAAGGATCAGATCAATTCGAGGCTGATGGGGCAGTGGTCAGAGCCCAGCACATCGGCGTGGATGCGGGCATCCTTCACGCGATCCAGCAGGGCCCGGCTGGCCAGGAACAGGTCGATCCTCCACCCCACATTCCGTTCCCGGGCGCCGCCGCGGGCCGTCCACCAGGTGTAGAGGCCCGGCACGCCGGGGTTTCGCTCCCGCAGCACATCCGCAAGGCCCGCCCCCAGGTAGAGCTTGAAGTCCTCGCGCTCCTCGGGCGTGAAGCCGGGATTCTTGGTGTTGTCCTTGGGCCGGGCGAGGTCGATCTCCTCGGGAGCCACATTCATGTCCCCCGTGAGGATCACCTGGTCCCCGGCCTTGTGGTGCTTGGCCACGATGGCGGCAAGATCCTTCGCGAACTGGCGCTTGAAGGGCAGGCGCACCAGCCCCTGGGAGGCGTTCGGAAAGTAGCCGGCGATGAAGACGAGCTTGTCCTTCCGGGACACGACCATGCGCCCTTCGGCATCGTAGCCCTCCAGGCCGAGCCCCTTGGCGTGGCTGAACCCCAGCTCCTTTTTCGTGAGCGTGGCGGAACCCGCGTAGCCCTTCTTGCTCGTCGCCGGGAACCAGCAGATGTCGTAGGCGCTCTCCAGCTGGCGCCGCACGCCGAGATCCACTTCCTCCCACTCGCAGCGGATTTCCTGGAGGGAGAGGGCATCCGGCTCGGCCTCCTCCAGCCAATCCATGAAGCCCTTCTTCAGAACCGAGCGGAAGCCGTTGACATTCCAGCTGTAGAAGCGCACGGGGACTCTCCTTTTAGGAACGCAAGGCGGCATAGGCCTCGGGATCGAAACCGATGATCACACCCTTGGCATGAACCAGGATGGGGCGCTTGAGCAGGTTGTTGTCCTGCACCATCAGCGCGATGGCCTCGGCCTTGGCAAGCGGTCGGCCCTTCAGGCCCAACTCCTTGTACTTGGGGCTCTTGGTACCGAGCATGGGGCTGGGGTCCTCCGGCAGGAGGCGCTCCAGCTCCGCAGCTTCCAGAGGTTGCTTGAAGTAGTCGCGAATCGCCACTTCGATACCCAGCTCCGCGAGCTTGGCCCTGGCATTGCGGCAGGTGGTGCAGCTCGACTTCATCCAGAGGACAGGCTTCACAGTTCCTCCACGAAACGGTCCAGCAGCCGGTCCGTGCGCCAGCGCAGCAGCCCGAAGAAGAGGAAGCCCGCCCAACCCTTCATCCGGCCCTCGAGACGCAGGTGGGCGCCCTTGGGATCCGGCCTCAGGGTCAATGCTCCGGACTCCTCGGCCCCGGCCATGGCGCGGGTCCAGCGGAGGACGACCCCCCCGGGCGCCTCTTCCGGCGCGGCCCAGCGGCTCAAGGGCCGCAGGCTCTTGAACGACTGCGGCGGGGCAGTCCGAAGCCGCTCGACGATGTGGTCGAAGGGCGCGTCCGTGAGGAGCTCGGCCTCGAAGCTGAAGACGGGGTGCTTCACTTCACCAGGAATCCAGGCTGGGCGTCGCTGGGCGGCGCCACCAGGTAGGGCTTGCTCGCATTGTCGCTGGCGGCCAGCAGCATGCCGTGGCTTTCGATGCCCATGAGCTTGCGGGGCGCCAGATTCGCGACCACGACCACGAGGCGGTTCAGCAGGTCCGCAGGCTCGTAGGCCTTGCCGATGCCCCCCACGATGGTCCGCTGCTCCAGGCCGATGTCCACCTTCATCTTGATGAGCTTGTCGCTCTTGGGCACGCGTTCCGCCTCGAGGACCCGTCCCACGCGCAGGTCCACCTTGAAGAAGGTGTCGGCGTCCACGGTCTCGCGGATCTCCGGGACATCCAGATTGGGTTTGGTCTCGGCAGGGGCTGCCGCAGCCGTCTCGAGGTCGCTCAATTCCTTCTCCTTGTCGATGCGTTGGAACAGGGGCTTGGGATCGCCGATGGGACCGATGGCGGGGCCATCCAGGGCGAAGCCGTGGAAGGTCCGCTCGGCCACCTTCGTGTCGTGGCCGAGGCTCTCCCACAAGGTCTGGGCCAGCTCCGGCATCACCGGCGCCACGAGCAGGGCGGTGGCGCGCAGGGCCCGGTATAGGTTCGCCAGCACGGCGTCCAGCTTGGCGTCGTTGGCCGGGTCCTTGGCCAGCTTCCAGGGCTCAGCCTTCACGATGTAGCCGTCGAGGGCGCGCAGGTGCCCCCACAGGGCGTCCAGGGCGGCATGGAAGTCGTTGGCGCGGGCCTTCTCCAGGTATTCGGGGAAGACTTCCAGCAGCTGGCTGGCCATCTGCTGGTCGAGCTCGTCCATGGCCGACGGCATGGGCACCACACCGCCGCGATAGCGCTGGATCATGCTCAGCGTGCGGGAGGCCAGGTTGCCCAGGCCATTGGCCAGATCGGCGTTGAGGCGGTCCATGAAGCCCTCGAAGCTGAAGCCGCGATCATGGCCGACCTGCATGTCGCGCATGAAGTAGAAGCGGAGGGCGTCATTGCCGAAGCGCAGCAGGGTATCCGGGCGCACGACATTGCCCTTGCTCTTGGACATCTTGTCCTCGCCCATGAGCCACCAGCCGTGGGCCAGGATGGTGGTGGGCTGGAACATGCCCGCCGCCATGAGGAAAGCCGGCCAGTACACGGCGTGGAACCGCAGGATGTCCTTCCCCACGAGCTGCAGGTCCGGTGGCCAGCAGCTGGGAGGACAGCCCGTGAGGTAGTTGAGCAGCGCATCGAACCAGACATAGATGACATGCTTCTCGTCGCCGGGCACGGGGATGCCCCAGCTGATGCTGGTCCGGCTGATGGAAAGGTCCTGCAGGCCGCCTTCCACGAAGCGCTTCACCTCGTTGAAGCGGAAGTCCGGCTGCACGAACTCTGGATGCTCCTCGAAGTGCTTCAGCAGGCGGTCCTGGTAGGCGCTCAGGCGGAAGAAGTAGGTCTCCTCCTCCAGTTCCACCAGCTGGTGGGCGAGGCCCTGGGCCTGCAGCTCCTTGGCCTGGGTCTCGGTGACATAGGCCTCGTCGCTCACCGAGTAGAGGCCCTTGTAGGTGGCCTTGTAGATGTCGCCCTTGTCGAGGAGCCGCTTGAAGAGGCGCTGGACCTGGGCCCGGTGGTCCTCGTCCGTGGTGCGGATGAAGCGGAAGTGGGTCATCCCCATGGCCTTCCACAGCTCCGTGTAGTTGGCCACCACCTCGTCGGCCAGCTGCTTGGGGGTGATGCCCCGGGCGGCCGCGGCCTTCTCCACCTTCTGCCCGTGCTCGTCGGTGCCCGTGAGGAAGTACACCTCCTCGCCCCGCATGCGGTGGAACCGGGCGATCACATCCGCCAGCACCGTGGTGTAGGTATGGCCGATGTGGGGCCGGTCGTTGACATAGTAGATGGGCGTGGTGATGTAGAAGGGCTTGGACACGGGGGCTCCGAGCCTTCCAGTCTACCGGCCCCCGCCCTGCTCCGCGAGTCAGGCTCTTTGCCGCTTCCAGCAGGTGGCCAGATGGTCATCGACCAGCCCCAGCGACTGCATGTAGGCGTACATGATCGTGGGCCCCACGAAGGTGAAGCCGCGCTTCTTGAGGGCCTTGCTGAGGGCCTCGGCCTCGGGCGTCACGGCGGGGACTTCCGCCAGGGTCTTCGGCCGGTTGACCTTCGTCTTCCCCCCCACGAAGGCCCAGAGAAAGGCGTCGAAGCTGCCGAATTCCCGCTGCACAGCCAGGTAGGCCAGGGCATTCTTCCGGGCCGAGAAGACCTTCAGCCGGTTCCGCACGATGCCCGGGTCCTGGAGGACCGCCTCCAGCTCTGTGTCGGTCATGGCTGCGACCTTCGCGGGATCGAACCCGTGGAAGGCCTTCCGGTAGGCTTCGCGCTTGCGGAGCACGGTGATCCAGCTCAGGCCCGCCTGGGCCCCTTCCAGCACCAGCTTCTCGAACAACCGCCGGTCGTCATGCTGGGGGACGCCCCATTCCTCGTCGTGGTAGGCCACATAGAGCGGATCCGTCCCACACCAGCCGCAGCGAATCTTCCCGTCCATGTCCTCCCCCCTCTCTACGAAAACAGGGCGGCAGCGCCGCCCTGTTTTCGGATGAACCGACAGGAGGCTTAAGCCTCCACCACCGTCGCCTTCACGATGCGGTCATTGGCCTTGATCGCCTGCACCACCTTGATGTCGGCCTCCGAGACGCACTGGCCGAAGACCGTGTGGACGCCATCGAGATGGGCCACATTGCGGCGGTCGCCGTTCACCACGAAGAACTGGCTGCCGCCGGTGTCCTTGCCCGCATGGGCCATGGAGACGGCGCCCAGCTTGTGCTGGTGGGGGTTGCCGGCGGTCTCGCACTTGATCTTCCAGCCGGGGCCGCCGGTGCCGGGCATGCCCGAGGCGCCGGGCTTGGTGTTGGGGCAGCCGCCCTGGATGACGAAGTCGGGGATCACGCGGTGGAAAGCCAGCCCGTCGTAGAAGCCGGCTTCGATGAGCTTCACGAAGTTGGCCACGGTGCCCGGGGCCTCCTTCGGGAAGAGTTCCAGGTTGATGTCGCCCTTGTCGGTCTGGAAGAGCACACGGGTCATGGTTCACCTCTCAGGTTCAATCCTCCAGAATAGAGGCCCCACCCCCTGGAGTCAGCATGAACTTCCTGCGCGCCCTGCCCGCCCTCGTCCTCGCCCTGCCCCTGTGGGCCCAGACCCCGGGTCTGGAAGAGATCGTCCAGGGAGGCGGCGAGATCGCCCTGGACGGCCTCGTCCACCGATTCGAACCCAGCACGGTGACGACCCTTCCGGACCTGGTGCGGCTGACCGGGCGCCTCGTCCCACCGGAGCCGGACAGAGCCTTCGATTTTGAGCTCGCCCTCAAGAAGGACGGCACCCTCCAGAGGCTCCAGATCCTCCGCCAGGCGCCGGGGGGTTACCCGGATACCTGGGCGGCCACCGGGAAGACGCGGATCCGGTTCCGCGTCCTGGAGGATCGCTCCGGCGGTCGTGTCGAAATCATCTGTGCCGGCCCCCTCACGGGCGTGGTTGGCCGGCAGCCGAAGCACGCGCTCTGGAAGGGTTTGCTCTGGGTCGTCCTGCCCTGAGCCGGTGGATGGCGGTCCGCGAGACCTCCCGCCCCCTCATCGCATATCATCAAGGTCCCGGAGGCTTCATGAAGTTCCACGCCATCGTTCCCACCCTGGTCCTGCTGGGGGTCGCCTCCTTCGTGGGCTGCCGCAAGGTGCCCCTGACGCCCAGCTCGCCCATTCCCTCCGGGACGGCTGTGTTCCGCTTCACCCGCGCGGTGCGGGGCCCGGTGGAACTGAGCCTCGACGGGGCCCGCATTCCCGTCCAGCAGCTGCCCAAGGGCGCGAAGAGCCTGGTCGTGAAGGGGCTGACGCCGGGCAAGCATCGCTTCTTCCTCACCAGCCAGCGCGAGACCTTCAGCCCGGACCAGGGTGAACTGGACATGGGCGCCGACAAGGGCATCTATCAGGTCACCCTCACCCAGAAGCTGGAATCGGTGCTCTACGGCAAGCCGGACCCCCTGCCCACCGCCGAGGGGCTTCCTGGGGTCTCGGCCACCCTCGTCAAGTAGCGATGCCGCTGGTGGCCCGCACCCGCCGGGCAGACCGCATCATCGGTGGGCGGGGAACCCTGATGGATCGCTGCCTGTCCGCGGGCCTGCCCGTGGCCTCGGCCTGCTCAGGCCGCGGAGCATGCGCCAGGTGCCTGGTCACCGTGCTGCAGGGGGGCGAGCAGCTCAGCCCGATCCGCACCCACGAAGCCCGGGTGCTGAGCCGGAACCACGCCGCGCCTGATCAGCGGCTCAGCTGCCAGTGCCGGGCCCTGAACGCGGCCGAGACCCTTCTGATCACGACGGGCTACTGGTGAGACGGTCGGCCTGGCTCGGCCTTGCAGCCCTCCCCCTCTTGGCGGTGGGGGGCTTCGTCGCGTGGAAATCTTGGAAGGTCGCGCGGGAACTGGTGGATCCGCCCTTCTACCGCCCCCAGCCCCTGGCCCGGGTCGAGGCCACCTACCGCGAGCTCGCGGCAGGCGGCGACGGCGACCCGGGCGGCGTCTGGTCGGCCCAGGAGGTCGATGGCCTGCAGCTCTGGCGCCTCCGCCGCCGGGAACCCTCCCGGGGGGTGGTCCTCCTGCTTCATGGCTTCGGGGATGACCGCTGGGGCACGAGCCCCGCCCTGAAGTGGTTCCCGGGCCTCGATGCCGCCATCTTCACCTACCGGCGCCGGGATGATGCCCTGCGGGCCGGCGGGTCCGCGCCGGCCGTCACCTTCGGCGTGGCCGAATCCCGGGATGTGGTGCGCATCGTCCATCGCCTCGAGGCCATGGGAACCCCCCGGTGCAAGATCCTCCTGTTGGGTCGCAGCCTCGGAGCCTCCGTGGGCCTGCTGGCGCTGGCCGACCTGGAGGGGGAAGGCCGGGGCCCTCTGGCGGGCCTTATCTGGGAGGGCGCCCCCGCCAGCAGCCGGAGCTTCGCCGAGCGCCTCGTGAGGGGTCCGGAGGATCGCTGGTGGCACCTCCTCGCCCCACCCATCGGAGCCCTGGCCAGCGCCGGGGCCGGGCGCATGGGCGGCTACGAGCCTTCCGAGACGGACCTGCTGCGCCGGACCCAGGGCCTGCGCTTCACCACTCCGAGCCTGTGCTTCCTGGCCACCCAGGACCGTCTGGCCCCGCCGGACATCCAACGGACCCTGGCCGCGCGGTTCGCCTCAGGGCGGGTGATCGAAGTGCCGACCTGGCACCTGCATTGCGCCGAGGTGATGGGCCCCGCCTACGCGGGCGCCATCCGGCAGGCCGTCTCCGAATGGCTTCCCCTTGAACCGGAAAGGGGCCCCGAAGGGCCCCGTCCGATTCCCTGAGCCGGGATTTCCTACTCTTCTTCGTGGGCCGCCACGGTGGCGCGCAGGAGCTTCGGCGTGATGCGCTGCACGATGGGCTCGAACACCTTGTTCACGAGTTCCTCGTCGTACTGCACCTCGGCGCCGGTGCCGGCCACTTTCACGCTGGTGTCGGAAATCTTGTCCTCGTCCTTCCAGGCGCCCAGGATCTCGCCGGTCTCCACCTCGATGAGGCGGATGTCCAGGCGGCCCGTGAAGGAGGCCTTCTTGACATTCACGCTGCCCGCCACGGCCCCGGCCAGGCCATCGCCCGTGACCTTGCTCACCAGGGCGCCCACGCCCCAGCCCGTGCCGAAACCGCCCTCCTTGTATGCGAAGCGGGTGATCTTGCCCGTCATCACATACTTCACGCCCAGCAGCTTGCCGATCTTCTGGACGGTGGCGGTATCCACTTCGCCGCTCTGCTGGAAGTTCAGCTCCTCGCGGATCTCGGACAGTCGCTCGCGCTCGATGACGCGGATCTTGTTCTTGCCCTTCTCCATGATCTCCGTGGTGAAGAGGTCGCGGAGCTGGTTGGAGATGGTGCTCATCTGATTGCCCCAGCCACCGAAGCGCCAGCCGTGCCAGGCGTCGGGCGCGGCCTTGAACTCAAGGATGGCGATGCGGGGGAGCTTGGCCTTGTCTTCTTTGGAGAGCTTCTTCTGGGCGAAAGCAGGTGTCGCGACAGCGGCGACGGCCAGAAGGGCGAGGAGCAGCTTGCGGAAACGCATGGGGACTCCAGGAAAGAGGTTGAGGCGACTAATCGTCGATCAGCTTGCTGCGAAGTTCCTTGCCCAGCTTGAAATAGACCACGCGCTTGGGCGGCACCTGGATGCTCTCGCCACTGCGGGGGTTGCGCCCTTGACGGGCCCGGCGATCCCGCAGCCGGAAGCTGCCGAACCCGCGCAGTTCCACACCCTCACCTGTCTTGAGAGATTCGATGATGCTCTCCAGGAAGGTGTTCACCAGGAGGTCGGCGTCCTTCTTTCCAAGCTCCAGGCGCTCCATCAGATGTCGGGACAGGTCGGCCTTGGTGAGGGTCTCCATCGCTTCCATGGGAACTCCGGGGGTGTGTGGGCTCAGGTGGATTGAAGGCAGTCCTCAATAAATCCCCATCTGTGGCCTGCGGTCAAGAGGGACATCTCCATCCATTTGAAAAAAAGGGGGCCGAAGCCCCCTTTTCAAACGACCCGGAGGGGGTACTCAAGCCATGAGCCATTCCAGGAGGAACCGCGGGCCCTCCCCGCTGGCGCCGTGGGTACGGTAGTCCCGCTCCTTGCCCGACCAGCCGCCGGAGAGGTCCACATGGGCCCAGGAGGCCTGCCCCACGAACTCGCGCAGGAAGAGGCCGGCCGTGATGGTGCCGCCCCAGCGGATGCCCGTGATGTTCTTCAGGTCGGCCAGGGGGCTCTTGAGCAGCTCGGCGTATTCCTCGACCAGGGGGAGCTGCCAGAGGTGCTCGCCCACGGCCCCGCCCGCATCCATGAGGTGGTCCACCAGCTTCTGGTCGGTGCCCATGACGGCCGAGACCCCATCGCCCATGGCGATGAGCGCCGCGCCCGTGAGGGTGGCCAAGTCCACCACATGGTCCGCGCCCAGCTCGCCCGCGTAGTGGAGGAGGTCCGCCAACACCAGCCGGCCCTCCGCATCGGTGTTGAGCACTTCAATGGTCTTGCCGCTGCGGCTGCGGAGGACATCGCCGGGTTTGTAGCTGGTGCCGGAGGGCATGTTCTCCACCAGGCCCAACAGGCCCGTGACCTGCACCGGAACCTCCAGCTGCGCGCAGGCCACGAGGGTGGCCAGCACGATGGCCGCGCCGGTCATGTCGTCCTTCATCGTCTCCATGCCCGAGGCGTCTTTGAGGGACAGGCCGCCCGAATCGAAACAGACACCCTTGCCCACCAACACCACATGCTTCTTCGGCTTCTCCTTCGGCTTGTATTCGAGCTTCACCACCCGCGGAGGCCGGGCACTGCCCTGGCCGACCGCCAACACGGAACGGAAGCCGCCCTTTTCGAGGGCCGGCACATCCATCACTTCGCAGTGGAGCTTGTGCTGCTTGGCCAGTTTCGAAGCCGTTTCCGCGAAAACCTCAGGATAGAGATCGCCCGCAGGGGTGTTGGCCAGGTCGCGCACCCGATGGCAGGCCACCACCCCGGCCTCGATCATGGGCAGCTTGCGGCGGGCCTTGCGGGTGTCATCCCCATTGGTAAAGATCTCGATGGACGAAAACTGTTTCGCCTCCGGCTTGCCGCCCTTGAACACCACGAAATCGTAGTTGGCCAGAAGGGCGCCCTCGGCGACGGACACCTGCACGGCATCGTGGTCCAGCGTGGAGGTGGAGGGCGAGAGCACGCCGATCTTCTTCCACTTTTTCTTGAGGCAGAAACGGGCGGCCGTACCCACGGCTTTGCGGATCTTGTTGAGTGTCACCTTCTCTTCGTCGCCAAGCCCCACCAGAACCATCCAGCGGCTTTCCTTCACGCCATTGGGATGATGCAGCGGCACAACTTCAAGATAGTCCGCCTTGAAATCCTCCTCATCCATCACTTGCCGTGCGACCTTGCTGATGGCGAGAGGCAGCCGATGTCGCTCACGCCCGGAGAACACCGGAACGATCAGCGCGTCTCCCGCGAAGTCCTTGCCGGTTTGAGAACTGATATCCACTGAAGACATGGAAGTTCCTCCTGGTCCAAGAGACTAGGCCGAACCCAAAAAAAAGAAAAGGTCGTTTTCGGTCATTATTTGTCACCGTTTGGCAATTTGTTAGCGAACTCTTTTTCAACGCTAGCCAATGGAGCAAGTTCCAGATTCTGATGGGATGATGTCCCGGATGGACCTCTCCCCTAGGCATCGTCTGCCCTTCCCCCTCCCCGGCCCCTGGCCGGCCTGCACCGGGGCGCTGCTCGCCCAGGGCGCGCCCTGGCTCCAGGATGGGCGGACCGGCGAGGGGCTCCTGGGCCTCCCCGGAGGCCCCGTCCTCACCTCCCGCTGGACGGGTAGGGCCTGGGAGACCCGCCTCGGGAAGTTGATCCTCCATGGTTCCCCTTGGCAGGCCCTGGAATCCGCCCTTCCAGAGAGCCCGGGCCCCTGGGTCGGCGCCGCCACCTACGAACTCGCCTGCGATGAGGCCGGCCTGCCCCGCCAGGGACTGCCTCCCGGCACCCTGGGCCAGCATTGGACGGCGCTTCGACAGGCCCTGCACCTTCAGGAGGACCAGGTGGAACTCTGGTCCTGGGAGGAGGGACCCCCAGACCCGGACCTCTGGCGACACCGCCTGGGGACCACCGGGGAAAGGACCGCGGTGATGGCCGCCCCCATTCTGGACCTTCAGCCCCGCTGGGAAGAGGTCACCCACCGGGCCGCGGTGGAACGGATCCGGGAGCGCATCCTGGCGGGGGATTTCTATGTGGCCAACCTCTGCGTCCCCTTCGAAGGACTCTTCCCGGGCTCGCCCAAGGCGTTCGCCCAATCGGCCTTCCTCCGAGCCCGCCCCCCGTTCGGGGCCCTGCTGGACCTGGGCGGCCGCCACCTGCTCTGCCTGAGCATGGAGCGCCTCCTGACCCGCCGGGAAGACCGCCTCTGGTCGCAGCCCATCAAGGGCAGCGTCCCACTCACGGGCGAGGCCGAGGCCGACTGCCGAGCCGCCGTGGCCCTGGCCGCCGACCCCAAGGAGCGGGCCGAGCACACCATGATCGTGGACCTCGTCCGCAACGACCTGGGCCGCGTGGCCCGGACAGGCTCCGTCGCCGTGAGCCGCCCCATGGCCGTGGAGCCCTACCCCACGGTTCAGCACCTGGTGAGCACCGTCGAAGCCCAGGCCCGTCCCGGCCTGGGTCTGGCGGCCCTCCTCCGCAGCGTCCTGCCGGGCGGCAGCGTCACCGGGGCACCAAAACACGCGGTCTGCACCCACCTGGCCCAGGCCGAGGCCGCCCCTCGAGGGTTCTACTGCGGGGCCCTGGGGTGGATCGGGCCCCGCGGCGACTTGGACCTGGCCCTGCCCATCCGCACCGCCCAGATCGCCGAAGGACGCCTGACCTACTGGACCGGCGGCGGGATCACGCGCCGCAGCGAGGCCACCCGGGAGTGGGCGGAGCTCTTCCTCAAGACCCGTGCCCTCCTGGGCTGAACGGGGAATGGATCAGGCCGCGCTGGCCCGCTTCAGCAGCTCCTCGAAGCGCTCGAAGAGGTGGGCCCGGGGCCCTTTGGGCTGGCGCTTGAGGATCATGCCGGCCTGCTCGGGCGTCCGTCCGCCCTTGCTCTGATTGCACGACAGGCAGCATCCCACGAGGTTCTGCCAGGTGGTCGAGCCGCCCTGGCACAGAGGCACCACATGATCCACCGTGGTGGCCTTCCGCTGGCAGCCCTCGTACTGGCAGAGGTAGTGGTCCCGGCGCAGCACCCGCCGCTCCAAACGGCCCAGCAGCAGCTTGGAGTCGCTGCAGGCCTGGGCGTGGGGGAAGATGATCAATTCCAGGCGACCCTCCAGGTTGCCGTGCCGCTCGAAGGTGGCGGGATTCAGCACATGGGCCCGGCCGGCCACCACGGCACAGAGGGCGCGACGGCGGCTTACTTCCTGCATGGGGACATAGTTCCGGTCCACGGCGATGACCTCGCCGGCTCCGTGACGACCCCCTCCCTTCAGCATCACACCCCCGGATTGGCCCGAATCCTAAGGCATTCCTGCGATTTGGGAAGTGAATTATTCGCTCCCGCTCGGCATCGCCAGCACTGGCGCGCCCTCGGCCTGTGCGTCCGCCGGAACCTCCGGAGCCGCCTCCACCCCCGCCAACCGCTTTTCCATGAGGTCCTTCCGCTTCGAGACCTCCCCCAGCCGCTTGCTGGCGTCATCCAGCCGGTCCTGGACCGCCGCCAGGGCCGTCCCAAACCGTCCGAACTCGGCCTTCACATGGCCCAGCACCCGCCAGACCTCGCTGCTCTGCCGGCTGATGGCCAAGGTCTTGAACCCCACCTGGAGGCTGTTGAGGAAGGCCGTGAGCGTGGTGGGGCCCACGAAGGTGACTTTGCATTCCCGCTGGAGCCGACCGAACAGCCCCGGCCGCCGCAGCGCCTCCGCATAGAGCCCCTCGAAAGGCAGGAAGAGCAGCGCGAAATCCGTGCTGTAGGGCGGCGCGATGTACTTGTCGCGGATGTCCCGCGCCTGGGAGAGCAGGCGGTTCTCCAGCGCCCGGCCCGCGGCCTCCACGGCGGCCAGATCCCCGGCCTCATAGGCCTCCATGAGCCGCTGGTAGTCCTCCAGGGGGAACTTGGCATCGATGGGAAGCCAGACACTGCCCCCCTCCTCGGCTCCCGGCAGCTTCACCGCGAACTCCACCACCTCGGCGGAACGGGGCTTCACCTTCACATTCGCCGCATACTGCCCCGCAGACAGGAACTGCTCCAGCAGCGCACCCAGCTGGGCCTCGCCGAGCACACCCCGGGTCTTCACATTGGTGAGCGCCCGCTTCAACCCGCCCACATCCTGGGCCAGGGATTGCATCTCGCCCAACCCCTTCTGCACCTGCTCCAGGCGCTGGGCCACGAGGTTGAAGCTCTCGCCGAGGCGCTTCTCCAGGGCTTCGTGGAGCTGTTCGTCCACCGTGCGGCGGATCTGTTCGAGCTTGGCCTCGTTCGAGGTCTGGATGGCATCCAGCCGCTGCTGCACCTGCTGTTGGACCAGGCCGAGCTGAGCGGCCTGCTCCGCGCGGGAGGCCCTCAGCGCCTCCTGGACGGCGGCCGTGAGCTGGCGAAAGCCCTCGCCCAGCTTTTCGGCCTGGGCAGTCCGCAGCTGGCCGAGCTCCGAAAAGACGGGCTGAATCTGCGTGGCCAGGGCCTGCCGGGCCTCGCCCCGATCCCGCGAGGCCAGCTCCTCCGCGTGGCGGCGCAGAGCCTCGAATGGCGCGGCCTCCAAGGGGGGCCGGCGAAGGGCCGCCCAGACCGCCAAGGCCGCGACGGAACAGGCGAGGAGGGAGACGATCAGCGGGAGGTCCATGCCCCCATCATCGTCCGCCGTGCGCGACAGGGAGTGTCCATTCCGCCCGGCGCCCCTCACCTTCCTGGGACAGCCGCAGCTCGGCCACCCAGTCCGTGGGCCAGGGACCATCCGTGCCGGCCCACTCCACCACGAGACGGTCCGCGGCCTCCAGGATCTCATCAAGACCCAGGGACCAAGCACCTCCGGGACCGGGACGGTACAGATCCAGGTGAAAGACCCGCCCCCCCGGGTGATCGTAGCGGTGGAGCACGGCATAGGTGGGCGAGGCCACTTCATCCGGATCCCCCCCCAGGCCCCGCAGGAAACCCCGGGTCCAGGTGGTCTTGCCGGCACCCAATTCACCCCGTAGCAGCCAGGTCCCGCCCGCCGGCGTGACCCGGGCCAGGGCTTCGCCCAGGGCCTCCGTGGCCCCATCATCGGCCAGAAAGGACTCAGGCACGCAACAGCTCCGGAAGCAGCGCCGCCAGATCCCGGGGGAGCAGCCCTGCGCCCGGGAGCTGATCCCCGGTGGCGCCGTGGAACCAGGTGGCCGCGGCCGCGGCCTCGCGCATGGGCAGACCCTGGGCGCGGAAGCCGGCCACCATGCCCGCCAGCAGATCGCCGCTGCCGCCCGTCGCCATGCCCGGATGGCCCGTGGGATTGATCCACAGGTCGCCCCGGGCGCCTCCGGCGATCACGGTCTGGGCCCCCTTGAGGACCAGAACGCCGGGCTTGCCCGCCGCCACCAACCGGGCCTGAGCCAGGCGCTCGTCCATCAGGAGTGGGCGCGAGAGCCGGAAGAGCCGGGCGAATTCACCGGGATGGGGCGTGATGGCCGTGCCGGGTCGCTCCATCCAGCGTTTCCCTTCCCCTTCCTTCAGGGCCGAGGCATCCACCACCAGCGGACCGTCCCAATCCGGCACCTGGGCGATGCCCCCGGGACCCACCAGGAGCACATCGGCCTCCGGGGGAACGGTCCCGCGCCAGGGATGCACCATGGCTTCAGGGACTTGGGCAGCGATCTCGGCACGGACCTCTGGCTCCGCCAGCACCGTCACCAGGCCCACGCCCACGCGCAGGGCGCCCAGGGCCGCCAGCACCGCGGCCCCGCTCATGCCCAGGCTGCCCGCCCGGATGACCACATGCCCGAAGCTCCCCTTGTGGGCATTCCAGGCCCGGGGGGGGAGGATCGGCCGTTCCAGCAGCTGCATCGCGGCTACCGGAGCGCGGTCCAGGGGGATGGGGATCACCGAGATCCTGCCGCAATATTCCTTCGCCGGAAGCAGGCCGTGGCAGACCTTGAGGGCTCCGAAACACGCCGTCCGCGCGGCTCGCACCGCTTCCCCGGGAATTTCGGCGGCACTGGGATCCAGGCCCGAGGGCAGGTCCAGGGCCAGCACCGGGAGGCCGCTGCCGTTCAGGGCCCTCACCCAGACCGCGGCCGGGCCGTCCAGCGGGCGGGTGGTGCCCAGGCCGAAGAGGCCGTCCACCACCCAGCCGCGCCAGGTCCGCATGACTTCGCCCGGCCCGGTCGCCCCCTGGATGTCTCCCCCGAGGCCCTTCCAGAGCCGGGCCTGGTGGGCCGCATCCCCGCGCCATTCGGGCTGGGTGAAGGGAGACCACACCGTGACCTCGCGCCCCTGGAGCCTGGCCAGGCGGGCCAACGCCAAGGCGTCACCGCCGTTGTTGCCAGGTCCCGCCAGCACCTGGATCGGCTCGCCGGGCGGGATCAGCGCCAGGGCTCCCAGGGCGGCGTGCTCCTGCAGAACCAGTGACGGCATGCCCCAGCCCTCGATGGCCTGGCGCTCCGCGGCCCGCATCTCGTCGGCGGTGAGGAGGGGAATCACGCGGCACCTCCAAGGCCGTGCCCTCCGGGCTTCGGCTTCGCCAAGGTGGCAGTCCGCTCCTGCTTCATGCTCATGGCGAAAGTCTAATCCCGTTCGGCGAGATATGCCGCCAGGGCCCTCGGGAACAGCTCCATCTCCGCCGCGTACACCCGCTTCTGCAGATCCTCCGGCATCTCTCCGGCCAGGACCGGCACCCGCAGCTGGGCGAGGATGCGCCCATGGTCGTATTCCGAGTCCACCAGGTGCACCGTGGCGCCGGATTCGGCCTCCCCCGCTGCCAGCACGGCTCGGTGGACATGCATACCGTACATGCCCGGGCCGCCGTAGTTAGGCAGCAGCCCCGGGTGGATGTTCAGGATGCGGCCCGCCCAGCGGGTGGGTACGGTCAGCTTCTTCAGCCAGCCGCAGAGGCAGATGATCTCGGCCCCTGCCGCTTCGGCGGCCTGGTAGCAGGCTTCGGAAAAGGCGTCATCCGACTCGAAATCCTTCCGAGTGACGACCGCCGTGGGCAACCCCTCGGCCCCCAGGCGCGCCAGTCCCCCGGCCTTGGCCGTGGAGGCGAGCCCCAGCACGGGAAGACCCGGGACCCGGCCCTCGCGGCAGGCCCTGAGAAGATTCAGGGCATTGCCGCCCGTGCCGGAGATGAAGAAGGCCAGCCGCTTCACTGAAGCGCCGTGAGCACCGCCACATCCGCGATGTCCTGGGCGCTGCAGCCCCGGCTCAGATCATTGGCCGGCCGGGCCAGCCCCTGGAGCAGCGGGCCCAACGCCACGGCGCCGCCCAGGCGTTCCGTGATCTTGTACGAGATGTTGCCGGCATCCAGGTTGGGGAAGACCAGCACATTGGCTTTGCCCGCCACCACGGAACCCGGCGCCTTGCGCTGGCCCACGGAAGCCACCAGGGCGGCATCCGCCTGCAGTTCGCCGTCCACGGCGAGATCCGGCGCCTTCTCCTTCAGGATGGCCAGGGCGGCGCGGACCTTGTCCACGCAGGGGTGTTCAGCGGAGCCGCGGGTGGAGAAGCTCAGCAGCGCCACGCGGGGCTCCACGCCCATCACCCGGCGGGCGTTCTCCGCCGAGGCGATGGCGATGTCGGCCAGCTGCTCGGGCGTGGGATCCGGCACCACCGCGCAATCCGCGAAGATCATGGCGCCCTGCTCGCCGAAGGCGGCATCGGGGTGGATCATCATGAAGAAGCTGGAGACGGTCTTGATGCCCTTCGCGGCACCGATGGCCTGGAGGCAGGCCCGCACGGTCTCGGCGGTGGTGTTCAGGGCCCCGGCCACCATGCCGTCGCAATGGCCCGCCTGCACCAGCATGGAACCGAACCAAAGAGGGTTGTGCATCGCTTCCAGCGCCTGGGCCTCGGTGATGCCCTTGGCCTTGCGGCGCTCGTAGTAGGCCCCGGCCAACTCCGGAAGCAGCGGACTCGCCGAGGGATCCACCATCTCGGCCCCCTTCAGCGCGAGGCCCAGGGCCGCCCCCCGCTTGGCCATATCGGCCGGATCGCCGAGCAGGGTCAGGCGGCAGAGGCTCTGATCCAGCAGGAGCTGGGCCGCCTGGAGCGTCCGGTCATCCCGGCCCTCCGGCAGGACGATGTGGCGCTGCAATTCCTTGGCGCGGGCGCGGAAACGCTCCATCCAGCGGGTGTGGTTGGCGTGGGTCATGGATTCCTCCGATGGCGGGACGAGGGTTTTGGCGAAGGGGGGTCGGCGAGGAAATCGTGGGGATCCTGACCGGTGCGCTCGCGGAAGGTGTCCGCCAGGCTGGGGGCACCCGAGCTGGGTTCATCCAGGTACAAGGTCTCCACGCGGTGCATGGGAATGAAGCGGGTGCCCAGGGCCACCTGGTCGGCCTCGCCCCGGCGCACGAGGGTCAGTACTTCCTCCCAGGGCACGAGGTCCACGCCGCGCAGCGCGATGCCCGAGGCATCCAGCCCCAGGATCCGTCCCCAGATCCGCTCCCGCGGGGACTGGAGCAGCACCACCACAAGGTCGCCGGGACGGAAGGGCATGGACAGGGGCATGGGAAGGGCTCCGATTCGATTCTTACAGGGCCGGGCCTTCGACGATGAGACGGCCTTCGGTGAAGCCCTCCATCGCCCACCAGGGTCCTTCGAAGCCGTTGCCGCTGGCCTGCACGCCCCCGAAGGGCGCCGCGTCCAGGCGGAAAGTGGGCGGAAGGTTCAGCAGGACACCGCCGGCCCTCAGCGTGGAAGCGGCCCGGCGGAGGTTCCGCTGGTCGCGGCTGTAGGCGCTGGCCCTCAGGCCGAAACGGGTGGCCGCAGCACGATCCAGGCCTTCATCGAAGCTGGCCACGAGGGTGAGCACCGTGATGGGGGCGAAGACCTCGTCGCATTGGAGCGGATCCGATTCCCCCAGGCCGGCGAGGATCGCCGGGGGCAGCAGCGCGCCATCCCGGCGCCCTCGCAGGAGGACCTGGGCACCGGCGGACGCTGCCCGGTCCAGACTCTCGTCCAGCCGGCGGGCGGTGGCCTCATCGATGAGCGGGCCGACGATCGTGGCGGAATCCATGGGATCGCCCACGGGCAGGGCTTGTACGGCCGCCACGAAGGCGGGCGCAAAGGCCTCCCAGATGCCCCGGTGGACATAGATCCGCTGGGCTTTGGAGCAGCTCTGCCCTGCCCCGGCCACAGCGGCGGGGGCGAGCTGGCGGGCGACGGCCGCGGCGTCCACGCCCTCATCCACCACCACGGCGCCGTTGCCGCCGAGTTCGAGCAGCAGCCGCTTGCCGGCCAGCACCTGCTCGAGATGCCGTCCCACGCGCTCCGAGCCCGTGAAGCTCACGGCGGCGATGCGGGGGTCCTTGGCCAAGGCCTCTGCGGCGGCAGGATCGGGCCCGGTCAGCTGCAGGAGATGCACGGGGGCGGCCACCGAGATCCGTGCGGCTTCAAAGGCCTCCCAGAGCAGCCGCGAGGTCTGCGGAGCCTGGGGGCAGGGTTTCCAGATCGCGCTGCAGCCCACCGCCAGGGCCGGGCCGAGCTTGTGCACCGCCAGGTTCACGGGGAAGTTGAACGGCGTAATCGCCAGAACCGGGCCCACGGGGAAGCGCCGCAGGACCGCGCGGCAACCTTCTGCGCCCGCCATCAGATCGTAGGGAACGGCCTGCTCGCCGAAGGCGGCTGCGGCCTCCACCGTGGCCTTCAGCGTGGCCTCGGCCCGCGCCACTTCCCCCCGGGCCAGGCTGATGGGCTTGCCGGTCTCCTCGGTGATGAAGCGCGCCAGGTCCTCCCGGACCCGGCCCACCTGATCCAGCCAAGCCTCCAGCAAGCGCCGCCGCTCCAGACGGGAGGCGTCCTTCCAGGCCTCAAAGGCCCGCTCGGCGGCTCCGACCATGCCCTCCAACGCCATCGCCGCCATGGTCCACCCTTTCCCTGGAGGCTTCAGAATCGCCCCGGACGCCCTCCCAGATTACTCATTAAGTCCTTGAAGGGCGTCACATCCACCTCTCGTGCAGAATTATCAACCTGTAGATCCACTTGACGATACAAAAGGGAGGCCGCCTCCCCCAAAGGACATCCCCATGAGTCTCACGCTGCACCAGGATCTCCAGGCTTCCCGGTTGAGGCTCGAGGGCCAATTCACCTTTGAAGCCCACACCCAGTTCCGCAGCGCCACCCAGGAGGTGCTGGATGCGACCGCGACCGGGCCCATCACCCTGGATCTCTCCGGCCTCAGCTACCTGGATTCCTCCGCCCTGGGCATGCTGCTGCTGCTGCGCGAGAAGGCCGACAGCAAGGGCCTCCGGGTGGTCCTGGGGAAACCCTCCCCGGCGGTGATGGAGATCCTCAAGATCGTGCAGTTCGGGAAGCTCTTCGAGATCCAGGAAGGATGAAGGCCGCCATGGGAATGGGGTTCCCGCTCCCGGATCCGCCGCGCCAGGCCAAGGGCTCGGAATCCATGGGCCAGCCGTGAGTTCCCGCCACTTCGGCATTCAGCGCAAGATCTTCATGGCCTTCGGCCTGTTCTTCTCGATGGTCGTGGCGGGTGGAGGCTGGGCCGTCGCCCGCTACTTCACCTCCGTATCCCGGGCCCGGATCGAGCAGCACCAGCTCAATGAAGTGACCTTGCTGGCGCGGGCCATGGACGAGACCATCGCCTTCTATCAGCAGTGCCTGGAAGGAGCCGCCCGGGAGATCCCACCCAGCACCCTACTCGACCACCGATCAGCGGCGCGCTGGCTCCAGGCGCGCACGAGCCTTCGCACCACCTTCCCGAACGGGGTGTTCCTGGTCGGGCCCGATGGCCGGCTCCTGACCGAGGCGGCCGACGCCCCCCAGGATGCCCTGGCGCCTGCTCCCCTTCGGCCCTTCCTCGACGCGGTAATGGCGAATCGTCAGGCTGGGGTATCCCCTCCCTATGATGTGGCGTCAGCCGGGCGACCTGCCGTCCTGATGGCAGTTCCCCTGTGGGGGAAAGATGGGCAGGTCCTGGCCGTCCTCGCGGGGGGCATCGACCTTCTCCACGATGATTTTCTCGGGGAGATCGCCCGCAAACAGCTGCCGGACTCCGGTTACCTCCAGCTGTTCGACTCCAAGCGCCGGGTGCTGATCCATCCGGATCCGGCCCGGCTCATGAAATCCTTCGACCCACCGGAGCCTTCCGAGCTCTTCGACCGGGCGCTCCAAGGGTTTGAAGGCAGCGGTGAGAGGGTCAACGCCGCGGGCGTGCCGACCATCTCCTCGCTCAAGCGGCTCCAAGCCATGGATGGGATCCTCGTGGCCAGCCTTCCGGTCGCCGAGGCCCTTCGCCCGGTCGAGCGGCTCCGGTCCTACCTCAAGCTTGCCGTGGCACTGGTCGTCGCCATGAGCCTGTTCCTCACCTGGTTGATCTCCCACCGCCTGGCCGACAACCTCGAGGACATCACCCACCAGGTGCGGGCCCTGGGGGACCTTCCGGCGGGGAACCGGATCATCCGGATCCGGGGGAACGACGAGGTGAGCGTCCTCGCCGAGTCCTTCAACGCGATGATCGGACGCCTGGAGGCCAAGGAGCGTTCACTGACCCGGGCCAGGGCCGAAACCGACGAAGAGCTCGCCATTACCAAGCACCTGCTTCGGCGCCTGGTCGAGCCGGGTCTGCGGGCCCTGCCGCCCGGATTCCACATGGAGACGCTCCAGACCCGGCGCATCAACGGCGATGCCTGCACCTACCGCCAAGGCCTGCCCGGGGTCCACTTCGGGTTCCTCTGCGACGCGACCGGCCACGGCCTGGCAGCGGGCGTATCCACCCTCCCGGCGGTCCAGGCCTTCCTCAGCATGGCGAACCGGAACATCCCGCTGGACACGGCCTACCGCCAGATCAATGCCCGGCTGCGCGAGATGCTGCCCTCGGGCCGGTTCGTCTGCCTGATGCTGATGCGGCTGGATGTCCACAAGGGCACCCTCTCGATTCTGAACGCGGGCCTGCCGGATGCCCTCTTGTTGCCCCGTCACGGCCCGCCGCGGCGGATCGCCTCGCACAACCTGCCCGCCGGGGTGGTGGACCGGCTGGATGCCCCTGTCGTGGAGCAGATCGCCGTATCGGAGGGCGACCGCCTGTTCGCCTTCACCGACGGCCTCCAGGACATGCTCGGCGAGCGCCTCCAGTCCATCCTCGCTCCCTCCGGGAAGCTGCCCTTCCCCGCCTGCCAGAAGGCGATCCAAGAGGCGCTCGCGGCGGATGGCCTGGATCGCGAGCAGCAGGACGACGCCAGCTGGGCGCTCTGGGAGGTGCCCGCCCCGGCATCTGCCCGCCTCTCGAATGCCGCCCGTCCCGCCGGAGATTCCGCTGAACCCCTCCGCACGATCTTCGCCCTGGACTTCATCCTGAATCCCCGGGAGCAGACGATCCGCGAGTTCCTGCCCGACTGCCTCCGCCTCCTCGGCAATCAGGGCCTTCCATCCGGGCCCTCCCAGCGTCTGGCCCTGGCCCTGACCGAGGCCCTCGCCAATGCGGTGGATCACGGCCTGCTTCGCCTGGATCCCCGGCTGAAGGAGGGGGGGATCGAGGCCTACGAGGCCGCCCGGCACGCCGGTCTGGAAGCCCTGACGGAGGGGACGGTCTCGCTCCGGATCAGCCTCCGGGCAGGTTCCCACTCCGGGATCCGCGAAATCGCCGTCGAAGTTGAGGATTCGGGGCCGGGATTCAATTGGCGGGCCTGGCAGGAACAGGCTGGCCAGGCCGAGCCTCCGATGGCCGGCCGGGGTCTTCTCACCCTTCGCGCCCTTTCCCGGGACCTGGGGTTCAACGCGGCGGGCAATGCCCTCCGTTTCACCTTGTCTTGCGGCTAGGGGACCGCCTGACCACCCCGCTCGCGCCGAGTTGCCGCCACGCCGCTTGCGGCACCAGCGTAGGATGAGGGCAGGAGTACCCCCATGACCAAGCCCCTCGTCCCCGCCGATCTGCTGAAGAACATCCAGGCCGCGGACAAGCCGGCCTCCGGCACCACGGCCGGAAGACCGAAGGCCTCTGCACACCCCAAGCCGGTCACCAAGGCGTCCACCAAGCCCCAGGGAAAGAGCGGCGTCACCCACACCCGCATGAGCAACCGCGGGAAGTAGCGGCCGCCACCCAGGGTCTATTCAGAACTGCAGGGCGGTCATCGCCAGCGTCGCCCCGAAGGAGAGGGCCAGCATGACCGCCAGCCGGAGGCCGAAGGCCCGCCCGCCCGCGATCCAGGCGAACCCGGCCTTGGCGAGGGTGTTCGCGCCGATGGCCAGCACGATGGCCAGCACGGCCGTGGCCGCCGGGAGCCCCACGGACCGCACCTGGCTGCTCACGGCCAGCGTGATCGCGACCACATCGGCCAGTCCCGAGAGACCGGCCGCCATCATGAGGCCGCGATCTCCGAACCCGTCCCGGGCGGCAGCGGAAACGAGCAGCACGGCGGCCAGCGCCAGGCCCCAGGCCAGGGCCCGCTTCAGGTGGAAGGGGTTGCGCACCGGCACCTCCTCCGCATCGATCTCGTGGGCCGCTCCGGACCGGAGGATCCACCAGGTCGCGGCGAGCAGCGTCACCACCATGGCGGCCAGGGGCGCCAGGAGGGGTCGCAGGAGATCCATTCCCCCCACCACGCCGGCGAGAAGCGCCACCCTCACCCCCATGACCGCGCAGGCCAGCATCACCGCCACCTGGCCGGGGCCGCGGAGGGAGGGATCAGTCTTGACCCGCCGCGACATGGTCACGGCCACGATGGTGGAGCTCACCATGCCGCCCACGAGCCCCGTCATCACCGCGCCCCGGCTCGATCCCAGGGTGCGGTTCAAGGCATAGCCCATGAAATCCACGGCCGCGACAAGGGCCACCATCCAGCCCACCTTCTGGGGCGAGAGCACCCCCCAGGGATCCAGGGTCTTCGATGGGAGCAGCGGCAGCAGGATGGCGAAGACGATGAGCAGCTGCATGGCGGCGGTCAGGTCTTCCCGGTGCAGGCGGGGAATCCAGGCGCGGAACCACGGTTTGGACAGCAGCAGCAGGGTGACGATCACCGTGACGGCCACGGCGAGGAGGGCGTCCCGCGTGAGGAGCATGCCCAGCAGGGGGGCGGCCAGGGCCGCGATCTCCGTGGTGAGGCCCCGCTCCGCCGAGCTGGTCTGGAAATAGAAGAGTCCGATGAGCAGCGCTGCGAACGCCTGCACGGCGATGGGCAGAGCCAGGCCCGTCCCGCCCACCTTCACGGAAACCCAGCCCAGGAGGGTGAGCAGGGCGAAGGTCCGCGCGCCCAGACTCCCCCGCAGGCCCTCGGCCTGATCAGATTCCCGGCGATGGTGGGGCTCATCGCGGCTCTCCTGGCTCCGCTCAAAGCCGCTGCGCTCGCGCTCCAGACCCATCATCAAGCCCAAGGCCACGGCCATGCCTGCTTCTTTCAGGGTGGACAAATCGAGGGTCAGCATGGAGCGCTCCAGAAATCGTCTAATCAGCCAGATTCCAGATCTGGATGTGGCTGGTGCGTTTCAGCACCTCGGCCACGAGTTCCGGCGCCGGAGATCCGTAGGTCCGGACCTGGAAGCGCTCGCCGCCCGGCAGGTGCACCAGGTGGACCGAGGCCCCGCCGGGAAAGTCGGGATGGTTGGCCAACGGCCGGGCGAGGGCGTCCAGGTCGAGCGCCTCGAACCAGCCCGAAGGCAGAGGCGCCGTGCGGGCTCCTGGAATCAGGGCGCCGACCTCCCGCGGCTGCAGAAGGACCAGATGGCTGCTTCCCTCCTGCCTGCCCAGCCAGCTGAGAAAGGGGGGCAGGTCGCCAAATCCGATGCCGCCCTTGCGCCATTCGGGCCAAGCCCGCAGGGAGGCCACGCCCGCCGCATCCGCCGCCGCCATGGCCAGGGCGGCCAAGTCCGGCACGGCCGGAGGGATCCAGGGTTCCACGCTCAGCATGCCGTCGAGCATGGCAGATCGGGTAGGCTGGGGCCCATGTGTACGATGCACCAGCCTGGAATGCCCAGATCGGCCCAAGCCCCAGGAGGGCGGCCATGACCGGAGCCCGGCCCGTCATCGCCACCGGGCAGCAGATCGGCGCCGGCTGGAGTCCGGCCCTGTCCGTGGCCAAAGCCCTGGCCGCATTGGCCGAAGCCCGGCGCAGCGGTGCCGAGGCCGTCTACTGGCTGGCGGACGAGGACCACGACCGCGCCGAGGTGGCGGGCGTCGTGGGCCTGGAGGGCGGCCGCCTGAAGCGCCATCGCTTCCGTTTCGAATCACGGACCGGCACCGCCACGGGCTGGCTGCCCTGGAACGCCACCCACCAGGCCGAGGCCGAGCGGCTCTGGGGCCCCCTGCCCCAGCCCCAGGAGCCCACGCTGCGGGGTCATGTCCTGGCCTTGGGCCAGCCGCTGTGGGACCGCGGCCTGCGTCCTTTTTCGCCGACGGAGCCTCGTATTCGGGCCTCCATCCAGACCGAGCTGGAACGGTGGCGGACCCTGAATCTCGAGGCACTGCTCATGCGGCAGGCGGAGGCTCTGGAGGCCCAGGGCGCACCGCTCCCCCTGGATCCGCGGGTGCAGGCCGCCTGGTTCTCCCTGGATCCCCAGTCGGGCCGGCGGCAGCGGCTGGAGCAGGGCGAGTCCCTGCCAGCCGGTCACTGGCTCAGTCCCGGTGCTGCCGTGCGCCCCCTGATGCAGTCCCTGCTGCTGCCCGTCGCCGCCGTGGTCCTCGGGCCTTCCGAGCGGGCCTACTGGCGTCTCTGCGAGCCGCTCTGGGAACGCGTGGGCCTCGCGGCGC
This sequence comes from Geothrix sp., assembly GCF_020622065.1. Taxonomy (NCBI): domain Bacteria; kingdom Pseudomonadati; phylum Acidobacteriota; class Holophagae; order Holophagales; family Holophagaceae; genus Geothrix; species Geothrix sp. Next base: position 1,300,612 of record NZ_JAHRYQ010000001.1, on the reverse strand, counting down.
CCAAGATCCTTCCGCGGCCAACGGTCTTCGTCATCCCCCCGGGCTTCAGCATCTCCCCTGACCAGCTCGATGCCCTCAGGCTGGGCGCCTGGGATCGCCTCGCGGCCTGGCCCGGCGCGCTTCCCACGGCCAGGTTCCATGCCCCCGAACCGGATAAATCCTGGCCTCAGGCCGTCCAGGCGCGCTTCCAGAAGGAACTCGCCCGGACCCGTGACCGCCTGACCAAGCTGGACCGCCGCCTGCACCGCGAGGCCGCCGCCCACCAGCTGAGCGGCGATCCCGAGCGGCTGCGCCAGCTCCTGTTCCCCTTCGACGCCCCCCAGGAACGCGTGATGCCCGGGGTTCCATGGCTGCGGAACGAGAACCTGCTCGATGCCATCCTGGAGCGCATGGATGGTGCATCTCCCGTGATCCTGGTGGAGGAACCATGAGCCCCGATCCTGAAACCACCGGCCTGGATGTCCTTGCCCTCGGCGCGCATCCCGACGATGTGGAGGTCCATGTGGGCGGCCTCCTGGCGCTGGCTACGGATCGCGGCTTGAAAGCCGGCATCCTCGACCTCACCAGCGGCGATCTCGGCACCCGCGGCACCGCCGAAACCCGCCGCGCCGAAGCCCAGGAAGCCGCGCGCATCCTCGGCGTGCCCCGTATCGTGCTGGACTTCCCCGATGGCCGGTTCACGGAGGAGGAATCCTACCGTCTGCGCCTGATGGCCGAGCTCCGGCGGCTGCGGCCCCGGGTGCTGATCCTCCCCGCCCCGGAGGACCGCCACCCCGACCATCGCCGGGCCCACCGCCTGGGCCGGGAGGCCGCCTACTACGCCGGGCTGAAGAACTACCCCTGCAGCGGAACCCCCTGGCGCCCCGAGGCGCTCGCCTGGGTGGGCGGCGAGAACCCCGGTCCGCCGGACCTGCTGGTGGATGTGAGCGCCGTGTGGGAGCGTCGCATGGCCGCCTTCGACGCCTTCGGCAGCCAGTTCACCCAGGACGCCTCGCAGCCCGCCACGCGCATCGCCCACCCCGCCTTCCGCCGCGGCGTCGTGGGCCGCGCCATGCACTGGGGCTCCTTCCTCATGTGCGACTGGGCCGAGGCCCTCTGGTGCGAGCGGCCCGTGCCCCCCGCCCTGCTCCGCCTGCTGGCGACGCTGGAGGGACGCTGACTTGAAGCGCTTCGAATCCGACCTGCTCGCGCAGATCCAGCGCCGCGGCGATGGCGTGAGCGGCCGGGTGCTGGTGGCCTGCTCGGGCGGAGGCGATTCGGTGGCGCTGCTGGTGCTGCTCTGGACGCTGCGGAAGAGCCTCGGCCTCGAGTTGACCGTGGCCCACGCGGACCACGGGCTGAGGCCAGAATCGGAAGAGGACGCGCACTTCGTACGGCAGCTCTGCCGGGCCTTGGATCTCGATCTCGTCGAGGCGACCCTCGGCGTGAGGGCCCACGCCGCATCACGGGGCCTCGGCCTCGAGATGGCCGCCCGGGAGCTGCGCTGGGACTGGCTGCGGCAGGAAGCCGGGCGCACCGCCACGGAGGCGGTCGCCACGGGGCACACGCTGGATGACCACACAGAGACCGTCTTCCTGCGCCTGGCCCGGGGTGGGGGCCTGGGCTGCCTGCACCCTCTCGCGCCGCGCCAGGGCCCCCGCTGGTCACCCCTGGCGGAGACGCGCCGTGCCGACCTCCGCGCCTACCTCAAGGCCCGGAACATCCCCTGGCGGGAGGACGCCACCAACGCCGAGCCCTTCACCGCGCGGAACCGCTGGCGGCCGCTGCTCGAGGAGATCCGCCGAGAAGCGAAGGAACTGGACCGCCACCTGTTCGAGACCCACCTGCAGGCCGAGGAGGCCGAGCAGTTGGCCCGGACCCTGATCGGCACCTGGGAGGGTTCGCGCTGGGTCATCCAGGACGAGGGTATTTCGTTCAAACGGGAGGTCTGGAGCGAGCGGGACCTGCGCTGGACCCTTGAAACCGCCTTCCGCCGGCTGGGTTGGCCCCGCGAGGCGACCCTGCTCAGGGGCCTTGCTCCCTGGCTGGCCGAACGCCTCTCCAGGGGTCGCAAACCCTCATCCTGGGGGAATTTCCACCTAAACCCTGAACCAGATGGCGGGTATCTGCATCTAAGACAAGGACCCGCGCCTTCCCGGACCTAGTAAACTGGAGGGCCACCTGGGCTCAGGCCCCAAGGAGTGACCCTTTGAATTCCATGATGAAAAGCGTTCTGGTCTGGCTGGGCATCGTCGCCCTCCTGGTTCTGGCCTTCCGCCAGATCCCCCAGAACAGTCGCCAGATCGAGATTCCCTTCTCGACCTTCTACACCGAGGGTGTGGGAGGCAAGTACAAATCCGTGACGCTGTCCGGATTTGATGTCGAAGGCACCTACAAGCAGCCCGAAAAGAACGCCAAGACCGGCGAGGCCATCGAGCGGTTCCGCACCGTGGCTCCGCCCATGCAGGACCTGGGCAAAGTCATCCTCAGCTGGAAGACCGAAGGGCAGCTCGAGGAGTTCAAGGCCGCCAAGCCCAGCGAGAACAACTTCGCCTATGTGCTGATGTTCTGGGCCCCCCTGCTGGTCTTCGTGGTGCTCTGGTTCGTCTTCATGCGCCAGGCCCAGATGGGCGGCAACAAGGCCCTGAGCTTCGGCAAGGCCCGCGCCAAGGGGCTTTCCACCAGCGCCAAGCGCATCACCTTCGCGGATGTCGCCGGTTGCGACGAAGCCAAGGAGGAGCTGAAGGAGATCGTCGACTTCCTGAAGGATCCCGCCAAGTTCGTGAAGCTGGGCGGCAAGATCCCCAAGGGCGTCCTGCTCATGGGCCCTCCGGGCACGGGCAAGACCCTGCTGGCACGCGCCATCGCGGGCGAGGCCAAGGTCCAGTTCTTCTCCATCTCGGGCTCGGACTTCGTGGAGATGTTCGTGGGTGTGGGCGCCAGCCGCGTGCGCGACCTCTTCGAGCAGGCCAAGAAGAGCGCCCCCTGCATCGTGTTCATCGATGAGATTGACGCCGTGGGCCGCCATCGCGGGGCCGGTCTCGGCGGCGGCCACGACGAGCGGGAACAGACCCTGAACCAGCTGCTGGTCGAAATGGATGGCTTCGAGGGCAATGAGGGCGTCATCCTCATCGCCGCCACCAACCGCCCCGATGTGCTGGACCCCGCCCTGCTCCGCCCCGGCCGCTTCGACCGGCGCGTGGTGGTGGACCGCCCCGATGTGAAGGGGCGCTTCGAGATCCTGAAGGTGCACACCACCGACAAGATCCCCCTCAGCCCTGATGTGGACCTGGAAGTCATCGCCCGCGGCACCCCCGGTTTCGCCGGTGCCGACCTGGCCAACCTCTGCAACGAGGCCGCCCTCACCGCCGCCCGCGGCAGCAAGAAGTGGGTGGAGATGGCCGACTTCGAGAATGCCAAGGACAAGGTCTACATGGGCAGCGAGCGCCGCAGCCTCGTGATGACCGAAGCGGACAAGCGCATCACCGCCTACCACGAGGCGGGCCACACGGTCGTCGCCGCCGTGGTGCCCGACAGCGACCCGATCCACAAGGTCACGATCATTCCCCGGGGACGCGCCCTCGGCGTCACCTGGCAGCTGCCGATCACGGACCGCTACAACACGACGCGCGACTACATGGAGAGCCGCATCGCCATCGCCATGGGCGGCCGCATCGCCGAGGAGATCTTCTTCAACCAGCTCAGCACTGGCGCGGCCAACGACATCCAGCAGGCCACCGAGATGGCCCGGTCCATGGTCACGGAATACGGCATGAGCGATAAGCTGGGTCCTCTCAATTTCGGCGGCGGCGGCAACCATGAGGTCTTCCTCGGTCGCGATTTCGCCCAGCACCGCGAGATCTCCGAAGACACCGCCCGCCTCATCGATGTCGAGGTGCAGGAATTCGTGCTCCGCAACTACGCCCGGGCCAAGTCGGCCATCGAGACCCACCGCGATCAGCTGGTGGCCATCGCCGAGGCCCTGCTGGTCCGCGAGACCCTCGATGGCAACGATGTCGAGATCCTCATGAAGGGCGGCACGCTGCCTCCCCCCAAGGCCGGCAGCACGCCCACCGCCCCAGCCACGGTGGAGGGACCGTCCACGGATCCCGGCCTCAATCCCGCCCTGAAGCCCGCCTAGGATGGCGCCGTTCGACTGGGGACCGCTTCTCGGGGGCGGTCCCCTTTTTCTCGGCATTCTGAATCTGACCCCAGACTCCTTCAGCGACGGGGGCCGGTTCGCGGGTCCCGCCGCGGCTCTGGAGCAGGCCCATGCCCTCGTCCAGGCCGGGGCAGGCATGCTCGACCTTGGCGCCGAGAGCACCCGCCCTGGGGCGGAGATCGTGGCCCCAGACACCGAATGGAGCCGTCTGGAGCCGGTCCTGTCCAGCCTCGCGGCGGCCCGTCCCGGGATCCCCCTCAGCCTGGATACGCGCTATGCGCTCACGGCCAGCCGTGGCCTCGCGACCGGCGTCAGGGTGATCAACGATGTCACGGGCTTTTCCGATCCGGCGATGCTGGCACTGGCGGCGCACTCCCCCTGCGGTCTCATCGCCATGCGGAGCCGCCGTGCGGGCGCGGGCTTCCACATGCCGCCCTACGACGATCCAGCCCCCCGGGATGCCGAACAGGCCCTTGCGGAGCTGCGCGCCGTCCGGGACCGCCTGCTCGGCGCCGGGATCTCCCCGGAGCGCCTACTGCTGGATCCCGGATTCGGCTTCGGAACCACCTTCGCGGAAGATCTCGCCCTGTGGGAGGCCCTGCCGCGCCTGCCGGAGCTCCTGGACTGGCCTGCCGAGCGGTTCTGCATTGGCCTTTCCCGGAAGCGCTTCCTGGCCATCCGGGCCGGCCGACCAGACCTCGCCCCCAACCTCCGCGACGGCCTCACGGCCCAGGCCCATGCCGAAGCAGCCCAATGGGGCTACCAGGTCTTCAGGACCCATGCCATCGCCTGAGGCCAGCGCCTGGGGCCAGCGGGTGAGGCGCCCGCCATCCTCGGTTAATCTGACGGCATGAGTCTTCGCTACTTCGGAACCGACGGCATTCGGGGCGCGGCCTATCGCTCTCCCCTCACCCTGGAGGAGGTTTCCCGCTGGGGCGCGGCCTGGGCGCAGGTGGCCCGGGAGGCGGGCGTCAAGCGCCTGGTGGTGGGCTGGGATCCCCGATCCAGCTCAGGCCCCATGTCCGAGGCATTCATCCTGGGCGTTGGCCTGGGCCTCCAGGTCCTGGTGCTCGGCATGGCTCCCACGCCCGCCGTGGCCTGGAAGGTGGCGAAGCTGACGGCGGAGGGCGGAAAGACCTGGGGCCTCATGATCTCGGCCAGCCACAATCCGCCCGAGGACAACGGGCTGAAGGGCTTCAACGAACTCGGCGAGAAGCTCGAGGAGGACCAGGAGCGGGCCATCGAGGCCGCCTTCGAGGCCCTGCCAGAACCGACCACCATCTCCGCGCCGCCCAGCCGCCTGGAACTCCGACCCTACCTGTCCCACCTCGGGGGCATCGACCTGCCCGACGACTTCAAGGTCGTAATCGACTGTGCCCACGGCGCCACGGCCGAGGCCGCCCTGGAGCTCTTCCGGGGCCGCGGCATCCACTGGCTGGGCGTACCGGCGGACGGCCCGAGGATCAATGTCGGCGTCGGCTCCACCCATCTGGATGCCCTCTCCACCGCCGTGCTGGCCCACCAAGCCCAGCTGGGCATCGCCTTCGACGGCGATGGCGACCGCTGTCTGCTGGTGGACGGTTCCGGCCAGACAGTGGATGGCGACCAGATGGTCTGGCTGCTGGCCCAGGATCGCGTGGCCTGCAACGACGCCCCGCCCGGTGTGGTGGGCACCCTGATGACCAATGGCGGCCTGGCTCAGGCCCTGGCTCACGCTGGCATCCCCTTTGTCCGCACCGCCGTGGGCGACAAGTTCCTGCTGCGGGAGATGGCCAGGCGGGGCTGGGACTTGGCCGCCGAAGCCTCCGGCCACCTCATCCAGAAACGCGTGGGTCCCAGCGGCGATGGGCTCGCGGCGGCGCTCTCGATCCTTCGCGCCCTCCTGCACCGCCCCGCGGATCGGCGCTGGGAGTGGACTTTCCGCCCCTGGCCCCAGCGCCTCGTCAATGTGGTGGCCCGCGACCGCAAGGCTCTCGAGGCCTGCGTGGACCTCACCTCCGCCATGGCCGCCGTCGATGCCCGCTGGGGTGAAGGCGTGCGTCAGGTGGTGCGCTGGTCCGGCACCGAGCCCAAGCTCCGCCTCATGGTGGAGGCTCAGGAATCCGCGTGGGTGGATCAGGCCCTCCACGAACTCGAAGCCGCGGCCCGCCGCGACCTGACGCTGGCCTAGGACCGGACATGGCGCCCGATGTCCGCCGCCCCGTCGACCGCTGGCTGGTGTTCTTCGCCCTGGCCCTGGTGGCCGTGGGCATGGTCTGGATCTATTCGGCCTCGGCCATCAAGGCCTCCCAGAACCACGCCGCCGCCACGGCCTTCCTCACCCGCCAGCTCCTCGGCGGCTGCATCGGCATCGCTTTCATGCTCGCCCTCTCCCAGGTGGACCTCGCCCCGCTTCAGGATCATCCCCGCCCCCTGCAGATCGCCTACGGGATCCTGGTGGTCCTGCTGCTCGCCGTGCTGTTCCTGGGGCCGAAGATCAACGGCGCCCACCGCTGGATCCGCCTCGGCCCCATGAGCCTGCAGCCCTCGGAGCTCTTCAAGCCCCTGTCCGTTCTCCTAGCCGCGGGCTGGATGGTGCGCCACCGCGAGGCCTGGTCGAACCATCGAGATGCCCTTCCCAAGCTGCTGGGCCTCACGGGCGTCATGCTCATCCCGCTCGCCCTGATCCTCCGCGAACCCGACTTCGGCACCACCTTCCTGATCGTCTTCGTGACGCTGATGGTGGTGTTCCTCGGCGGCGCGCCCAAGTGGATCTTCGCCGTGGCGATCCCCGTCCTCGGCGCCCTGGGCACCGCCTTCGTGGTGTTGTCGCCCTACCGGCTGGCCCGCGTGACCAGCTTCCTCAATCCCGCGGCCGACCCCCTGGGCAAGGGACACCAGGCCCTCCAGAGCCTCGTGGCCGTGGGCAATGGCGGCTTCATGGGCGTGGGTCTGGGCGGCGGGAAGCAGAAGCTGTTCTTCCTGCCCGAGGCCCACACGGATTTCATCTATGCAGTGATCGCCGAGGAAGCGGGCCTGATCGGAACCATCACGATCCTGGCGCTCTTCATCGCGATCCTGTGGCGGGGCTACCGCATCGCCCGCCGCGTGGGCGACGCCTACCTCAAGCTCTGCGCCATGGGCTTCGTGCTGCTGCTGGTGGTGCAGGCCCTCATGAACATGAGCGTGGTGCTGTCGCTGGCGCCCAACAAGGGCATTCCCCTGCCCTTCATCTCCTTCGGGCCCAACAGCCTCATCGCCAGCCTGGTCTGCCTGGGCCTGCTGCTCTCCATCAGCAAGGAAGCCGGGTCAGCCTAGTCAGGGCCGCCCAGGTGGATCGGCTCGTCATCGTCATCATCCACCAGCGTGATGTTGGAGCCGCCGGCCAGCAGCACCGCGTCTTCGTACATGTTCTTCAGCTTCGGCTCGAAGCGCTCTGCCTGGGCCAGCCGCGGGTCCGCCCGGAATGACAGGGAACGCCGCAGAAGGCCGTGCAGATCCGAGGGCTCCAAGCCCAGGATCGCCGCCAGGATCTTCAAGGGATTCGTGGCTTCGGCACCGACCAGGCTCGTCGTGCCGTACAGGGTGTCGCCCTCCCATCGGAGTTCCGTCACGAGGGGCCGCAGGTCCAGCTGCTTGGCCTGTTTCCGTCCCTCGACCTTCCCGCCCTTCTCCCAGATCCATTCGGAGGCGGCGAGGAAGGCCGTCGACCGGGCCCGGGCGCCCTCCGCCCGCTCCCTTGGACAGGTCCAGCACCAGTGGGCGGCCGTGGCCAGCTCCGCCAACGGCGAGGCGTAGGGTGCGTGCGGTTCCCATCCATGGATGCGCAGGCCTTCGGGAAGCCGCGCGTTCAACCGCGCCTGCAGGGCTTCGACGGGCTCTGCGGACTCCTTCCGGAGCGAGAGTTCGATCCATTCCGATAGCCCGCCGGCTCCAGCCGGCAGCGGGAGCGCCACGCGCAGCATGGGCCGCGGGCGCTTGCCCAGGTCCAGGGCCAAGCGGAAACCCTCCAGGCGGAAGGCCTGCAGGAAGAGGGCGTGCAGGTCCCCATCGTCGAAATCCAGCGCCGGGCCCTCCTTGGCGTACGCCGCGCGGACGGCGGTGCGCTGGGTATCCAGTTGCCACCCGGCCTCGCGCTTGACCTGGGCTCTGGCCGCCAAGGGTTCGAGCCGGGCGGCGACGGTTTTGACGATGGCCGGGTCGGCGCCGTCCCGCCGTGCGGATCGCAGCAGATCCAGGGCCTCTTCCGTAAGGTCCGCCGCGGCCACCGCCTCGACGACCACCCCCGGGTCTTCCGCCATCCCGACGAACAGGATCTGCCGTAGAGCCTGGAGTGGCGCCGGTTCGCGGCTCTCACCGCCACGCGCCATGGCCGCCAGGGCTGCGGCAAGCCGGGCCTGCCGGGCCTTCGCCTCGGCGGGGATGAAGGAAGGATGCCCAAGGTCGCCCACGCTCCAAGGATAGTGAGTGGAAGGTCGGAGCGTGGAGGAAACCCCACCCCTCTTCTCCGCAGAAATCGAGAAAAAGGAACGGTCCTTACTGCCGGCCCGAGGGGGGATTTCCACATCCTCTGTGGGAACCGGGTGTGCAATCCGGAAGAATGCCTTCCAATTCAAGCCACTTGGATCCGTGCTGGATTTTGGTGGCAGGTGCCCGACTTCACGCACCCATTGACAGATGCCTCCGGGTTGGTTCAACGCGTCCTCTACGCCGCATGTCAGACCTTTTGCCTTTCGGCGTCCGACCCGCCAAGCTGGGATCTATCGCCATGATCCACGACCCCTACCTCGTCCCCCCCCTCCCGGCCTCGTGGCCGTATGAGCCCGGCTCGCCGCTCCGACCGCTGGGATGCCGGATCAACCTTGAGCTCCCCAGCCTCGGCGGCGGCTGGCGTGTCTGCACGCCCGGGGGCGTCGCCCCCGTCGGCGAGGCGGTTCCCCTGGAAGGCGCCTTCGGCCGGGGCGGCATCGTCCGCGTGGGCGATATGGTGATGCGTCCCTACCGGCGCGGCGGCCTGCTGCGCCACTTGAACGAACGCACCTACCGCTCCCATCTTCGCTTCGCGGCAGAGCACGCCGTGCACCGCGGCCTCTGGGAGGCGGGGTTCCCGACCGTGGAACCGCTCGGCTACGCGTGGCGGCCCACCCGCTTCGGCGTGGAAGGCGTGCTGTTCACGCGCATGGCGGAGGGCGAGACCTGGCCCCGCCGCTGGGACCTGGGCACCGCCCGCGCCGGAGAACTCCGCCAGGCCATCGCCTGCCTCTGCGAATGGGGCCTGTGGGCTCCCGATCTGAACGCCACCAATGTGATGCTGCCGGAAGCTGGCGGGGTCCTGCTGCTCGACTGGGACCGCGCCCGCTTCGAGCCCGAGGGCGCGGATCTCTGGCCCCGCTACCGCGCGCGGCTCGAGCGCAGCCTCCGCAAGCTGGGGGCGCCCGCCGAGGCCTTTGCGATCATTGGATCTGAACCGCGTCCTTGATGAGCACGGTCTTCACCGGCAGGTTCAGGAAATCGCTGCGCTTGTTGCTCGTCTTCACGGCCTTGATGCGGTCGACCACATCCATGCCCTTGATGACCCGGCCGAACACGCAGTAGCCCCAGGTCTTGTCATTGGTCTTGCCCTTGAAATCCAAGGTGGGGTTGTCCACCACATTGATGAAGAACTCCGCGGCCGCGCTGTGGGGGTCCGGCGTCCGGGCCATGGCCACCGTCCCGCGCTTGTTCTTCAGGCCCGCCGCCAAGGCGCGGTCGGCCTCATTGGGGATGGAGGCGTCCGTGCGCTTCTTCCCCAGGTAATCCACATAGCCGCCGCCCTGGATCATGAACCCCGGAATGACGCGGTGGAAGATGGTGCCTTTGTACTGGCCCTTCTTCACATACTTCAGGAAATTGTCCACCGTCTTCGGCGCGGCTTCGGGCTCGAGTTCCATGACGATCACGCCCATGGAGGTATCCAGCTTCACCTGGGGCTTGGGGCCGGCACTCAAGGCCAGCGCGGCCATCGACAAGAGGAGGGCGATCAGGGGGCGCATCGGGTCTCTCCAGGGGGATCTCCCAGGATAGCGCCGACGGGCCCTAGTACGCGCCCAGACTCCGGGCGAGGGCATCCCGCTGGCCCTTGAAGCCCTGTTCATCCCGGGCTTCGCGGATCTGGAGCCGCGCCTGCTCCCGCTGGCCGAGCTTCAGCAGGGCCTGGGCCCGCATGAGGGCCACCCAGCCCCGCTGGTCCACCGCGGCCGTCTTCGCGGGGTACAGGGCCAGGGCGCCCCGGGCATCACCGGTCTGGAACCGCAGATCGGCCACCAGGATCCCGAGGGGTTCGCGGAGCTCTCCCTTCTCGGTGCACCGGGCCCACCAGCCCTCGGCTTCCTTCAGACGCTGGACCTGGGTCTCCCCCTTCCCCATCGGGCGCTGCAGCAGGCGCAGCAGCGCCTTCATCCGCTCCGGTCCGGGCCGTGCCCGTCCTAGCGCGCTTCGCAGCTGCGGCCAGCGCTCCAGCGCCGCTTCCGCCCGTGCCCGCGCCAGGGCTTCGTCCGGCGTATCCCCGCGGAGCGGCAGCAGCTTCAGCACGCCCTGCGGCTGGGCTTCCGGCTGGACCTTGGCCAGAGCGGCCTTGCGCAGCCCCGGACGCTCCTTGGCGGGAGCTTCGGCGATCAGGGACGGCAGGGCCTCCAGCAGGCCGTTGAAGGCCAGGAGCTCCGCCACCCCCGTGCGGCCCTTCGCTTCCAGCGCCAGGAAGGCGCCCGGTTTCAGGCGCGCCAGCAGCTCGCCCGGGAAGCCCTTCTCCAGCCGCTGGGCCACCCAGGCGTTCCAGGCGACCCGCCAGAGTTTCTTCGCTTCGGGTTCACTCGGGACGCCGCCCCCCTCCATGGCCTCCGCCAAGTTGAGAGATTCCTCCCAGAGCGACTTCCCCACCAGCACCCGCAGCTCCACGATCTGGGCGGGCCCCTTGGGCAGCTTCCGGCCGCCCTTGCGGATCTCGGCCAGCAGGGATTCCGCGCTGGGCATGTCCTTGGCATCGGCCAGGCTTCCATCCGTGAGCAGGCTCGCCAGGGCCAAGCGGGCGTCATCCGCCTGGACCGAGCTCGGATGGTCCTTGATGAGCTTGCGCAGCACCTCGGCCGAGCCCTTGGCATCTCCCGTGCGTCCCAGGGTCTGGCCATAGGCCAGGTTCACCCGGGCCAGCAGCTCGCTCTTGGGGTAGAGGTTCAGGAAGGCATTCCGGCTGCCTTCGATCTGGGCCCGGTCGCCCGCCGCGCCCAGGATCTCCACGATGGCCGCCAGCCCCTTTTCACTGGGTTTCTCGTTGCCCTCCAGGGGGCGGAGCGACTGCACGATGGGCATGCCCTCCCGGGGCCGGCCCTGCTCCACCAGGGTCCACAGCAGCAGTTCCTGGGCCTTCCGCTTGCGCTCCGAGGTGAGGTCGGAGGCCAGGGCTCGGTGCAGGCGGCCCTCCGCATCCTTGAAGCGCCGCTGCCCGACGGCCTCTTCCGCCAAGAGGGTCTGGACCTCCCCCATGAAAGGGGACTTGGGCCACTGCTTCTCCAGCTTCTTCAGGGGCGGGGCCGCCGCGCTGAGGTTCCCCAGGCGGGCTTCCAGCATGCCCTGGGCGTAGAGCACCAGCTCCCGCTCCGGCACCTTGCTCGACTTGAAGGTGTGGCCTTTCAGCCGGCCGAGCAACGCACGGATGGCGGTGGGGTTTTCTGCCCTCAGCGCCTCCTTGGCCAGCTCGGCGGCCTGGGCGTCCGTCATCCGCTGGGTGGCCTTCTCCTGTGCGGCGGTCCCGCCGGGGGCGGCCTTGGGCGACCCGTGCTGCCCCAGGAGGGAGGCCGTGGCGAACAGGATGACCAGGCCCGCGGGACCGTTCACGCGAGCCACCGCGCCAGCAGGTTCTTCTTGCCCTGGTCGAACTCCTCATCCGTGAGCAGGCCCTTGGCCTTCAGCGCGGCGAGCCGCTCGAGGTCCACCAGGGCGTCCGGCTTCTCGGCCGCTCCCCCCCCGGGGGCGATCTGGTTGGCCAGGATCTCCATGCGCCCCAGGGTGGTTTCCAGGCGTTCGGCCCGCTCGGTCAGGGCCTTCACCTTCTCCCGCAGCTCGTCGCGTTCATGGGCCATGTCCCGGCGCTCCATGAGACGCCGGAGGGTGTTTCGGAACTGGTCAATCTGCATGGGCTTGGTGACGAAGTCGAAGGCGCCCAGCTCCATGGCCTCCGTCGCCTCCCGCACGCTGCCGAAGCCCGTCAGGACCAGGACCGTGCAGCTCGGGTTGGTGTTCAGGGCGGCCCGGAGCACATCCATCCCCGACATGCCCGGCATCACCAGATCCGTGATCACCAGCTCGAAGGGGGGCTTGGCTGACCGCAACAACCGGTCGGCCTCCTCTCCCGTCGCCGCGGTCACCACCTGGAAGCCCTCACCCATCAGCAGCGTGGACAGCGTCTCCCGGGGCACGGGATCGTCGTCCACCAGCAGCAGTCTGGGGGGCGGCAGATGGGGCGGAACGATGGGACGAGGGGTCACGGGGGATCCTGGGGCTGGCCTAAAGATACCTTTTCGGCCCGATCCGTGCCCGACTCGAGCCTGGGGCTCATGCCGCCCCCCGCAGGCGGTAGACGAAGGCCAGGACCTGGGCCACGGCCTGGTAGAGGTCCTTGGGGATGGGCTGGTCCACCTCGACCGCCCGGTAGAGCGCCCGCGCCAGTTCCGGCCGCTCCAGGGTGGGCACACCGGCCTCCCGGGCTCGTTCGCGGATCTTCAAGGCGAGGTGGTCCAGGCCCTTGGCCACGCAGATCGGCGCGGCGGTCTGCTCGTCGTAGCGGAGGGCGATGGCCACATGGGTGGGGTTGGTCACCACCACCGTCGCCTTGGGGACTTCCGCCAGCATGTGCCTGCGCGCCGTGGCCTGCATGATGGACTTCTGCCGCTGCTTGACCTCGGGGCTGCCCTCGGAGTCCTTCGCCTCGTCCTTCACCTCCTGCTTGGTCATGCGGATGCTCTTCTCCCAGGTGAACCGCTGCCAGGCGAAGTCCGACAGGGCGAGCAGGAGCATGGCCAGCATCACATTCCGGTAGAGCGCGAAGACCGCGCTCTGGAACAGATCCAGCGACTGGCCCAGGGGCAGCTTCAAGGTATCGAGCAGGATCGGGATCCGCGGGGCCAGCACGGCGTAGGCCACGCCGGTCAGCAGGGTGAATTTGGCCAGGCTCTTGATGAGGTCCATGGCGGCCCGGGAGGAGAAGATCCGCTTGAAGCCCTGGGCCGGGTTCAGGCGGTCGAACTTCGGCTGGAGCGGCTTCGTGCTGAAGCTGAAGCCCCGCTGGGCAAACCCGGTCGCCAGGGCCACCAGCAGATTCACGGCCAGGAAGGGGAGCAGGAGGCGCCCCAGGATCATCACCACATCCCCCAGCAGGGAGACGCGGCCCGCTTCCGCCAGCGCCCCGGGCTGGGCACGGCGCAGGAAGTGGGCCACCTGCTGGGCCATCAGCGCCATGGTGGTGCCGCCCAGCCCCATGAAGAGGAAGAAGTTCCCCCAGAGAAGCACCGCCCCATCGAAATCCGTGCTTCGAGAGACGGATCCCTCATCGCGGGCCTTTTGCCGGCGCCGTGGGGTGGCCTTCTCGGTGCGGCCGGGATCGTTCGCCATCTCAGCCCCCCAGCAGCTTCAGGGCCAGGCGCGGCGCCGTCTCGAACAGCGGCACCAGCCAGGGGCCCAGCTCCCGGAGCAGGAGCCCGAGAATGACCATGCCCAGGGCGATCTTCAGGGGGAAACTCAGCTGGAGCAGCTGGAGCTGGGGCATGAACTTGCCGCAGATGCCCAGGACCAGATCCAGGAGGAAGAGTACGGCCAGCACCGGGAAGGCCAGCTGGAACCCCTTGGCCAGCAGCTGCCCCAGGAGCGAAACCAGGCCCATCACCTGCAGCGGCACGCCCTGCCCCAGGGGCGCCACGCGGTAGCTGTCCACCAGGGCCACGATCATCTGATGGTGCAGGCCCGTCACGAACACCAGCAGCGTCGCCGTCTGCATCATCAGCGACCCGGACACGGAGGTGCTCTGGGAGCTGGAAGGATCGATGAACTGCACGAAGGAGAAGCCCATCTGAGTGTCCATGAGGGTGCCTGCAAAGGCCACAGCCTCGAGGATCCAGGCCACCACGGTGCCCAGCAGCAGGCCGACGGCCAGCTCTGAGGCCATGAGGCCCAGCAGTTCCGGCAGGCCGGCCGGCACCGCGGCCGGAACGGGGATCACGGGAAGGATCACCGTGGCCAGCAGCGCGCCCAGGGCCGCACGGATCTGGAGGGGCATCTGCTCGGAGCCGAGCATGGGAAAGGCCGCCAGCAGCCCCGTGATGCGCGTGAGCACCAGCATCCAGAGCACCGCCTTGGCACCCGTGAAGGCCCAGATGGCGGAACTGGAGAGGGTCGGCGTCATGGTCCGCCTCAGTTCAACTGCCGTACGACACCGTTGAACTCCGTGAACATGCGGGTGGTGAACTGCAGCATGACCTGGAGCATCCAGGGGAAGCTGATGGCCACCACCACCATCACGGCCACGACCTTGGGCACGAAGGCGATGGTCTGGTCCTGGAGGCTGGTCACCACCTGGAACACCGAGATCAGCAGGCCGACCACCAGTGACACCACCAGGGCGGGTCCCGCCACCAGCAGCGCCGTGCGGAGGGCATCCTTCCCGATCTGGGCGATCAGAAGCTCGTTCATCCGGTGTACCCCCTCACGAGCGACCCGACGATGAGGTACCAGCCGTCCACCAGCACGAACAGGAGCACCTTGAAGGGCAGCGAGATCACCACGGGCGGCAGCATCATCATGCCCATGCTCAGCAGGATGCTCGCCACCACCATGTCCACCACCAGGAAGGGCAGGAAGATCATGAAGCCGATCTCGAAGGCGGTCTTCAGCTCGCTGATGAGGAAGGCCGGCAGCAGGCATTCCATGGGGACATCGGCCTTGGTCTTGGGCGCCTGGGCCTTGGCGATGCGGAGGAACAGCGCCAGATCCTTCTTGCGGGTGTGGCGCAGCATGAACACCTTCATGGGCGCCGCCGTGCGGTCCAGGGCCTGATCCGTGGTCAGCTCGTTGCGCTGCAGGGGCTGCAGCACCGTGGCGTTAATTTCTCGGGCCGTGGGCGCCATGATGAAGAAGGTCAGCACCAGCGACAGGCTGATGAGCACCTGATTCGAGGGCGTCTGCTGAGTGCCGAGGCCCTGGCGGAGGAAATGCATGACCACCACGATGCGGGTGAAGCTGGTGGCGGTCATGAGGATGGTCGGCGCCATGGTGAGGATGGTCAGCAGCAGCACCGCCTGGAGGCTGGAGCTGAGGGCCGGGCCCGAGGGCGTCTTGCCGAAATCCACCGTCAGGGAGGGCAAGGGGGCCGGCTGCTGCGCGCAGAGGCTCAGCCCGGCCAGGAGCAGAAAGGCGACGGGCAGCCAGCGGAGGATGCGCTTCACTGGCCACCTCCGCCCTGCTTCAGGAGGGCCTCCATCTCCTTCACGGGCACCGGGCGGCCCAGGTCCACCTGGCGCGACAGGGCCTCGTCGAAACTGTCCGGCTCACCCCGGTCCCCGGGATCGAGGCGGGAGATGAGGCTGATGCCCTGGGGCGTCAGCCCGATGAGGAACCGTTCCCCCTCGGCCTCGAGGATGGACACGAAGCGGCGGTCGCCCAGGGCGAGGGTTTCCTCCACCCGCAGCTTCCCGCCACCACCTCCGGGGAGACGGCCCCGCCCGTATTTCCTCAGCGCCCAGAGGCTTCCGCCCGCCAGGCCCAGGACCAGCACCAGCGACCCGAAGGCCCGCAGCCCCGAGGGGGCGCTTTCGGGGGCCTGTCCCGGAGTCGGTTTTCCGTCCTCCAGCGTCAAGGGAGCCTGCAGTTCCTTCTCCGCCGGGGTGGGCGGCGGCGCGGGCCGGTCTGTGCCCTGGGCCCCGAGACCCAGGCCCAGCAACAATCCAAAGGACAGCACGATCCGACGCAGCACGACAAACTCCCGACACAGTGCAGGAGAAGGGCGAGACGGATGCCAGGGCTAGTTCGGACGGGCCGGATGGGGGACCCGCACATCGAAGAGCACCCTCCAGGTGCCCGATTCCAGGGTCCAGATGCGGAGATAGCTGGCGGAAGCGCCGGCTTCGTCAGGCATGGTCTCTCCGCAGGTCCAGGCCAGGTCCCCGGCTCGGGAGACCTTGATCCGGCCCGGCTCCCAGCGGGTTCCGGGCCCCTCCGCCTGAAGAACCCCGGTGATCGCGGCCATTCCTCGGAGGGGAGGGTGCCCCCGCCGCAGGATCCGGGCGTCCCGGGCGAGCCAGGGAAGGAGGGCCGAACCGCCCTTCACGGCCCAGGCCCTGGACAGCTGTGATTCCAGCCGCTGGAGGGCCGCACTGGGATCCTGATCCTCGGTCTGCCCCTTGCGGCCCGCCGAAGGCCCCCCAGATGCAACCCCGGCGGCAAACAGGGCGGCGGGCTGCGCCGCTGCCGGGTGGGGCACACCGATGTCGGCCTCCACCTTCCAGCGCCCATCGCGTTGCTGCCGCCAGAGCGACAGGAAGTGGCCATGAACCAGGGGCGTCTCGCCTTTTTTCGCGGCGTAGGCCCAGGGGCCCAGGCTCCAGGCCAGGTCGCCGGAGGCGGCGAGACCCATGGCCTCGGGGTACCACGCGAGGTGGCCCGGGTCACCGGGTCCAGATCCGTAGTGCTCCCGGGCGGAAGTCATGCGGGGCGTGAAGACCAGGGCGTCCGGCTCCAGGCATGCCAGGAACGCCGTGCGGATCCCCTGCTCGTCGGCCAGACGGGCGAAGGCCAGCTCCGCTTGAAGGACCGGTTCGAGGGTAGGCCCCTGCGCCAGGAGCGAAGCCCCGACCGCCAGCACCCAGGGGAGACAGTTCAGGCGTCCCGGCACGGCTCCTCCGCAAGGTGTCCGAACCCTACCATCGTTGCGGGTCAGCCTCCAGCGGCGTAGGGTGGAAACCTCGTCACGCGATCTTTCCAGGAGCTGCCATGCCTTCCTATCAGCTCACCGTGAACGGCCGCATCCGCACCGTGGATGCCGAGGCCGACACGCCCCTCTTATGGATCCTGCGCGACACCCTCGGGCTCACGGGCACCAAGTTCGGATGCGGCCAGGGTGTCTGCGGATCCTGCACCGTCCACCTCGATGGGCAGGCCGTGAAGTCCTGCCAGACGAGCCTCAAGGAGGCCGCCGGGCACGCCGTCACCACCGTGGAGGGCCTGTCGAAGGATGGCTCCCACCCGGTGCAGCAGGCCTGGATCGCCGAGGATGTGGCCCAGTGCGGCTACTGCCAGCCCGGCATGATCATGACCGCCGCGGCACTGCTCAAGCGCCAGGCCCATCCCACGGACGGCGACATCGACGAGGCCTTCGCCGATCATGTCTGCCGCTGCGGCACCTATCCGCGCATCCGAAAAGCCGTGAAGCGCGCCGCCGGAGGTGTGAAATGACCAGCCGCCGCGACTTCCTGAAAGTGACCGGCGCCACCGGCGCAGGCCTGGTGCTGGGCCTGCACCTGGACGCCAAGCCCGGCCCGGGCGAACCCGCCAGGACCGCCTTCCACCCCAATGCCTTCCTAGCCATCAGGCCCGACGGCACGGCGCAGATCACCGTGCCGAAGGTGGAGATGGGCCAGGGCGTGCGCACGGCCCTGCCCCTGGCCCTGGCCGAGGAACTCGACCTCGACTGGTCGAAGATCGAAGTGGTGAACGCCCAGCCGGGTCCCGATTTCAAGGGCATGCAGACCGGCGGCAGCACCAGCGTGAGCACCACCTGGGATGCCCTCCGCAAGGTCGGGGCCGCCGCCCGGGAGATGCTGAAGGCCGCCGCCGCCGCCCAATGGAATGTGGGCGTGGGGCAGTGCCGGACCGAGAAGGGCTTCGTGCTGGGCCCGGGCGGGAAGAATCTGGGCTACGGCGCCCTCGTGGCGGACGCCGCCAAGCTGCCCGTCCCCAAGAATCCCCTGCTCAAGAAGCCTTCGGACTTTCGGCTGGTGGGCCAGCGGACCCCCCGGTTCGACGGTCCCGCCATCGTCACGGGCAAGGCCATCTTCGGGCTCGATGTGCGACGGCCCGGCCAACGCTTCGCCGCCGTCCTGCGCTGCCCCGTGTTCGGCGGGAAGCCCAAGGCCTGGGATGCGGCCAAGGCCAAGGCCGTGCGCGGCGTGAAGGCCGTGGTCGAAGTCCCCACGGGCCTGGCGGTCGTGGCCGAGAGCACCTGGGCGGCCTTCAAGGGGCGCGAGGCCCTCGCCGCCACCACCACCTGGGACGAGGGTCCGGCCCGTACCTTCAGCTCCGCCGATCTGGAGCGGCGCTCCCGGGCAGCGCTCACGGGCCCCGCCGACGAGGTCCGGCGCGAGGGGGATGTGGAGAAGGCCCTGGCGGCCTCGGCCCGGGTGCTGGAGGCGGATTACAGCTTCCCCTACCAGGCCCATGCCACCGTCGAACCCATGAACGCGACTGCGGTGATGCATGCGGACAGCGCCGAGATGTGGGTGGGGAGCCAGTCCGCGAACCGCGCCCAGGAGCGGGCCGCGGCGGCCGTCGGCCTCAAGACCGAGCAGATGAAGGTGACTGTGCCCCTCATTGGCGGGGGCTTCGGCCGCCGCCTCGGCACGGACTTCAGCACCGAGGCCGTCCAGGTGGCCAAGGCCATGGGCGGCGGCCCCGTGCAGGTGGTGTGGGACCGGGAGGACGATTTCCGCCACGACCTCTTCCACCCCGCCACCCTCCACCGCCTAAGGGCGGGCCTCGACGCCTCCGGCGCCCTCACCGCCTGGGCCCATCGCATCGCCGGCCCAGCCGTCATGAGGTCCTGGACCGGAGGCCAGAAAGTCCCGGCCCAGGCCGCCGTGGAGGCCAACGGCGCTTTGGACACGCCCTATGCCGTTCCCGCCATCGCGGTGGATTTCGCCGAGGTGGAAGTCCCCACGCCCCTGGGCTGGTGGCGCGGCATCCAGATCGTGCCCAATGTCTTCGCCCGGGAGTGCTTCCTCGATGAAGTGGCCCATGCCCTCGGCCGGGATCCCCTCAAGCTCCGCCTCGACCTGCTCGGTGACCGCGGCCTGGTCAAGTTCGGCCGCGAAGAGGCCGACATCCGACGCCTCCGGAAGGTGCTGGAGGTGGTCGCCGCCCAGGCGGGCTGGGGCCGGAAACTGCCGGTCGGCCATGGCCTTGGTCTCGCCTGCCATGCCTATGATGGCCGCACCTATGCCGCCCAGGTGGCCGAGGTGTCGGTGACGAAGGGGCGGCTCCGCATCCACAAGGTCACCTGCGCCGTGGACTGCGGGCTCGTGGTGAATCCGGCGGGCCTCGAAGCGCAGATTGAAGGCGGCATCGCCTTCGGCCTGTCGGCCCTGTTCACGGCCGTCACCTTCGACAAGGGCCAGGCCCAGCAGACGGCCTTCCAGGACTTCCCCCTGCTGCGGCTCGAGGACATGCCTGCCGTGGAGACCCATGTGGTGCCCAGCGTCGAAGCCCCCTCCGGCATGGGCGAACCACCGGTGCCCATCGCCATTCCCGCGGTGCTGAACGCCGTCTTCTCGGCCACGGGAAAGCGGATCCGGAAGGTGCCTTTGGAGGGTGGCCGAATCTAGTTTTTCCGGTTCGACACCTGTCTTCACACCGGATGTAGGATGATGGCGACCATCCCACATCCGGAGGTGCCCCATGGCGGTGTTCACCCTGTCGGTCAATGGCCGCTCGCATACAGTGGAGGCGTCCCCGGACATGCCGCTGCTATGGGTGCTTCGCGACCGCCTCAAGCTCACCGGCACCAAGTTCGGATGCGGTCAGGGCCTCTGCGGCGCCTGCACCGTGCACCTGGGCGGGGAGCCGGCCCGGTCCTGCATCACCCCCGTGGGCGATGTCGGATCCCAGCGCATCACCACCATCGAGGGTCTGGATCCCCGTGGGACCCACCCCCTGCAGAAGGCCTGGATCGAGGCGGATGTGTCCCAGTGCGGCTACTGCCAGACCGGCCAGATCATGACCGCCGCGGCCCTGCTGGCCAAGCATCCGAAGCCCACGGACCGGGACATCGACCAGGCCATGGGGGAGAATGTGTGCCGCTGTGGCACCTACCTGAGGATCCGCGAGGCCATCCACCTGGCCGCGGGCCGGGGGAAGGAGGTGGCACCATGAGCACCACCCGCCGTGACTTCCTCAAGACCACGGGCGCGCTCACCCTGGCCTTCACCTTGCCGGTGAAGCTGAAGGGCGCCGCCACCCCGACGCCAGCCCCCGCCTTCGAACCCAACGGCATGCTGCGGATCGATCCCGATGGCACCGTCACCGTCTGGGCCACGCGAACCGAGATCGGCCAAGGCGTGCGCACCAGCATGGCCATGACCATCGCCGAGGAGCTGGAGGCGGACTGGTCCCGGGTGAAGGTCCTCCAGGCCTCCACCGCGCCGCGCTTCGGCGACCTCGGCGTCACCGGCGGCAGCCAGACCACCCGCAGCACCACGATGGCGCTCCGCAAGGTGGGCGCCCAGGCCCGGGAGATGCTTCTGCAGGCTGCGGCTGACACCTGGGGCGCACCGAAGGCCGAGTGCCAGGCCCGCGGGGGCCGCATCCAGCATCCGCCCACGCAGCGGAGCCTGGACTACGGCGAGCTGGCGGCCCGGGCCTCGAAGCTCCCGGTCCCGGCCGACCCGCCCTTGAAGGCCGCGAAGGACTTCCGCATCCTCGGCCGGAATGTGGCTCGCGTGGACGGCCCGGACCTCGTCACCGGGAGGGCCCAGTTCGCCACGGATCTCCACCTGCCCGGCATGCTGGTGGCCAGCATCGAACGCTGTCCGGTCTTCGGCGGCAAGGTGAAATCCTTCGACGCCTCCGCGGCCCTGAAGGTGCCCGGCGTGAAACAGGTGCTGGAGGTCCCCAGCGGCGTGGCCGTCTTCGGCGAGGACACCTGGGCGGCCTTCGCGGGCCGCGAGGCGCTCAAGGTGCAGTGGGACGAGGGGCCGGCCGCGAAGCTGGACAGCGCCGCCCTCCGCCGGCAGTTCGAGGAGCGGCTCAAGTCCCCCGGCAAAACGGTGCGCGAGGTGGGCGATGCCGCCCGGGCCCTGCCCAAGGCCGCCAAGCGGATCAAGGCCACCTATGACGCTCCCTTCCTGGCCCACGCCACCATGGAGCCCATGGTCGCCGTGGCCGATGTCAGGCCGGACCGCTGCATGATCTGGGCCCCCACCCAGGCCGCGGGCATGGCCCTGCCCTTCGTGGAGAGGCTCACGGGCCTGAAGGCGGACCGCATCGAGATCCAGGTCACCTTGGCGGGCGGCGGCTTCGGGCGCCGGGCCATGGCCGACTTCGTCCTCGATGCCGTGGCCTGCTCCAAGGCCGTGGGCACCCCCGTGAAGGTGCAGTGGACGCGCCCCGACGACTTCCAGCACGACGGCTACCGCCCCGCCACCCTCCACGAACTGGAGGCAGGTCTGGATGCGAAGGGCCGGCCCGTGGCCTGGATGCACCGGTTCGCCGGCCCCTCCATCGCCGCTTCGAACCACTTCCCCTGGCCTCCCGAGGCCGTGGAGTTGGCCGGGGCCGCGGACCTCCCCTACGACATCCCCAACCTCCATGTGGAATGGGGTCAGAGTGACACGCCCGTCCCTGTCTGGTTCTGGCGCGCCGTGCCCGCCAGCTTCAACCCCTTCGTCACCGAGTGCTTCCTGGACGAGCTGGCCCACGCCGCCGGCAAGGATCCCCTGGACTTCCGCCTCCAGAACCTTCCGAAGGCCCCGCTGAAACTGGGCCAACACGAGTTCGATCCCGCGCGCTATCGCGCGGTGCTGGAGCTGGCCGCGGACAAGGCCGGGTGGCGGAAGCGGAAGCTCCCCAAGGGCTGGGGCCGGGGCATCGCGGCCCATGCCTACCTCGACTGCGGCACCTATGTGGCCCAGGTGGCCGAGGTGGAAGCCAAGGCCGGCGGCGGGATCCGTGTGCACCGCGTGGTCTGCGCCGTGGACTGCGGCCAGGTGCTGAACCCGCGGAATGTGAAGGGCCAGATGGAAGGCGGCATCGCCTTCGGCCTGAGCGCCGCCCTCTACGACGAGATCACCCTCAAGGATGGCCGCGTGACCGCCTCCAGCTTCTCGGAACACCCCATCCTCCTGCTGCCGTCCATGCCCAAGGTGGAGGTCCACTTCGTGCCCAGCGATCTGCCCCCAGGCGGCGTAGGAGAACCTGGCCTGCCGCCCCTGGCCCCGGCCGTGGGCAATGCCGTGTTCGCCGCCACCGGCAAACGCATGCGGAGCCTGCCGCTCCTCCCTCCGGCGCTCCGCAAGGCATAATCCTGGAATGCACAAAGAATTGCAGGACATCCTGGCCCTCATCCGGGAACAGGCGACGCCGCTGGCTCTGGCCACCCTGCTTCGCGTCGAAGGCTCCAGCTACCGGCGGCCCGGCTCACGGCTGCTCACCGATGGCGAGCAGGTGCTGCGGGGCTCCCTCAGCGGGGGTTGCCTGGAGGGCGAGGTCCTGGCCCGGGCCCGGGAGGTGCTGGCCGACGGCGTTCCGCGCCTGCTCCGCTACGATCTCCGGGGCGAGGCGGACCTCGTCTGGGGCAGCGGCAGCGGGTGCGAAGGGGTCCTGGACATCCTGGTGGAGCGGCTCGCCCCCGCCTCGCCGCCGGTCTGGGTGGGCTGGGCCGAGGCGGTGCTCCGCCACCGGCGCACCCTCCGGATGACCACCGCCATCGGCGAGGGCTTCCCGCGCCGCCGCCTGGACGACGGGGACATCGCCGGCGCGGGGGAAATCCTGGAGGTCATCCCCCCTCCCATCGCCCTCTGGATCCTGGGCGCCAGCGATGACAGCCGCCCCCTGGTGCGCCTCGCGAAGGAACTCGGCTGGCGGGTGGGTTTGCTGGATCACCGCCCGGCCTTCGCCCGCCCCGAGCGCTTCCCCGAGGCCAGCCGGGTTCTCGCGGGCCACCCCACGCAGCGGATCCCGGATCTCGGGCTGGACGCGCACAGCGCCGTGGTGCTGATGACCCACAACTACCTGAAGGACCTGGAGGCCCTGCGCCTGCTCGCGAACTCCAGCGCCCCCTATCTCGGCCTCATGGGCAGCCGGGCCCGCAGCGCCAAGATGGTGGCCGAGCTGGCCTCCGAAGGCCTCCACTGTGGAGATCGCCTTCACAGCCCCGTGGGCCTGGACCTCGGAGCGGAGGATCCCGGCACCATCGCCCTCGCCGTGCTGGCGGAGATCCAAGCCCGTTTCCGAGGCCGCACGGGCGGCTCTCTCCGGGCGACCCGGACGGCCGTGTCGACCTCATGATCGCCGCCGTGATCCTGGCGGCGGGAGCGGGCCGTCGCATGGGCGGACCGAAAGCCCAGCTCCTAATTGGCGGAGACACCCTGCTCCGCCGGGCCGCGCGGGTGGCCCTGGAGGCCGGCTGTGCGCCCGTGGTGGCCATCATCGGGGAAGGCGACCCGGGCCCTGGCGTCGAGGGGGTGCAGTTCCTCCCCAACCCCCAGGCGGCCGAGGGCATGGCCAGCTCCCTCCGCACAGGCATCGCCGCCCTGCCCCTGGCGGTGGAAGCTGTGCTGATCCTGGCAGTGGATCAAGTCGAGGTGGACGCGGCCCTGCTCAGGCGCCTCCTGGCCCTGGCCGCCGCCGATCCCAGCCGGCCCGCCGCCTGCGCCTACGAAGGCACCCTCGGAGTCCCCGCGGTGCTGCCCCGACGCCTCTTCCCCGATCTGCTGGCCCTGCGCGGAGATCGGGGCGCCAAGGCCATCCTCCTGCGCGAGGGGGCGACCGCCCTGCCCTTTCCGGGCGGATCTGCGGACCTGGACACGCCCGCAGATCTGAAGCGCTTCAGGCGCTGAGCGCGGCCTTCTTCTGGAGGTGGTCATAGCGCTTGCGGGCCTGCTCCAGCTCCGACAGGTGTGTACCCGCCCACTCGCAGAGGGCGCCCAGGGGCCCGATGAGCGTGTGGCCCAGCTTCGTCAGCTCGTATTCCGTGCGGGGCGGCACCTCGGGGAAGACATGGCGCGTGACGAGGCCATCCCGCTCCAGCTTGCGCAGCGTCTGGGTGAGCATCTTCTGGCTGATGCCGCCCACCTGACGATGGAGGTCGCCATAGCGCTGCTTCCCCTTCGACAGGAGGTAGATGAGCAGGGTCGTCCACTTGTCCGCGATGAGATCCAGCGCCTGCCGAGTCGGACACTGGGCGCTGAGGACATTGGGAGCGAGGGAACACGGTTTACTTACCATTGGGTGCCTACCTTCCAAATTAGTGCCTACTTTCTTTTCGATCGTAAGCATCTAAAGTCTGGATCACGGGCGAAGTGAATGCAAGCACCCGAAAAGGAGATAAGAGATGAGCCAGATTTCCATCGTGTTCCACAGCGGCTACGGCCACACCAAGGTGGTGGCCGAGAGCGTGAAGGCCGGCGCGGAGGCCATCCCCGGCACCAAGGTCCTGCTGGTTCCCGTCGAGGAGGTTGATGCCCACTGGGCGGACCTGGAAGCCGCGGACGCCATCATCTTCGGCAGCCCCACCTACATGGGCAATGTCAGCGGCCCCTTCAAGACCTTCATGGACGCCAGCTCCAAGCCCTGGAGCGAGCGGAAGTGGAAGGACAAGCTGGCCGCCGGTTTCACCATCAGCGGCAGCCCCAGCGGCGACAAGCTGAACACCCTCCAGTCCCTGATGATCTTCGCCATGCAGCACGGCATGGTGTGGATCGGCAACGCCGAACTGCCCTACAACGAGGAGGGTATCAACCGCCTCGGCAGCTACACCGGCCTCATGGCCCAGGCGGGCCAGGTGGCCCCCGAGGTCGAGCCCAACCTGGCGGACCGCAGGAGCGCCGAACTCCTCGGCCAGCGCCTCGCCTCCGCCACGGCGCGCTGGGCCAAGGGCGCCTGAAGGGGGATAATGTCATGACCGAGAAACCTTCCAGATCCGTTAATCTGGAAGGTCTCCACAGGAGTTCCGGCATGTCCGACCTCATCCAGCACCTGACCGATGCCACCTTCCCCGACGCCGTGGCCAAGGGCCTCACCGTTGTGGATTTCTGGGCTCCCTGGTGCGCACCCTGCCGGGAACTGGCCCCCGTGACCGAGATCCTTGCCGCGGAATTCCAGGGCAAGGCCGCCTTCGCCAAACTGAATGTGGACGACTTCACGCCGCTCTCCGAGCAGTACGATGTCCTGAGCATGCCGACCCTCGTGATCTTCAAGGACGGCAAGCCCCTGGACCGCATCGTGGGGGCCCTCCCCATCGATCAGCTGCGGGCCCGCATTCAGCAGGCGATCTGATTCATCTCCACCCCCGATCTGAGGCATCCATGAGCACCATCTCCGGCGAAAGCCTGCTCCGACAACTCAACTGGCGCTACGCCACCAAGAAGTTCGATCCCACGAAGCCGATTTCCCCGGCCGACTGGGCCGCGCTCGAAGCGTCACTGATCCTCACGCCCTCCAGCTACGGCCTGCAGCCCTGGAAGTTCATCGTGGTCACCGACCCCGCCCTCAAGGCCAAGCTGCGGCCCGCCTCCTGGAACCAATCCCAGGTGGAAGACTGCAGCCACCTGGTGGTCCTCACGGCCAAGCAGGACATCACCGAGGCCGATGTCGACCGCTTCATCGCCCGCATCGCCGAGGTTCGCGGCGTCACTCCGGAGAGCCTCGCCGGTTACAAGGGCTACATGATGGGCGACCTCGTGAAGGGGCCCCGCCACGCCGTCATCCATGAGTGGGCGGCCCGCCAGACCTACATCGCCCTGGGCAACCTCATGACCTCCGCCGCCCTCCTCGGCGTGGATGCCTGCCCCTTCGAGGGCATCGAGCCCGCCAAGTACGATGAGATCCTCGGGCTCAAAGGCACCGGCTACACCACCATCAGCGCCTGCCCCCTGGGATATCGCGCGGCGGATGACAAGTATGCGAGCACGCCCAAGGTTCGCTTCGAAGCCAAGGATGTGATCGAGCACCGCTGATCCGACCCGTCCGGCATTCCTCGGAAGAAGAAGCGTTCACCACCAAGGCACCAGGAAAAGCACGAGCGATGGCTTGCGCGGTTCTTGGTGCCTTGGTGTCTTGGTGGTAAGCCTTTCTCATGCGCATCAAGCGCGAAGGAGGTTTCATGCTGACCCGCCCCCTCGGAACCCAGGGACTCATCGTTTCCGCCCTCGGCCTGGGCTGCATGGGCATGTCGGACTTCTACGGTCACCGCGACGATGCGGAATCCGCGGCCACCCTGCACCACGCGGTGGACCGCGGCGTCACCTTCTTCGACACGGCCGACATGTACGGCCCCCACCTCAACGAGATCCTCGTGGGGAAGACCCTGGCGGGAGTCCGGAACCGTGTGGTGATCGCCACGAAGTTCGGAATCCTGCGCGATCCCAACGACCCGACCGTGCGTGGCGTCTGCGGGCGCCCCGACTATGTCCGCACGGCCTGCGAAGCCAGCCTCAAGCGTCTGGGCATGGAGGTCATCGACCTCTACTATCAGCACCGTGTGGATCCCGAGGTGCCCATCGAGGACACCGTCGGCGCCATGGCCGAGCTCGTCCAGGCGGGCAAAGTCCGGTTCCTCGGGCTATCCGAAGTCAGTCCGGCCACCCTGCGCCGGGCCTGCGCCGTGCATCCCATCAGCGCCGTGCAATCCGAGTACTCCCTGTGGACCCGCGACCCCGAAGAGGGCCTGCTGCAAACCTGCCGGGAGCTGGGCGTGGGTTTCGTGCCCTATAGCCCGCTCGGCCGGGGTTTCCTCGCGGGCCAGATCAAGCGGTTCGAGGATTTCGAGCCTGGCGACTACCGCCGCAACTCCCCACGGTTCCAAGGGGAGAACTTCCAGAAGAACCTGGACCTCGTCGCCCGCCTTGAGGACATGGCCGCCGCCCGCGGTTGCACGGCTTCCCAACTCGCGCTGGCCTGGGTGCTGGGCCAGGGCGGCGATGTGGTCCCCATTCCCGGCACCAAGCGCCGGGATCGCCTGGACGAGAACCTCGCTGCCCTCGACCAGGTCCTCTGCCCCGGCGAACTCCAGGAACTGAATGGCCTGTTCCCTCCCGGCGCCGCCGCGGGCACCCGCTACCCCGAGGCGGCAATGCACATGGTGAACCGCTGAGGCATCGAAGGAACGGAGGGTTCATGGCCCGACGCACCGATGCCCATCCCGACAACATTCCGGGTTCCTTCTTCGTGGATCGCACCTGCATCGACTGCGGCACCTGCTATCAGTTCGCGCCGGAGACTTTCGGGGATGGCGGCGACCATGCGAAGGTCCACACCCAGCCCTGTGATGCCCTGGCGCGGATGCGGGCCTCCATGGCCCTGGTGGCCTGCCCTGTGGGATCCATCGGAACCGACGACAAGGCGGACCTTGCGGCCGCCGCCCAGGCCTTTCCCCATCCCCTGGCCGAGGATGTCTTCTTCTGCGGCTACACCAGCGAGAAGAGCTTCGGGGCCTGGAGCTACCTGATCCGCCGACCAGCTGGCAATGTCCTCATGGATTCGCCCCGGGCCGCCGAGCCCCTCATGAAGAGCCTCGAGGCCCTGGGCGGCGTGGCCATGCTGGTTCTCAGCCATCAGGACGATGTGGCGGACCACGAGTCCTATCGCAAGCGGTTCGGCTGCGAGCGCGTCATGCACCAGGCCGACGGCTTCATGGGCATGGAGCGCCTCGTGGACGGCGAGGCATCCGTCGCCCTGGCGGAGGACCTGCTGCTGATCCCCACCCCCGGCCACTCGGCCGGAAGCGTCTGCCTGCTTTACCGGGACTTCCTCTTCACGGGGGATCACCTCTGGTGGAACCCGGACAAACGCCGGCTATCTGCCTCCAAGGCCTACAATTGGCACTCCTGGGAGCGCCAGCTTGACAGTCTGGAAAGGCTGCTCGCGTTCGACTTCACCTGGGTGCTGCCCGGGCACGGGAGCATCCACCATGCGGAATCTCCAGCCGCCATGAGGGCTGAACTGGAGCGGGCCCTGGCCATCCTCCGACGGTCTTGATCGCCGTCCCTCGGAAGGCGTGGGAAACTAGGGGGTTCCACCGGAGTCTCCCATGACCACCGCCTCTGATGCCCCCATCATCACCGCGCCCCGCGGCACCCACCTGCACTGCAAGGGCTGGGTCCAGGAGGCCGCGCTGCGCATGCTCATGAACAACCTCGATCCCGAGGTGGCCGAGCGGCCCGAGGATCTGGTGGTCTACGGCGGCCTGGGGAAGGCGGCCCGCAACTGGGACTGCTTCCACGCCATCGTCAAGGAGCTGAAGCACCTCAACGACGACGAAACCCTGCTGGTGCAGAGCGGCAAACCCGTGGGGGTGGTGAAGACCCACCCCGACGCGCCCCGCGTCCTCATCGCCAATTCCAACCTGGTGCCGAAATGGGCCACCTGGGAGCACTTCCGCGAGCTCGATCAGAAGGGCCTGATGATGTACGGTCAGATGACCGCCGGCAGCTGGATCTACATCGGCAGCCAGGGCATCGTACAGGGCACCTACGAGACCTTCGCCGAGGCGGCCCGCCAGCACTTCAACGGCACGCTGGCCGGCACCTGGACCCTCACGGCAGGCCTCGGCGGCATGGGCGGGGCCCAGCCCCTGTCCGTCACCATGAACGGCGGCGTGGCCCTGTGCGTCGAAGTCGACCGGACGCGCATCCAGAAGCGCCTGGACACCCGCTACCTGGACGAGTGGACGGATGACCTGGACACGGCCCTGGCCCTGGTTCATCAGTATGTGGACGCGAAGGAGGCCCGCAGCATCGGCCTGCTGGGCAACGCCGCCGAGATCCTGCCCGAGATCCTCAAGCGCGGCTTCCAGCCCCAGCTCGTCACCGATCAGACCTCCGCCCATGACGAATACAACGGCTACATTCCCGCGGGGATGTCGCTCGAACAGGCGGCCGACATGCGCCAGGCGCAGCCCGAGGCCTATGTGCAGCGTGCCCTGGCCTCCATGCGCACCCATGTAGAAGCCATGGTCGAGTTCCAGCGCCGGGGCTCGGTCGTCTTCGACTACGGCAACAACATCCGCGCCCAGGCCAAGCGGGCGGGCTTCGAGAACGCCTTCGCCTTCCCGGGTTTCGTGCCCGCCTTCATCCGCCCCCTCTTCTGCAAGGGCATCGGCCCCTTCCGCTGGGCCGCGCTCTCGGGCGACCCCGAGGACATCGCCGTGACCGACGCCGCCATGATGGAACTGTTCCCCGAGAACGAGGGCATGATCCGCTGGCTCAAGGCCGCCAAGGAGAAGATCGCCTTCCAGGGTCTGCCCGCCCGCATCTGCTGGATCGGGGCTGGCGAGCGCCATCTCGCGGGCCTCAAATTCAACGACCTGGTGCGAACCGGTAAGGTGAAGGCCCCCATCGTCATCGGCCGCGACCACCTGGACAGCGGCAGCGTGGCCAGCCCCAACCGCGAGACCGAGGCCATGAAGGACGGCTCCGATGCCGTCAGCGACTGGCCGCTGCTCAACGCCCTGACCGCGGCCTCCGGCGGCGCCTCCTGGGTGAGTTTCCACCATGGCGGCGGCGTCGGCATGGGCTTCAGCCAGCACAGTGGCGTGGTCATCGTGGCCGACGGCACGGAGCGGGCCGACCGTTGCATCACCCGCGTCCTCTGGAACGATCCCGCCATGGGCGTCTTCCGCCACGCCGACGCCGGCTACGAGAGCGCCCGCGAGCACGCCGAAGCCATCGGCCTCCACATCCCCATGAAGGGCTGAATCATGTCCCGCCCCTGCCCCTGCACCTCCAAGAAGCCCTACGACCATTGCTGCGGCCCCTACCATGCGGGCAAAGCGGCGCCGGAGACGGCGGAGCTGCTCATGCGCTCCCGCTTCTCGGCCTATGCGCTCGGCAAGGTGGACTACCTCATCGCCACCCGGCCCGAGGCCAAGCGCGCCGAAGAGAACCGCGAGGAGCTGGCCCAGTACTGCAAGTCCGTCAGCTGCGTGGGCCTGAAGATCGTCAGCAAGGAGAAAGGCGGCAAGGCCGATGACACCGGCGTCGTCACCTTCCATGCCAGCCTCCAGGCCAACGGCCGCCGCAGCCTCCACATCGAGACCAGCACCTTCGCCCGGGAGAACGGGAAGTGGGTCTATGTGGATGGTTTGGTGAAGGGATAGAACACCACCGGCCCTCTCCTGCCGGGTAACGGCCGACGCCTCATCCATGGCCTGAACGGATCGATAGGCCCTCGGTCGACCCCGACCGGGGGTGGCCGGGGCTACGCTTGTCGTGTTGTTTTTACAATGCGCTGCTGATTTTTTGATACCCTCGGGCCAGGCTCCGAAAACCCTTCTGAGGTCAGGAATGAAGGATGAATCCATTTTCATTCGCCGCGCTGACCATGGGGCCAAGGTCCTGGTGGTCGATGATGATCCTTTGGCGCGGCGGAGCCTCCGCGCCATGCTGGAGCGCGGCTACTACGAGGTGGAGACGGCCGAGGGCGGCGAACGGGCCCTGGAGAAGCTCTCCTCCTTCCAGCCGGATCTCGTGCTTCTGGACATCCACATGGACGGCATGGATGGGCTGGAGACCTGCCGCCGCATCCGGGACATCCCGAACGGCGAGCTGTTGCCCATCATCTTCCTGACGGGGGACGAGCGCCCCGAGATCCATGCCCAGGCCCTCCGGGTTAAAGGGGACGATTTCCTTCGGAAACCCGTCCTCTCCGCAGAACTGATCGTCCGGGTCCGCAGCTTGATGCGCCTCAAGCGGCTGCAAGCCGAAGTCCTGGCGGAACGGGACAACCTGCTGGATCTCCAGAAGCAGCGGGAGCAGCTCTTCGAGTTCATCGTGCACGACCTCAAGAACCCGCTCTCGACCATCCAGGTGGGCCTGGAGGTCCTGGACGGGAGGGATGACAACAATCCGGCCTCGCGGATTCAGCTCCGCCGCCTCCTGGACACGGCCCACAGCATGGGACGCATGATCCAGAACATCCTCGACATCGGCCGTGCGGAGCAGATCGGGTTGGAGCTCCGGAAAGTCGTCATTCCGCTGGGCACCTGGATTCCCCATCTGCTCAAAGAAGTGGAGTCCCTGGTCCAATCCCGAGGCCAGGAGCTGGTCTGGGAGTGCCCACCCGATCTGGAGGTCGAGGCCGACCAGGAATTCCTGCGGAGGCTTCTGCTGAACCTCCTCGACAACGCCCTCAAATACTCTCCCACCGGCAGCCAGACTCGACTTGAGGCGCGATCCACCCGAACCGGCGTTCGCGTGGCGGTCTACGACCAGGGAAAGGGAATCCCCGAGCACATGCGCGAACGGATCTTCGGGAAGTTCGTACGCCTCGAGAAGGAGGGCGCGAACACGCTGTCCGGTTCAGGCCTGGGCCTCGCCTTCTGCCAGCTGGTGGCCGAGGCCCACGACGGCCGGATCTGGGTGGAGGCGAACCCCACCGGGGGAAGCGTGTTCGTGGTGGAGATTCCCGGCGCCGGAGAGATTTGACGGCTGGCCTCCGCGCGAGGAAGGCTGCCGGTAGGCCCTGGCTCGACCTGGGGATGAGGCCCTCGGGGTTGGCCGCGGATCCAGCGCCCGCTGGTATGGTGGGGCATTCCCCCGAGGCCTCCATGCGCGCCCTTCTCCTGGCTCTGTCCCTGCCCCTTCTGGCATCGCAGCCGGATCCCGCGGCTCCGCGCCGCCCCATCCACACCTATTCCATCGTGGCCCGGGACCCGGTCACCGGGGACCTGGGCGTGGCGGTGCAGAGCCACTGGTTCTCGGTGGGCGCCTCGGTGCCCTGGGCCGAGCCCGGCGTCGGCGCCGTGGCGACACAAAGCTTCACCGATCCCAGCTACGGCACCCTGGGGCTGGCGCTCATGAAGGCCGGCCAACCCGCGCCCGAGGCCCTGAAGGCCCTGCTGGCGGCCGACGGCGACCGCGAGGTGCGGCAGGTGGCCATGGTGGACGCCCAAGGCCGAGCCACCGCCCACACGGGCGCCAAGTGCATCCAGGCGGCGGGCCACGAGGTGGGCGAGGGGTTCACGGTGGAGGCCAATCTCATGGACAAGGCCACGGTCTGGCCGGCCATGGCCCGGGCCTTCCGCGCCGCTCCAGGCGATCTCGCGGATCGCCTCCTGGCGGCCCTCCGCGCCGCCCAGGCCGAGGGTGGCGACATCCGCGGCCAGCAGAGCGCGGCCATCCTCGTCGTGAAAGGGAAGCCCTCCGGCCAGCCCTGGAACGACCGCCTCTTCGACCTGCGGGTGGAGGACCACCCCGATCCCCTGAAGGAGCTGGGCCGCCTCATCCAGCTGCGGCGGGCCTACCGGCTCATGGACGAGGGCGATGGCTTCGTCACCGCCGCCAAGTGGCCCGAAGCCAAGGCCGCCTACGCAGCCGCCGCCCGGCTGGCCCCCGGCATCTGGGAGATGCCCTTCTGGCAGGCGGTGGCCCTCGCCTCCAGCGGTCAGCGCGACGAAGCGCTCCCCCTCTTCAAGCGAGTCTTCGCCGCAGAACCCTTCTGGAAGCGCCTCGTCCCAAGACTCGCCGAAGTGGATCAGCTGCCCAAGGACCCTGCGCTGCTCAAGGCCATCGAAGCCCAATAAAAGTGATTCACCGCGAAGACACGCGACACGACGGATAACGAACCAGGCCGGCGTTCGGGCCTTCGGGGTGGATCAGTTCTCAGTGGTCGTGTGCTCAACCTTCGGCGCCAGGAGCATCCGCAGGCCGTAGAGGACGGCGCCCACGAGGATGAAGCTGTCGGCAAGGTTGAAGGTCCAGTAGTGCCAAGTGCCGAAGACGAAGTCGAGGAAGTCCACCACGGCACCGCGCAAGAGGCGATCGATCCCATTTCCCAGCGCCCCGCCGAGAATGAGGCCCAGGGCCACGCGGTCCCAGGTGGGCGTTTCCCTGGCCAGGAAGAGGCGGCCGAAGTAGATCAGCGCCGCCAGCCCCGCCACCGCGAAAAGAACGAACCGCGCCGCCGCCGGCAGCCAGGTGAGGCTGCCGAAGATGGCGCCGCGGTTGAAGCCCAGGGTCAGGTAGAAGAAACCCCGGATGACGGGCAGGGACTCGCTCTCGCCCAGGGTCCGGAGAATCCAGGCCTTGGAGCCGAGATCCGCGGCAAGGGCGAAGGCTGGAAGCAGCAGCCAGGGCAGACGGCGCACTAGGCCACCACCGCGGCACAGCGGACGCAGAGGGCTGCGTCCTCACCGGCGCCATGGCCGCCCTTGCGGTTCCAGCAGCGGGGGCACTTCTCGCCCTCATGGGGGGTGACGAGGACGATGGGGCCGTTGCTGGCGCTCGGATCTACGCCCCGGGCGATGGAGGAAACCACAAGGAGGTCGTCAAGCGATTCGCCGAGACCAGTCAGGAGATCCCAGTCGGCCTCGCTTCCGAGCGTGATGGCCACGGCGGCATCCAGGCTCGTGCCGATGGTCTTGGCGGCCCGATGGGGTTCCATCGCGGCCTGGACGGCTTCGCGCACCTGCCACAACTTCTCCCACTTCGGCTCGCCAGCGGGAGCCTTGAGCTCCGGGAACCGTTGCTCGTGCACGCTTCCCGAGCATCCCGGGATCTGCTCCCAGGCTTCGTCGGCCGTGAAGCTCATGACCGGGGCCAGCAGGGTGCAGAGCCCCTGGGCCAGTTCCCAGCAAGCTTGGCGGCAGCTGGCGCGGCGGGGCGAATCCAGGGCATCGCAATAGAGGCGATCCTTGATGATCTCGAAGTAGCGGCCCGACAGCTCCAGCTGGCAGAAGCCGTGGATGGCCTGGGTGGCGCGGTGGAACTCGAAGCGGGTGTAGGCGTCCCGGGCCTCCACCGTGGTGCGGGCAAAGGCATCCAGCACCCAGCGGTCCAGGGGTGCGAGGTCCGCAGGCGCAACGGCATCCCGGGCCGGGTCGAAATCCGCCAGGGCGCCCAGCAGAAAGCGCAGGGTGTTGCGGATCTTGCGGTAGGCGTCGGCACTGCGGTCGAGGATCTCCTTGGAGATGCGGATGTCCTCGCTGTAGTCGCAGGAGGCGGCCCACCAGCGGAGGATGTCGGCGCCCAGGGTCTTCAGGATCTCCTCCGGCGTGATGACATTGCCCAGGCTCTTGGACATTTTCTGGCCCTTGCCGTCCAGCACGAAGCCGTGGGTGACCACCTGCTTGTAGGGCTTGGTGCCCGTGGCGGCGAGGTTGAAGAGCAGAGAGCTGTGGAACCAGCCCCGGTGCTGATCCGAGCCCTCGAGGTAGATGAACTTGCCGTAGTCATCGCGGGTCAGTTCCGGGTGCGAAGCGCACACGACGGAGGCGCTGACGCCCGAGTCGATCCACACATCCAGGATGTCCGTTTCCTTCTGGAAGGCCGTGGAGCCGCAGGCACACCGGGCCCCCGCAGGGACCAGGCGGTCCACGGGGAGGTCGGCCCAGGCCTCGATGCCGCCCGCCTCGATGGCCGTGGCCGCAGCCTCGAAGATGGCATCGGCCACCAGCGGCTCGCCGCAGGCTTCGCAGCGCAGCACGGTGATGGGCGTGCCCCAGGCACGCTGGCGGCTGATGCACCAGTCGGGGCGGCCCTCGATCATGGCGTGGATGCGGTTCTGGCCCTGGGCGGGGATCCACTGGGTGCGCTCCACGCCCTCGAGCCCCAGCTCGCGCAGGGTACGGCCTTTCCCGGCCAGTTCCGAATCCATGGTGATGAACCACTGCTCGGTGGCCCGGAAGAGGATGGGCGTCTTGGTGCGCCAGCAGTGGGGATAGCTGTGGGTCAGGGTCTCCTCGTGGAGAAGGCGCCCTTCCCGCTTCAGCCGCTCCACCACCAGGGGATTGCAGTCGAAGATGTTCTTCCCCTCCAGCTCCGGGTCATTCACCGCGGGCAGGAACTTGCCGTCGGGGCCCACCAGCTGGAGCAGGCCCAGATGATGCGCCAGGTTGAAGTCGTCCACGCCGTGGTCGGGCGCGGTGTGCACCAGGCCCGTGCCGGTGTCGGCGACGACATAGTCCGCCAGCAGGATCGGGCTCTGCCGATCGATCCAGGGATGCCGGGCCACGAGGGTCTGGAATTCCTTGCCCTTGCGGATCTCCACGGTGTGCAGGTCGGCGCCGAGCTTCTTCCCGAAGTCCTCGCGCAGGGTCACCGCCACGATGTAGTGGCGGTCCGTGTCACCCACGCGGACGCGGACGACAGCGTATTCCAGGTCAGGGTGCATGGCCACGGCCAGGTTGCTGGGCAGAGTCCAGGGCGTCGTGGTCCAGATGGGCACGAACATCGGCGTGGGCAGTTCCAGCCGCTTGGCCTCGGAATCCGCGACCGGGAAAGCCACGGTGATGGCGGGGCTGGTCTTGTCGGCATATTCCACCTCCGCCTCAGCCAGGGCCGTGCGGGCGCCATAGCTCCAGTGGACGACCTTCAGCTTGCGGGTGACGGAGCCGCTGTCGAAGAGCTTGGCCAGGTGGCGCACCGTTTCCGCCTCGTAGCGGGGGTCCATGGTCACATAGGGCTGCTCCCAGGCGCCCAGCACGCCGAGGCGCTGGAAGGCCGTGCGCTGGGTGTCGATCCACTTCTGGGCGTAGACGCGGCACTTCTGGAGGAAGTCGGCGCGGCTCATCTCCCGCCGCTTGGGGCCGAGATCCTTCTCCACCGCATGCTCGATGGGCAGGCCGTGGCAATCCCAGCCCGGCACATACGGCGATTCGTAGCCCTCCATCCACCGGGACTTCACCACCACATCTTTGAGGATCTTGTTGAGCGCGTGGCCCATGTGGATCGCGCCGTTGGCGTAGGGCGGGCCGTCGTGCAGCACCTCGCGGCCCTTACCCTTGCCGGCGGCGTTATCGGTCTTCCGCTTCGCCTCGATGCGGCGATAGAGGCTCTCGGCCTTCCAGCGCTCCAGCCGTTTCGGCTCGCGCTGCGGCAGGTCCGCCTTCATCGGGAAATCGGTCTTGGGAAGGAAAACCGAATATTTCTTAACCGGAGCTTGCTCGCTCATCGGCGCCCTCGTGCGTCGGGGGGCGCACCCAAGCGCCCCGGGGTTGAAGCTCCAGTTCACCACGGGAACCCTTGCGTTCACAAGGGAAAGGGCCCGGAAGACCGGGCCCTTTCATGGCAGCCTCGGGCCGCAACCCGACCTGCGGCTACAGCGAACTCGTGCAGTGCTTGCAGCGGGTGGCCTTGAGGGGCACCTGCTCCAGACAGGCCGGGCATTCCTTGGTGGTGGGGGCGGCCGGGGCCTCCTCCTTCTTGATGAACTTGCCCAGGAACTTGATCAGCACGAGGAAGATCACCAGGGCGATGATCAGGAAGTTCACCGTGGCGCCGAGCACGGCGCCGATGCGGAACTTGCCGAGAACCCACTCTTCCCACTTGATGTTGGCGGGAAGCACATAGGTCACCAGCGGCATGACGATCCCGTCCACGAAGGCCGTGATGATCTTGCCGAAGGCGCCGCCCACGACCACGGCGATGGCCAGATCGACCACATTCCCCTTCATGATGAAGGCCTTGAACTCGTCTTTCATCGACATGAAGGCTCTCCTTAAGAGAACAGCGGGGGCAACAGCCCCCGCTGTTCGTGGGCTCGGCCTACTTGGTGGCCTTGGCGGCCTTCTTCACGGACTTCTTGGGCGCAGGAGCCGGAGCGGCGGCGCCATCGACGACTCCGGTCTCGGTCTTGCGGACCTCGGTCTTGCCGTCGTTGACCTGCACATCGATCTCCACGCGGCGGTTCTTGGCCTGGCCTTCCTTGGTCGCGTTGTCGGCGATGGGCTTGTCGGGGCCTACGCCCACGGTGGTGACCTTGGAGGCGGGGATGCCGGAGTCCACCAGGACCTTGGCAACCGCGTCGGCCCGGCGCTTGGCCAGGGACTTGTTCAGGGCCTTGCCGCCCACGGAGGAGGTGTGACCGCTCACCTCGAGCTTGTAGTTGCCCGGGTAGGCCTTGAGGCCGTCAGCCACCTTCTGGATGGCCGCGGTGGCGTCCGGACCCAGGTCCGCCTTGCCATTGGCGAAGTGCAGCACGGCCTCGTCCAGAACGATCTTGGCGGGCGGCGGCGGCGGCACTGGCTTCACCACTTCCGGTTCGGGAGCGGGCGGGGGAGGCGGCGGCGGCGGTGCAACCGGCTCGGGCTTTGGCTCGGGAGCGGGCGGGGGAGGCGGCGGCGGGGGGGCCGGAGCGGCCTTCTTGGCACCGCCCCAGGTGTAACCGAGGCCCAGCGTCGCCAGATACTCCATGCGCGACTTGGGAAGCTCCACGCTCACAGCCTTGACATTCAGGTCGAGCATGAAGTTCTCGGCCAGCTTGCCCATGACGCCGAGCCCGCCGTGGTAGTTGAGGCGGGTGGTCTCCTTGCCGCTGGGGGAGTATTTCTTGTTCACATTCGTCCCGCCGAAACCAGCGGAGAGGTAGGGATACCAGTTCTCAGCGCCGGGACGGAAGTTGAACAGGCCCGAGGCCAGCAGGTGGGTCTCATCCCCGGTGGGAGCACCAGGGATCTTGTCGGCCTTCAGGTCGTTATGCAGGGCGCGGAGGTCCAGGCCCCAACGATCGGTGTACCAATGCCCAACACCCAGACCGTAGTGGAGCTGATCCTTCAGCTCAATCCCAGGCTTAGCAAGGTTCTTGTCCTTCTCGAAAATGGTCTGACCCAGGTGGCCAGCCACCCAGGCCTGACCCTGCTGGGCGGAAAGACTCAACGCCGTTCCAGCCAGCAAGAACAGCAAGGTTTTTTTCATATCACCTCCAGGAATAGTGATTTGCATCACGCCTCAAGCTAGTCCCGGAGAGGGACTTCATGCAACCCAAAAAAGGTTCCCGACATAAATATGGAAAAATTAAATCGAATTATCTACATCATGAATCGATAGGAATTTATCTTCAAGCATGCCCCGCTACAAGCCGCCTGATTGATGCAGTTTCCTTGATTTTCAAGAAAGGGAGGTCATTTGTAACTTTTGCATGACCTGAAGTAAGAACGGCTCAGATAAACCTTCATTCAGGTTTCGGGCGCCACGACAGTGATAAGCGCAGCCCCCGTCTCCACGGTGGCGCCCTCCTGGACATGGACGACCGTCACAGTCCCGGTGGTGCTGGTCTTCAGTTCGTTCTGCATCTTCATGGCCTCCATGACGAGGAGGGTCTGGCCCTCCTGAACGGAGTCGCCGACTTTCGCGAGCAATTTCACGATCTTGCCGGGCATGGGCGAGGACAGCACGCCGCCACCGGCCCCGGCGCCGCCGGAACCCGCCAGGAGGGCCCGGCGGGGATCCACCAGGGCGAATTCGTAGGAGCCGTCGTAGAGCATCGCCCGGTAGGCATGGGTGTCGGGGTCCGGCGACTTGGCCGGGTCCAGGCGCACCTCCACCGAGCGGCCCTCCATGAGGATCGAATAGCAGCCGGG
Organism: Geothrix sp.; assembly: GCF_020622065.1. Classification (NCBI taxonomy): domain Bacteria; kingdom Pseudomonadati; phylum Acidobacteriota; class Holophagae; order Holophagales; family Holophagaceae; genus Geothrix; species Geothrix sp. The sequence goes on along the minus strand of NZ_JAHRYQ010000001.1, from coordinate 1,262,189 downwards.
TTCCAGCTCCAGGATGTCGATGGGATGGCTCACCCCCTCCCAGACCAGCGTCGTCGCGCCGTCCTGGTGGATGAGCTCCACCTCGTGGGAGTCCTTGCCGAGGATCAGGGTCCGTTTCACGCGCGTCTCCCTACAACCGGTTGAACCGGCCCCAGTGCTTCCAGGCATCGGGTTTCCCCTCGCCCCCGGCGGACGGCTGGGTGGCCCGTCGCTGCTCGGTTTCGAGCTCGTGCAGCAGCGCCGCCGCCACCGCGAACTTCAGGTCGGGCCCCTGCCCCTTCCGCTTCCAGAAGGGTTTGTCCAGCATGCCCGTGTGCAGGGCGCCGGCCCGGAAGGGCTCATGCTCCATCAGCGCCTCGTGGAAGGCGATGTTGTGGCGGATGCCGCCGATGCGGTACTCGCCCAGGGCCGCGCGCATGCGCTCGATGGCCTCGAGGCGCGTGGGCCCCCAGGTGCTGAGCTTGCTGATCATGGGGTCGTAGAACATGGGCACTTCGGCCCCTTCGTAGACGCCGCTGTCATCGCGCACATTGCGGCCGCTGGGGGTGCGCAGGAAGGTGATCTTCCCGGGGCTCGGCATGAAGTTCTTGTCGGGGTCCTCGGCGTAGACGCGGCACTCCATGGCCCAGCCGTTGAGGGGGATCTCCTCCTGGGTCATGGGCAGCTGCTCGCCCCGGGCCACGAGGATCTGCCACTTCACCAGGTCCAGGCCCGTGATCCATTCCGTGACGGGATGTTCCACCTGGAGGCGGGTGTTCATCTCCAGGAAGTAGAAGTTCCGGTCGGCGTCGGCCAGGAACTCCACCGTGCCCGCGCCCACATAGTTCACGGCCCGGGCCACCTTGAGGGCCGCCTCGCCCATGGCCTTGCGCATCTCCGGCGTCACATGGGGGCTGGGCGCCTCCTCAATGACCTTCTGGTGCCGCCGCTGCACGGAGCATTCGCGCTCGTGCAGGTAGACATGGTTGCCGTGGGTGTCGGAGAAGATCTGGATCTCGATGTGGCGGGGCTGGACGATGGCCTTCTCCACATAGACGCTGTCGTCGCCGAAGCTGGACAGCGCCTCGCCGCGCGCCCGCGCGAGCGAGGAAGTGAACTCCTCGGGCTTGTGCACCAGGCGCATGCCCTTGCCGCCGCCGCCCATGGCGGCCTTGAGCATCACGGGGAAGCCGATCTTCTGGGAGGCGACCAGCAGCTCCTCATCGGCCATGGTCTCCTGGATGCCCGGCACCACGGGGCAGCCCGCAGCGATGGCCACCTCCCGGGCGGCGGTCTTGGAGCCCATGCTCACGATGCACTCGGGGCGAGGCCCGATGAAGGTGATGCCCGCCGCCTGGAAAGCCCTGGCGGCTTCGGCGTTCTCGGACAGGAAGCCGTAGCCCGGATGCACCGCGTCGGCGCCGCTGCGCTTGCAGACATCCAGGATCTTCTCCAGCACCAGGTAGCTCTCCCGGGCCGCCGCGGGGCCGATGAAGTAGGCCTCATCTGCCATGCGCACATGCAGGGCGCCGCGATCGGCCTCGGAATACACGGCCACCGTGGGGATGCCCATCTCGCGGCAGGTGCGGATCACGCGGATCGCGATTTCCCCGCGGTTGGCAATCAAGATCTTGGTCACGGGCATGGGCTCACCTTTGCTCAGGGGTGCTGGATCGCTGGCCTGCGCGGGGACCTGCCCCCGATCGCTTCGCTCCCGCTCCCTCGCTCCGCTCGACCCCGGAGGGGTCATCGTCCCCGCGGTTCGCAATCAGGATCTTGGTCACGGGCATAGGTGGACCTCGGAATCGGGCATGATGGAGGCGATGCGATTCTCCAGCCTAGCAAACCCGCTGCTCGCCATCACGCTTGGCGTCCTGATCTTCCACTGCGGGCGGAAGGGCGATCCCATCCCCCGCCCGCGCGCGGCCGCCCAGGCCCCCGAGGTCCGGCTGGAAGGCCTGCGCAAAGTCCGGCTCACGCTGCCTCCGGCGGATGTGAAGGGGGATCCCCTGGCGGGGGTGGAGCTGGTCCGGGTGCTGTATCTTCCCCTGGCCCTCGCCAAGCCCTCGCCCGAGGAGGTCTTCAACCACGGGGAGGTCGTGCTGGAGCGCCGGCGCCCCGACCTGCCGGGACCCGGGGAGCCCTTCACCATGGACCTGGGCTCGCTGCAGCGGCCCCAGGGCTGGATCGTGGTCGTGGCGGTGCGCCTGGGCAATGTGGCCGGGCGCCCCAGCGATGTGCTGCCCTGGATGGACCCGGCCCTCTAAGGCATTACCGGCCGCTCTCCCGGGCTTCCAGCCGGTGTGCCCACCACTGCACCACGGCCCGGGCCAGCTGATCCTTCGCCAGGGGCCCGAGGGGGTCATGGGGGCCCTGGGCCGTGACGGGCGTCAGGGTGTTGGCCTGGGCGCCGAAAGCCCGGCCGCCTTGAACATCGTTCACCAGCACGGCGTCCAGCCCCTTCTTCACCAGCTTGGCGGCGGCCTGCTCCAGGTGCTTCTCGCTCTCGGCCGCGAAGCCGAGCACCCACTGATCTGCCCGCCGGGCAGCCGAGAGGCGCGCCAGGATGTCCGGTGTCCGCACCAGCACCAGGGTTTCGGGCCCGTCGCCCTTCTTCACCTTCTCGGGCGCCAGCGCTTCGGGGCGCTGATCCGCCACGGCGGCGGCGGCCACCAGGCCGTCCGAATCCGCCCAGCGGGCCTCACATGCCTCCAGCATCTGCTGGGCGCTGCGGACGCGGAGGGTCTCCACGCCCCAGGGCGCCGGCAGGTCGCCGCCCAGCACCAGCTGGACCTGGGCCCCCACATCGCGGAAGGCCCGCGCCAGCTCGATGCCCATGGCGCCGGTGCTGCGGTTGGTGAGCGTGCGGACCGGATCCAGGTCCTCCCGCGTGGGGCCCGAGGTGATGAGCACGCGGCGGCCGCGGAGGCTGCGCAGCTTGGGTGTGCCGTGCATCTGGATGGCCTCGGCGATGGAGACCACCTCCGCCAGTTTTCCGGATCCTTCCTCGCCGCAGGCCAGGGTGCCCTCGCCGGGCTCCACCACCGCGTGGCCGAAGGCGCGCAGCCGGGCGATGTTCGCCTGCACCGCGGGATGCTCCCACATGCCCGTGTTCATGGCCGGAGCCCAGAGCACCGGGGCCCGGGTGGCGAGCAGGACGGTGCTGAGCAGATCCGTGGCGAGGCCGTTGGCGGTCTTTCCTAGGATGTTCGCCGTGGCGGGCACCACGGCCACCAGGTCGGCCCAGCGGGCCAGCTCGATGTGCTCGATGCTGGGATTGGCACGCCATTCCCCCTGGTCGGGGTTGGCACCGAAACAGGGCTCGCCCGTCAGGCTGGTGAGCGTGAGCGGTGTGATGAACCGCGCCCCGGCCTCCGTGAGGATGCAGCGCACCCGATGGCCCTGGTTGGCCAGCAGCCGGGCCAGCTCGGCGGATTTGTAGGCGGCGATCCCGCCGGTGATCCCCAGGATGATCTGCATCAGATGGCTCCTGGCAGGCCGTGCAATTTGCGGACGATGCCGATCTGCCCCAAGTGGTAACACTCGTGCATGAAGAGGAACGACAGCACCTGCTCCAGGGGCTGTTCCGCGCCCAGGGCCGGGTTCAGGGTCGGGCGATCCCAGTCCTCCAGTTGCTGGAAGGCGGTCTTCAGGGCCTGATCCGTCGCCCGGAAGGCCTCCAGCAGCCCCGCCCAGTCCAGGTGGGCGGTGGCTCCCGGACCGCCGCGGGCATAGTGCTGTTCCCAGGTCGGTTCCTCCGGCAGGCTCCCGCCCAGCATCTTCACGATCCGGCGCCGGGAGGCCACCAGATGCCCCACGATCCAGGCGGCCGAAGCCACGCCGGAGGCCGGCCGCTTGGCGGCCAGGTCCTCGGTGAGCCCGGCCCCGTTCAGCTCCAGGAGCCGGATGTTGCCGCCGAAGGCGGTCCGCCAGAGCTTGCCCCGTTCCATGGTCCCTCCCGGAAGACCCAATCCTACTCCAGGAGCCCGTTCGGACCATTGCTGGAAGCCCTTTCAGATGCTATGCTTCCAGGTTCGGAGTGCCCCATGACCCAGCGCACCATCGTTCGTGTCCCGGAAGAAATCGCCAACAAGTACCGCTTCGTCGTCGTGGCGGGCAAGCGCTGCGACCAGCTTCAGCGCGGCGCCTTCCCCAAGGTCGAGGTGATCGTGCCCGTGAACAAGCACGGCCAGGCCCAGGATGCACCCAAGCTCGCATCCTTCTGGGGCCAGGTCGCCGTCGCCGAGGTGGAAGAGAACCGCATCGCCTTCGAAGAGGCCGAGGTGCTCACCATCGAAGACACCACGGTCGTTCCCATCTCCAGCGAGTAGCCGGCCGTTTTCTTCTGAAGAGCCCCCGGAACCCCGGGGGCTTTTTGTGGTCTGCACTTTATTTCCACGGTCGATGAAATAAAACCTTGCGCAAGGACTGCACGGACCCCAATATTCAACGCGTGTTGAATTGGAGTCCCATGCCCTCTCCTGCGCCCCTTCCACACCCTTCCCGTCCCCGCGGCCCCAAGCCCACCCGAATGGATGCGGACCAGCTCCTGAACGCGGCCCAGGAGGTTTTCGCCCGGGACGGCCTGCGTGCCGCCAGCCTGCGCGCCATCGCCCGGCAAGCGGGCTGCGACCCGGCCCTGATCTATTACCACTTCGACAGCAAGGAGGCCATGTTCACGGCCCTCCTGGACCGCCGCATCCCGCCCCTGGTCGAGGAGCTGAAGCAGCTGGCGGATCCTTCCGATGATCGCCACACCGCCCTGCGCCTGTGGGAGGTCCTGGGCATCTACGGCCGGCGCCTCGGCCAGGATCCAGGCCTCCGCAGCCTCGTACGCGGGGAAATCGTCCGGGGGACCGAGGGCATCCAGGAAACGATCCAGAGCCGCCTGTTCGGGGCCGCCCTCCAGGTCCGGAGCATCCTTGAGCAGGGGGTTCAGCGGGGTGAGGTGCGGGAGGGGCTGGATCTGCTCCTCGCCACCTTCTTCTTCGTGAAGCTCCACTTGGAGGTTCTCGATGTGCTGCCCGTCGTGGCCCCGCGCATCCTGGGGCTGACGCCCGAGGAATCCGTGGCCAAGGGCGAACGCGCCTGGCTGGAGCTCTACTGGCGGGGCCTCGCTGCCGACCCGGCCGCTCCGATCCCCCCCCTGCCCGATACCCGTCCCTGATCCATCCCGACCTTAAAGGATCTTCCATGCGCAAGGCCCTGCTCCTGCTTCCGCTGCTCCTCCTGGCCTGCCGGCGGGATCCCCGCCCCCTCCTCAATGGCCGGGTGGAGGCTTACCTCACGGACCTCGGTCCCCGGGCCGGGGGGCGGCTCGTGGAACTCCAGGTCCGCGAAGGCCAGCGCGTGAAGGCCGGGGATCTGCTGGCCCGGGTGGTGGCCGAGGAACTGGACGCCGCCGTGCTCCGCGACCAGGCCGGCTTCGACAGCGCCGACGCCAAGCGCCTGGAACTGGACCGTGGCACCCGCGCCGAGCAGATCGCCCAGGGTGAAGCCCGGGTGCGCGATGCCGAGGCCGCGGTGAGGCTCGCCGAAGAGAACCTCCACCGCACGGCCCGCCTCTTCCGGGACCAGGTGCTCTCCCAGGCCGAGCTGGACCGCGTCACGGCCGAGCGGGATCGGGCTGCGGCGGCGCTGAACCTGCAGGCCAAGGCCCTGGTCGAGCTGAGGGCCGGGGCCCGCGTCGAGCAACGGCAGGCTGGTTCCGCCGAAGCACGGAAGGCCCAGGCCGTGCTGCAGCAGAGCCGGGCCCAGGCCGGCTTCACGGAGGTGCGGGCCCCCTTCGATGGCCTCGTCACCCACCGCTTGCGGGAGCCCGGCAGCATCCTGGCCCCGGGTCAGCCGGTACTTACCCTGGCCCGTCTCGACCAGCTGTGGGTGCGGATCTACCTGCCCCAGCCCCTGCAAGGCCAGGCGCGGCTCGGTTCCCCCGTCACCGTGGAGACGCCGGACAAGCGCATCCTCGAGGCCACCCTCGACGAAGTGGCCTCCGAAGCCGAGTTCACACCGAAGATGGTCGAGAGCCGTGAAGAACGCGTGAACCTCGTCTATCCCGCGCGGGTGAACCTCAAGGGCGGCTGGGAGCAGGGCCTGATGCCCGGCGTGGCCGTGGATGTCCGCCTGGGGAGCGCCCACCGATGATCCTGCTGGAGGCCCGGGACCTCACTTGCCGCTTCGGCCCGAAAGAGGCCGTGAAGGGGCTGGACCTGAGCCTTTCCGAGGGCGACCTCGTGGGCCTCATCGGCCCCGATGGCGCGGGGAAGACCACCACCTTCCGCATGCTCATCGGCCTGCAGAAGCCTTCCGGCGGAGCGGTAGTTCGCCACCTCGACCGTCAGGGCGTCAGCTATGTGCCCCAGACCTTCAGCCTCGCCCCCGAACTCACGGTGGCTGAGAACCTGCAGTTCCAGGCGGGCCTCTTCGGCCTGCCGGATCCCGCCCCCCGGATCCGGCGCCTGCTGGAATCCGTAGACCTGATGGCCTTCCGGGACCGGCCTTCCGGGGCCCTGTCCGGCGGCATGAAGCAGAAGCTCTCCCTCTGCACGGCCCTGCTCACGGAGCCGCGCCTCCTCCTCCTGGACGAGCCCACCACGGGCGTGGATCCCGTGAGCCGTCGGGAGTTCTGGGAGCTGCTGCACGCGGTCCACGACGAGGGCGTGGCCATCCTCTTCTCCACGCCCTACATGGACGAGGCCGAATACGCCCACCGCATGCTGCTCATGCACGAAGGCCAGGTTCTCCAGGAAGGGGACCGGGCCTCCTTCCGGCGGGGCCTGCCCGGCCTGGTGTTCCGGCTCGTGAGCGCCCGGCGCCGCGAGGTGCAGGCGGCGCTCGCCGCGCTGGCGCCCCTGGACCTGTTCGCCGAGGGCGAGGTGCTGCGCGTCCGGTTTCCCGACCAGGATCCCGCGCCGCTGCTGGCGCGGCTCTCCGCCCTGCCGGGCGTCGAGCAGGTCCGCCTCGCGGAGACCAGCGTGGAGGATGTCTTCCTGCACGCCCTCGTGGAAGCCGGGAACCTCCATGGCTGAGCCGGTTCTGCAGGTTCGGGGCCTCACGCGCCGCTTCGGCGACTTCACCGCCGTCTCGGAGCTCAGCTTCGAGATCCAGCCTGGGGAGATCTTCGGCTTCCTCGGGCCCAACGGTGCCGGCAAGAGCACCACCATCCGCATGCTCTGCGGCGTGCTGGCCCCCAGTGCGGGCGAGGCCCGGGCCCTGGGCCGGGACCTGTTCACCGAGGCGGACCAGGTGCGGGGGCGCATGGGCTACATGAGCCAGAAATCCAGCCTGCTGACAGACCTCACGGTGGCGGAGAACCTCCGCTTCTTCGGAGGCCTCTACGGCCTCGAAGGTCCGCGGCTGGCTTCCGAACTCGACTTCCGCCTGAAGGAGATGCAGGTCTGGGCCCACCGGGACCTGCTCGTATCCAAGCTCTCCACCGGCGAGCGGCAGCGGGTGGCGCTGGCGGCCGCCACCCTCCACCGGCCGGAGGTGCTCTTCCTGGACGAACCCACCAGCGGCGTGGACCCCCTGCGGCGAAGGCTCTTCTGGGAGGCCATGGACGAACTCGTGGCGGAGGGCATGAGCATCCTCGTCACCACCCACAACCTGGCCGAAGCCGACCAATGCGATCGCCTGGCCTTCATCCTCGGCGGGAAGCTCATGGCCTATGGGCGTCCGCGGGCTCTCAAGGAAGGCCTGGGCCGCCAGGTGGTCGAACTTCGGACCGAGGGCTTCCGCGCCTTGCGGGCTGCGGCGCGGACCCACCCGGAAGTGCTCGCCGCCGAGTTGCTGGGACGCAGCGTGCGCCTCTCCCTCCCGGCCGAGGCCGATCCCTCCTCGCTGCTCGCGACGCTTCGGCAAGCCGGCCACACCTTCGAGGCTCTGCCGCCGGAACTGCCTTCCCTCGAAGACCTGTTCGTGGATCTCGTCCAGCGCTCTCGCGCCGTCTAGGAGCGACCATGTGGAACCGCATCAAAGCCCTGGTCTGGAAGGAATTCCTGCAGCTGCGCCGGGACCGGATGACCCTGGCCTTCACGCTGGGCATGCCCCTCATGCAGCTCATCATCTTCGGCTTCGCCATCAACTACGATGTGAAGCACATGCCGGCGGCGGTGCTGGACGAGTCCCGGAGCCAGGAGAGCCGCAGCTTCGTGGATGGCCTGGTGGCCACCCAATACTTCGATGTGAAGGCCCATGTCGCCTCCGAGGCTGAGCTCCGCGCGGCCCTGGACCGGGGCCGGGCCCAGGTGGGCGTGTGGTTCCCGCCGGACTACGCCCGCCGCATCCGGTCGGGCCAGACCGGCGAGGTGATGATCCTCGTGGATGGCTCCAGTCCCACCACGGCGGGCAGCGCCATGTCCACGGCCGCCGGGGTGGGGCAGCTCCGCAACACCCAGCTGCTGTATGACCGCATGGGCTACGGCGGTGCCGCCAAGCCCGTGATGCCGGTGGAGGTGCGGATCCGGCCGTGGTACAACCCGGATCTCCGCAGCCCCACCTTCATCGTGCCAGGCCTGGTGGGCGTGATCCTCTCCATGACCTGCATCATGTTCGCGGCCAACGCCATCGTGCGAGAGAAGGAGCGCGGCACGCTGGATCAGGTGCTCGTCACACCGGTCACACCCATGGAGCTGTTCGCCGGCAAGATCATCCCCGTGGTGGTGATGGCCTACGCCCAGATGACCGTGCTGTTCGGCGTCGCCCACCTCTTCTTCCATGTGCCTGTGGCGGGCTCCGTACTCCTCCTCTACCTGATGGCCGGACTCTTCATCGTCGCCATGCTCGGCATCGGCATCCGCATCTCCACCACGGCCCAGAGCCAGGGCCAGAGCGCCCAGATGAGCATGCTCACCTTCCTGCCCTTCGTGTTCCTCAGCGGCTACATCTTCCCCCGGGAGGGCATGCCCCTGCCCTTCTTCCTCCTCGGCGAGATCATGCCGCTCACCCACTTCCTCATCATCATCCGGGCGGTGGTGCTGCGGGGCGCGGGCCTTGAGGCCTTCTGGCCGGAGGTGCTCAAGCTGCTGGGCCTCTCCGCCGTCATCTGGACCATGGCCCTGCGAAGCATGAAGCGGGCCGAGGCCTGAGGTGCAGAGGTGGCAACAAAACCCCACAACGCCGCGCAGGGTTTTGTTACGACCTCCTAATCGAAGCGATAGCTGGCCAGGCTGAGGTTGCCGAGCTGCCAGCCGTCAAACAGCTTGCCCGGCGCGGCCTGCTTTTCCGCCGCGGACTGGGAGGCCCCGAGGGCCACGAAGAGGGGGTCCAGATGTTCGGAGGTCGGCACGGATTCCACTGCACCCGGAGCCGACCGCCACTTCGCGAGCGCCCCGGCGTCCCGAGTCACCAGGCGGGCATCCACCCATGATTGGAAATCCTTGGCCCAGGATTCGGGTCCGGAGGCGTCCTGCCAATCCAGGTGGCGGAGGTTGTGCACCACGCCGCCGCTGCCGAGGATCAGCACGCCGCGCTCGCGCAGCGGGGCCAGGGCCCGTCCCGCCGCCAGGAGCCGTTCCGGCGTCCGGGGCCGGGGGAGGGACAGCTGCACCACCGGCAGGGCGGCCTCCGGGGCGAGGTAGCGCAGCGGCACCCAGGCCCCGTGGTCGAGGGGGCGCTGGGGATCCAGTTGGGTCTCCAGGCCCGCGGCCTGTAGCAGGCTGGCGGCCTCCCGGGCCAGGTCCGGGGAACCCGGGGCCGGATAGTCCAGGGCGTAGAGCGCCTCGGGGAAACCGCCGAAATCGTGCATGACACCCGGCCGTCCGGCCGAGGAGAACCGGAACGGGCCCGCGGCTTCCCAGTGGGCCGAGCAGACCAGGATGGCCCGCAGGGGCGGCAGCGTCCGGCCGAGGTCCGAGACGGCCTGCCCCCAGGCGCCCCCATCCAGGGCGAGCATGGGAGAACCGTGGGCGAGGAACAGGGAGGGAAGCGGGGTCGAGGCGTCCATGGGTTAAGGTTGGCAGTCCATTTTATGTGTTTCAACTTCTTTTTTGCCTCTCCTGCCTGCGCTCTCCGGTGCCGATGGAGTCAGTGAGGGGATAAGCTAAAGTAGATCACTCTCTGGAGCCCGCATTGAACCTCAGGCTTGGCGTCAACATCGACCATGTGGCCACCCTCCGGCAGGCCCGGGGAGGGCATGAGCCCGAACCCGTCGCCGCCGCCCTGCTGGCCCAGAGCGCCGGGGCCCATGGCATCACGGTCCACCTCCGGGGCGACCGCCGCCACATCCAGGACCGTGACCTCCGCCTCCTCAAGGAAGTGCTGGCGGTGCCGCTGAATGTCGAGTGCGCGGCCACCCCCGAGGCCCTGGAGGCCGTCATCCCCGCCCGGCCCTCCTGGGTGACCCTGGTCCCCGAAAGCCGCGAGGAGCTCACCACCCAGGGCGGCCTGGATGCCATCTTCCTCCAGGGCATGCTGCGCCCTGTGCTGCGGGAGCTGCGCAGCGCCGGCATCCGCGTGAGCCTGTTCGTGGATCCGGTGCTCGACCAGGTGAAGATGGCCGCCAAGCTCGAGGCCGATGCGGTGGAGCTGAACACGGGGGTCTACAGCGACCTGCCCATGGATTCCGATGCGACGGCGGAATTGGCCAAAATCCGCGATGCCGCCCGCCTGGGCAGCCGCCTCGGCCTGCGTGTGCTGGCGGGCCACGGATTGAACCTGCAGAATGTGGGCCCCATCGCGGCCATCCCCGAGGTCGAGGAGCTGAACATCGGGCACAGCCTCATTGGCAGGGCCGTGCTGGTGGGACTGGAGCGGGCGGTGGAAGAGATGCTCGGCGCCGTGATGGAAGCCCGGCCGTGAGCACTGTCCTGGTGGTCGACGACGATTCCGAGGTCCGGCTGGTCCTCCGGGAATACATCGAGATGGCCGGGCATCGCGTCCTGGAGGCCACCGATGCGAGTTCCGCCCGCCGGGCCCTGGCCCAGGAGCCGGTGAACCTGGTGTTCCTGGATGTCCTGATGCCCGGCGAGAGCGGCGCCGCCCTGTGCCACTCCATCAAGGACGATCCGGAGTGCCAGGGCATCAAGGTCGTGCTCCTCACGGGCTACGACGGCGAGTCGGCCTGGCGGGAGGGACTTCGCAGCGGCGCGGACATCTTCGCCGTGAAGCCCATCACCCGGGAACGGATCCATGTCCTGCTGCAGGAACTGCTCGCGCCGATTGAGGGGCAGCCATGAGCAACCTGCGCGGCACCCTGGAAAGCATCTCCCTGACGGATGTGGCGCAGCTGCTCCATGTCAACCGCAAGACGGGCATGCTTCAGGTCAGCTCCGGCAAGGTGAGCGGGGTGCTGTATTTCTCACGCGGTGAAGTGATCCATGCGGAGACCCTGTCGACCCGGGGCGAGCCCGCCGCCTTCGAGATCCTGGAGTGGGTGTCCGGCCAGTTCGAGTTCCTCACCACCCAGCTCCAGATCCCAGTGACCATCCGCCGCACGGTGCCCGACCTGCTCATGGACTCCGCACGGATCCAGGACAGCCGGAAGCGCCTCAACACCATCTTCCCCCGCCTTACGGCGGTGCCCTGGCCCACCCTGCCGGCCCCACAGCTCCTGGAGGGCCTCAAGCTCTTCGCCGAGGAACGCCGCGTCCTGCCCTTCTTCGACGGCTACCGCGACTTCCAGGAGATCATGGCGGCCTCCGGCCAGCACGATGTGGCCGTCCTCCAGGCAGCCTCCATCCTCAAGGACGCCGGTCGCCTGGATGTGCTGGAGCCCGATGCCCATGTGGCCGTCACCCAGCTGAAGACGGGGCTCTTCCGCAAGGGGGACCACCTCGAGCTGCCCAAGGCCATGGAGGGCTGGTGGACCGTGGTGGGGCCCTACCGCCACGGCGTCCGGAACCTGCGCATCATCTGGCCCAAGGGCCCGGCGGTGGAGCGGGTGGAGTTCGTGCCCGGTCTTCCCGACAAGCAGGTGGCCATCCCGCGAGAACTCATGCAGGCCTGGGGGCTGGCCGAAGGTACGCATGTGAAGGTGCGGCCCGCACCCTGAGGGCGCCCTGGAGTTTCCATGACCGATGCCCCCGACGACCAGATTCCAACCAGCGGCTCCGATGCCCTGGTGGCCGAGTTCCAGGCCCGCCGGGAGCGGCTTGACCAGCGGCTCATCACCCTCGAAGAACTGATCGGGGACCTGCGCCGGGATCTCCAGGGGGATTCCCAGGCCAGCCTCCTGCGCCTGGCCCAGGCCGCCCGGGACATGGCCAACGGTCAGGTGTACCAAAAGATCGACATCGAGGCCAAAGGCGAACTGGGGGCGCTCGTCTCCAGCATCAACCAGACCCTCCTCAACCTGCAGCAGCTGGATGCCTCGGTGAAGCACCAGAGCACCCAGGTGCCGGAACTGGCCGCCCAGCTCGACGCCATCACCTCGGACACCGAAGAGGCCACCCAGAGCGTCATGAACCGCCTGGATACCCTCATGGCCGCCAGCGACGACGCCACGCGAAGCCTCGAGGCCTGCCAGAAGGGCCTGAATGAACAGAGCCAGCGGCAGGCCCACCTGCAGGAGGCCGTCACCGGCTTCCTGGACCGGGCCGCGGGCGGTGAGGATCGGACCGCCCTGGCTCAGGAAGTGCTCGAATTCCTGTTCGCCCAGCAGGTCACGGCTCCGGCCGCGGCGACGGACCTGGCCCCCACGAAGGCCCTGCTCCAGCAGGTGAGCGATGAGGCCTTCGAGATCCTCAACATCCTCCAGTTCCAGGACATCACGCGCCAGAAGATCGAGAAGGTCGTGATCCTCCTCAAGCAGTTCCAGAGCGGCCTCAACCGGCTGCTGGTGATCTTCAACATCCATTCCGGCGCCATGTCCGGCGAAGGCTTCGCCGAACGCCGCGTGGCCACCCAGGACCACATCTTCGAAACCAGCCTGGAGGCCGACAGCCGCAAGGACAGCGTCGACGACATCATCGCCCAGTTCAAGAAGACCGGCGGAAACTGACGGCCCGGTTCCGGCCGATCAGACCAGGACGATCTCCAGCTCTCCGATGCCCTCGATGCCGCAACGCACGCGGTCCCCGCGGACGATGGCGCCGACGCCGGACGGCGTCCCGGTGAAGATGATGTCTCCGGGGGCCAGGGCCACATAGGACGACAGGTGGGCGATCACCTCGGCCACATTCCAGGTCATCTGGGCCAGGTCGCCGCGCTGCCGCTCCACGCCGTTCACCGACAACCAGATGCCTCCGGATGCCGGGTGACCGAGGCGGGCCGCCGGCACGAGTGCCGAGACCGGCGCCGACTGGTCGAAGCCCTTGGCCATCTCCCAGGGCTGGCCCTTGTCCTTGAACTTCGCCTGGAGGTCCCGGCGGGTGAGGTCGATGCCCACGGCGTACCCGTAGACGCAGGCGAGGGCCTCCTGGGCCGGAATGTCCCGTCCGCCCCCGCTGAGGGCCACCACCAGCTCCACTTCGTAGTGCAGGTTGGAGGTGACTGGTGGATAGGCGATGTCGCCACCGCCCGGCACCACGGCATCATGCGGCTTCCCGAAGAAGAACGGGGGCTCGCGATTCGGATCGCCGCCCATCTCCCGGGCGTGGTCCGCATAGTTCCGCCCCACGCAGTAGATGCGCCGGACCGGGAACAGAGGCTCCATGCCCTCGACGGGAATCGCAGGACGGGGGGGGGTGGGGATGACGAACGCCATGGAATGCTCCTAGCTTTTGGCCCGGGGGTGGGCCTTCTCGTAGGTTCGGGCCAGTTCATCGAGGCCCAGGTGAGTGTAGCGCTGCGTGGTGCTGAGGCTGGCGTGGCCCAGCAGCTCCTGGATGGCCCGCAGGTCCATTCCGCGATTCAGCAGGTGGGTGGCGAAGCTGTGCCGCAGCGCGTGGGGGCTGACGCGGGACCGCACGGAGGCCGCCTCCAGGGCCGCCCGGAGCAGCGCCCGCACACTGGTCGGCGTGAGCCGCCCGCCACGCTGGTTCAGGAAGAGGGCCGCGTTGGGCGGCAGCCCCTTGGCCGCCAGGAAGGCGGAGCGGAACCCCAGGTAGGCCGTGAGAATTTCCGCCGCCTGGACATGGTAGGGCACCAGGCGCTCCTTGCGCCCCTTGCCGAGCACCCGCAGGGTGCGCTGGTCCATCAGCAGATCCTGCAGATCGAGGCCCACCAGCTCGGACACGCGCAGGCCCGAGGCGTAGAGCAGTTCCAGCAGGCAGGTGAGGCGCGAGGAGGGGAAGTCGATGGCCGGCGGCAGGTCCAGGAGGGCCTGGCTTTCACCTTCCGTGAGGAAGGCCGGGAGCCGCTGGGGCTGCTTCGGATTCCGCAAGCCGGAAGCGGGGTTCTTGGTGATGCGCCGCGTCTCCCACAGCCAGCGGAAGAACCCTCGCACCGTGGAGAGGATGCGGGCCTGGCTGGCGGGATCGAGGCCGCGGTCCCCCAGTTCCAGGGCGAATCCGCGGACGGTGCGGGGACTGACCTCCCAGTCGTCCCATCGGCTGCGGACGGCATGGTCGAGGAGCTTGTCCAGATCGCCCTGCTGAGCCCGGGCCGTATGAGGTGACACGCCTCGGGCGCGCTGCTCCAGGTGGAAGGCCTGAATGCCCTCCCCCAGCGGCGCTGCGCCCTTCCCTGTTACCATGCCTTCACATCCCCCAAGTGTTTCGGAGTCATTGTGGCCCAGCCCATCGAAACCATTGCCCAGCTTTTCTATACGGCCGCAGAGAAGAACCTTCCTGACGCCCTCGCCGCGAAGCGCAATGGCGTCTACGAACCCATTTCCCACGCCGAGATCGTGGCCCGGGTCGAGCGTTTGGCTCTGGCCATGGCCGCCCGCGGCCTCAAACCCGGAGACCGGGTGGCGTTCATGTCGGAAAACCGCCCGGAGTGGGCCATCGCCGATTACGCCTGCGCCATCCTGGGCACCCCCGATGTGACCATCTACGCCACCCTGAACGCCGACCAGGCGGCCTATATCCTGAAGGACAGCCAATCCCGGTGGGTGCTCTGCTCCACTCGCGAACAGCTCGACAAGGTGCTGGCCCACTGGGACGAGCTGCCGGCTCTGGAGGCCGCCGTGCTGATCGATGGCGAGCTTCCGGCGGTGGCCAGCCGGAACCTCCTCCTCTGGTCGGATCTCCAGCGGGAAGGCCTGGCCATGGAGGCCCGTCGTCCGGAAGTCCGCGCCTGGGGCGAGCAGAGGAAAGCCTCGGACATCCTCACCCTCATCTACACCTCCGGCACCACAGGCGACCCCAAAGGCGCCATCCTCACGCACGGCAACCTCGTATCCAATGTCCTCGCGGGCCGGGCCACGGTGGCCAACATCACCGACAACGAGCGGGCCCTGAGCTTCCTGCCGCTCACCCACATCTTCGAGCGCATGGCCGGCCACTTCCTGTGGTTTCATGTCGGCGCCTCCATCTACTACGCGGAGAGCGTCAACACCGTCGCGGCCGACATGCTGGAAGTGCGACCCACGCTCATGGCCTCGGTCCCCCGCATCTACGAGAAGATCTTCGCGAAGATCTACGACGCGGTGTCCTCCGGCAGCTTCATCAAGCGCCTGATCTTCCACTGGGCCATGCTGGCGGGCCGCCAGGCGGTGCCCTACCTGCTGAAGGGCCAGGAGCCCCCCTCCTGGAAGGGCATGTGGTACCGCACGGCGAAGGCCGTCGTCTTCGAGAAGATCCGCCAGCGCACCGGGGGCCGGCTGAAGATCGCCGTCAGCGGCGGCGCCCCCCTCGGCGGAAAGATCATGGAGTTCTTCTGGATCCTCGGCATCCCCATCCTCGAGGGATACGGCCTGACCGAGACCAGCCCGATCATCACCGTGAACCGCTTCGGCGAGGTCATCCCCGGCTGCGTGGGCCGCCCGCTCTACAAGGAATGGAACGGCCGCCCCTTCGTGAAGATCGCGGAAGATGGCGAGATCCTCTGCCAGGGGCCGAACATCATGGTGGGGTACTGGAACAACGAGAAAGCCACCCAGGAAGCCATCGATGCCGACGGCTACTTCCACACCGGCGACATCGGGCACTTCGACGACGAGGGGCGTCTGTACATCACCGACCGGAAGAAAGAGCTCATCGTCACGAGCGGGGGCAAGAAGGTGGCCCCCCAGCCCATCGAGAACCAGCTCAAGGTGGACAAGTACATCTCGCAAGCCGTGCTCATCGGTGACCAGCGCAACTTCATCACCGCGCTCATCGTGCCCAATTTCGACAGCCTGGTGCGGTGGGCAGGCTACAAGAAGATCACCTTCAAGTCCCACGCCGAGCTCATCAAGAACCCGCTCGTGGTGGCCAAGGTGGGCAGCCGCGTCGAGCGGGTGAACGAACACCTCTCCAACTACGAGCGCGTCAAGAAAATCGTCCTGCTGGATCAGGAGATGACCCTCGAAGGCGGTCAGCTGACGCCCTCCCTCAAGGTGAAGCGGCGGGTCGTGAATCAGATGTACGCCGAGCAGATCGAGGGGATGTACACCGAGCTCAAGGGCTGATCGGGGCCTACGGGCACTGGCCGGCCCTGGGGAAAATCCCTACCCCGGCCAGCTCCCCCTGAAACCGCCCGGGAGCCACCTCTGATAGGCTGGACGGTCCATCCAGCCCAGGGAGTTCTTCCATGCGCGCCAGCATCGCCTGCCTGTCCGTCCTCCTGCTCGTCTCCGTCTACGGGTGCCGTACCCCTCAGGCCTCCGCACCGCACCTGTCCACCTCCCCAAGCGGCCTGGGGATCGCGGACCTCGCCCCTGGGAGCGGCCCCTCCCCGCGGATCGGCCAGACCTGCGTGGTCGAGGCCTTGGGCTGGGTGGAGGAGAGCGGCCAGAAGGGGCGCCTCTTCCTCGACACGCGCAAGCGGGGTTATCCCGCCACCTTCCCCCTCGGCGTCGGCCGGGTCATCAAGGGGTGGGACGAAGGCCTTGCGACCATGAGGCAGGGCGGGAAGCGCCTGCTCCGGGTGCCCCCCGCCCTCGGTTACGCCCCCCACGAGATCGGTGACGACATCCCTCCCGGAGCCACGCTGCTCTTCGAGTTGGATCTCGTCGACATCCGCTAGCCCGAGGATTTCCACCATCCGAGGTCATCCGTGACTGCCCCGCGCCGAGCGCCCTCCCCCCTTCCCATCCGGCCGACACCGCCGCCGGTGGAGAATCCACCGCCCACATCCCTCACGCGGGGCGTGATCCGGTCCTTCCTGATCGTGTCGGCGATCATCGTCATCACCGAACTCACCATCATGGTGGCCCTGGAGCCCCTGTTCCTGGACGACCACCTGACCATGGCGTTCGTGGATTCCGGGACCCTCATCCTCGTCTGCTTCCCCTCCATGTACTACCTGCTCATCAAGCCCATGGTCCGCCACCTCCTGGCCAAGGCGGAGACCGAACGGGCCCTGAGGGAGGTGCAGGCCACCAACGAGTTCATCCGCAACGATGCCAAGGAGCGGATCATGGCCGAGGCCATGGAGCGGACCAAGGCCGACGAGCGGATCCAGTTCCAGGCCAGGATCCTGGCCGTGGTCCAGCAGGGCGTGGTGGCCACCGGAAAGCACGGCGTCATCCTCTACTGGAATCAATTCGCCGAGCGGATGTTCGGGTGGACAGAGGAGGAAGTCCGCGGCGAGACGCTGGCCAAGGTGACCGCATTCAGCGCAGCGGCCGTGCGCCAGGGTCTGTCGTCCTTCGGAGCTGTGAAGGGCTGGTCGGGCGAAGTGCGGGCCGTGCGCCGCGACGACACCTGGTTTCCGGCCTACCTCACCTGCTCTCCCATCTGGCGGGCCGACGGATCCGTCGCGGGATTCGTCTACACCTTCATCGATACGACCGAACGCAAGAAGGCCGAGGAGGAGCTGCGCTACTCCGAAGAGAAATACAGCACCGTCGTGGAGAACTCCCCCACCGGAATCTTCATCTACCGCAACGGCAAGCTGGAGTTCGCCAACCAGAAGTTCTTCCAGATGGTGGGACGGTCGCCTTCCGACCTGGAGGCCATGGATGTCGCCGACATCGTCCATCCCGACGACTGGCCCACCGTCCAGGAGATCTGGCGGCGAAGATTCCTGGGGTCGGGCCCTTCCCAGGACTACGAATGCCGCATCATCACCTCCACCGGGGAGACTCGCTGGATCAGCGGTCGCAGCATCCTCATCCGGTACCGGGGCGAAAACGCACTCCTGGCGAACATCCAGGACATCACCGAACGGCACAAGGCCGAACAGGCCCTCCGCGATTCCCGCGAGGCCCTGCACCGCCTCTCGGCCCGTCTGCTCACGGCCCAGGAGAGCGAGCGCCAGCGCGTCGCCCGCGAGCTGCACGACAGCATCGGCCAATCCCTGAGCGCCATCAAGTTCATGGTCGAGCGCGTCCTGGACAGCGACGAGTGGCCCCCGGCAGGCGGGCGCCAGGCCCAGTCCCTGCAGGCGGTCATTCCCGTGATCCAGGCCTCGGTCGAAGAGGTCCGCCGCATTTCCATGGCCCTGCGCCCATCCACCCTCGACGACCTCGGGCTGCTGGCCACCATCGCCTGGTTCGTGCGGGAATTCCAGGGGACCTACCCCCACATCCAGGTGGAGAAGGTCATCGAGGTCGAGGAGTTCGAAGTCCCCGACCTCCTCCGGACGAATGTGTTCCGCATCCTCCAGGAGGCGATGAACAATGCGGCCAAGCACAGCCAAGCCGACAAGATCACCATCGTCCTGAGGCAGGTCCTCCACGACCTCCAGCTCATGATCTGGGACAACGGTGTGGGCTTCGACCTCGCCGTCACCCGGCGCGACGGTGGCACGACGGGCTTCGGCCTGGCCTCCATGCGGGAGCGGGCCGAACTGTTCGGCGGCTCGCTCATCCTCACCTCCACCGAGGGCGAGGGCACCATGATCATCGCCCGGTGGCCCACCTCCGAAGGAGAACCCGTCACTTCGTGACGAGCCCCTTCTCGATGGCGTAGGTGGTCAAGGCGGACACCGTATGCAGCTTGAGCCGGTCCATCAGGTTGGCCCGGTGCTTTTCCACGGTCTTGGGGCTGATGCAGAGGTACTCCGCGATGTCCTTCGTGCGGTAGCCCTCCGCGATGAGCTTCAGGACCTCCCGCTCCCGGGTGGAGAGTTCATCGAAGGCGGGACGGAGGGCGGTGGCATCCTTGGCCCCCAGGTAGCCCGACACCACGGTCGAAGCGATGGCGGGCCCAAGGTACCGCTCGCCGTTCAGCACGCTGCGCACGGCCAGCATCAGCTCCGATGCAGACGAATCCTTCAGCACATAGCCGTCCGCCCCGGCCTGGAGCGCGGTGAACACATAGTCCTCAGTCTTGTGGACTGTCAGGACCAAGACCTTGGTCTGGGGGCTGATGCGCTTGATCTCCTTCAGGGCTTCCAGCCCGTTGGACCGGGGCATGGAAAGGTCCAGCATCATGAGATCGGGGGTCAGCTCCTGCGCCCACCGCACCGCCTCGCGCCCGTCGGCCGCCTCCCCCACCACCTCGAGATCCGGTCGCGAACTCAGCAATGCCTTCAGCCCTTCCCGGAGGATGGTGTGATCCTCCGCGATGACGAGGCGATATCGCTGTTCTTGGGCCATGCCACTCTCGATCCCGTCGTGCGTATCGCCACAGCCTAGCGGGACCAGGGCCGAATTGCCTAGTCATTATGAAAAGTGGATATGGGGAGTTCCCACCCGACCAATGGGGGGTACCCCCCATTCGCCCGCCTTTCCCCGGGACCCACTATGGAGACCTGCGGGTGCGCATGTGCGCTAATCCCGCTACACGCCTCTCTTGGACCAGGCTCGCCGGAATTCTGGCGGCGCCGAGTTGAAATGAGACCCCATGGTACTGATCGTGGAAGACAACCAGTTGTTCCGGCGGTACCTCCGGGATTCGCTGAGCCGTCATTTCCCCGATTTGAGCTTCTATGAGGCCGAAAACCTGGCCCAGGGGCGGCAGAGGCTCCGGGAAACCCGCCCTGAAGCCGTTCTGGTGGACCTCTGCCTTCCCGATGGCACGGGCCTGGATCTGGTGGAGACCATCCATCGGGACTACCCGGAGATTCCGGTGGCCATCTGCACCGCCCACGATCTTCCGGAATACCGGGAGGCCGCACGGAAAGCCGGCCTGGACGCCTTTTTCGTCAAGAATCACCTCGACTGGGAGGGTGTCATCCAGCTCATCACCACCTCCCGGTACAAGTCCATGCGGCAGGCATGCCCCCCTCCGGCCCCGACTCCTGGCATGCTTTCGTGATCGCCTCCCTCGTTTCATCGATTCTCAGGAGACCTGCCATGCGCGCCCTCGCTCTCGCCGCGGCCCTGGCGGCCGGTCTCGCGGCGGCCCCCGCGCCCCCCCCCGAGCCCCAGGGCAACTGCGCCGTGTGCGGCATGTTCGTGGCGAATTTCCCCGACTGGGCCTCGGTCATCAGCTTCAAGGACGGCACCACGGCCTGGTTCGACGGGCCGAAGGATCTCTTCACCTGCCTGCTGGACCTGGGCCGCTACGCCCCGCGCCGGAAAGCGGCCGACATCGTTTCGATCCGGGTGAAGGACTACTACGGCCTCGCCCCCATCGATGGCCGGAAGGCCTTCTACGCGATGGGCAGCGATGTCATGGGCCCCATGGGAAGGGAGCTCGTGCCCTTCGCATCCGAAGCCGATGCACGCGACTTCCTCAAGGATCACAAGGGGCAGCGGATCCTGGGATTCCAGGAGGTCACGCCCGCTGTCCTCAAAGCCCTGGAGTAGGCTCCCCGCCGTGCGCAAATCCACCCTCTTCCTGATCCTGACGGGCGCCCAGGTCGGCCTGCTCGCGGCGGCCCTCCTCCATGCGCGGGTGCAGGAAGGGCCTGCCCTCCTCCAGCGCCAGCCCAGCCAGATCCTTGTTCAGGAACTGGGCCTCACGGACCTCTGCCTCTTCACCGAAGCCCGCTACACCCGCCACCCAGCCATGGCCGACCGCCACGCCGCTTTCCAGGATCACCCCCTGGGCCTGGAGCACTTCCCCTCCGGTTCCCTGGTGCCGCCGCCCGCCTTTCCCACGAGATCTCATGCCCCCGTCCCTGCGCCGCACCCGGAACATCCTTGATTTCGCGCTGTCGTCGCTGCTGAGGCGAAGGGGGCGGAACCTGTCGCTGCTCCTGGTCTACACGCTGGTGGTGGCCGTGCTCGCCTCACTGATCTTCTTCGTCCAAGCTTTGAAACGCGAGGCCCGGCTGGTGCTCGGCCAGGCCCCGGAGATGGTGGTCCAGCGCATGGTGGCTGGGCGCCACGATCCGATCCCCACGGCCCAAGCCGAGGCCATCCGCGCCATCCGGGGGGTGCGGGAGGTCACGCCGCGGGTCTGGGGTTACTACTACGACCCCGTCTATGGGGGGAACCTCACCGTCATGGGCCAGGAGGGCGGCGGCCTGGCGGCGGATTCTGTCCTCATCGGCCAGGGTGTGGCCCGCAGCATGCGCGTGAGGGAGGGGGACATGATCTCCCTCCGCGGCTACTCCGGCCTACCCATGCTGTTCGCCATCCAGAAGGTGCTGCCCGCCGAATCCGAGCTGGTGTCGTCGGATCTCGTCATCATGTCCCTGCCGGACATCCGCACCCTCTTCAACCTGCCCGAGGGCCAAGCCACGGACCTGATGGTCCGCGCCGGAAACCCCCGCGAGCTGCCCACCATCGCCGCCAAGATCGTGGAGCGGTTCCCCGATGCCCGGCCCATCCTGAAATCCGAGATCCTCCGAACTTACGACGCCATTTTCGACTGGCGCGGTGGCTTGCTGGTGGCAGTGCTGGCCTCGGCCATGCTCTCCTTCGTCATCTTCGCCTGGGACAAGGCCACGGGCCTCTCCGCCGAGGAGCGCAAAGAGATCGGCATCCTGAAATCCATCGGCTGGGAGACCTCGGATGTGCTGCTGCTGAAGTTCTGGGAAGGCACCGTCATCTCCCTCACGGCCTTCCTCTCCGGCGTCCTGCTCGCCTACGGCCATGTCTTCTTCTTCTCCGCCTCCCTCTTCGAGCACGCCCTCAAGGGCTGGTCGGTGCTCTTCCCGCGCTACCGCCTCATCCCCACGGTGGACGCCTATCAGCTCGGGGTGCTGTTCTTCCTCACGGTCCTGCCCTACACGGCCGCCACCCTCGTGCCGTGTTGGCGGGCCGCCACGGTGGACCCCGATGCCGCGATGAGGTCCTGACCATGATCGAGCTCACCCAGGTGGTGAAGACCTACCATGCCGGCCTCGCCACGCCGTTCACCGCGGTGGACGGCGTGAGCCTCCAGATTCCGTTCGGCCAGCTCACGATCCTCAAGGGCCCCAGTGGCTCCGGCAAGACGACCCTGCTGACCCTCATCGGCTGCATGGCCCGCCCCACCTCGGGCCGCATCCACCTCCACGGTCTCCCCGCGGTGGCCCTGCCCGGCCTCCCCGCGGGGGACGGCCTCGAGATCACCAGCCTCCCCGAGCGTTTCCTCACAGGCATCCGGCGCCGGACCTTCGGCTTCATCTTCCAGCAGTTCAACCTGATCCAGGGCATCTCGGCCCTGGAGAATGTGATGCTCCCGGCCTGCCCCACGGGGGAGGACGCCGCTGCCGTCCGCCGCCGCGCCCTGGAGCTGCTGGACCGCTTCGGCCTTTCGAGACAGGCCACAGCCGCCGTGGGCCGGCTGTCTGGCGGCGAAGCCCAGCGCGTGGCCGTGGCCCGGGCCCTCATCAACGATCCCGCCGTGATCATCGCCGATGAGCCGACGGCCCACCTGGACAGCCGGCTCTCCACGGAGTTCATGGAGCTGATGGGGACCTTCAAGGCCACCGGCCGAACCCTCCTCATCGCCAGCCATGACCCCATCGTCTACGAGTCGCCCCTCGCGGACCGGGTGGTGACCTTGCGCGACGGCCGCATCACCGCGACCACGCCATGATTCAGCACCCGGGAGTCCTCGCCCTCCTGCTCGCCTCGGGCCTCGTCTCGCTCATGCTGGGCTTCGCGGGCTGGCATGCCGTCGAGATCATGCTCCGGTGGAACCTCCGGAGCGGCAGCGAGCGGCAGCTCGATCTGGAACGGCGCACCTACCTGGTCTCCACCCTCGTCGCCAACGCCCTCGTCATCCAGATCCTGTCCCTGTTCCTGTTCGTCTTCACGGCGGATGGCCTGCACGATCAGTTCGTGGGCGCCATGTGCGCCGCAGGCTCCCTCGCCGCCAACGGGTTCGGCTACCCCACCCTCCTGGTGAAGCTCGGCACCTGCTTGCTGGCAGGGCTGTGGCTGGTCCTCCATCACGCGGATACCCGGGGCCACGACTACCCGCTGATCCGTGCGAAGCACGCCCTGCTGCTGCTGCTCGTCCCCCTGGTGCTGCTGGAAACCTACCTGCTGTGGCGCTATGTCGCCGGCCTGAAAGCCGATGTGATGACGAGCTGCTGCGGCAGCCTCTTCGGGCAGGGCCGCCAGAGCCTCGGAGCCAGCCTGGCCGGGCTGCCCCCACGGCTCATGCGCCCCGCCTTCTGGTCCGTCCTGGCGGCCCTGCTGGTCACAGGCGGCCTCGTTCTCCGGAGGCGCCAAGGCACGATCCCGTTCGCAATCCTCAGCCTGGCCTTCCTGGCGGTGGCCACCGCCTCACTGATCTCCTTCATCGGCCTCTACATCTACGCCCTGCCTACCCACCACTGCCCCTTCTGCCTGCTGCACCGGGAGTACGGCTTCGTCGGCTATCCGCTCTACGGAGCCTTGCTGGGGGGAGCCATCTCGGGCCTGGGCGTCGGCGCCTTGGCGCCCTTTCAAGGGCGCCCCAGCCTGGCGCTCGCCCTGCCCGGGATCCAGCGGAAGCTCACCTGGACCGCGCTGACCCTGGCCCTGCTCTTCACCCTCATCGTGGGCGCATGGATGGTGCTGTCGCCCTTAAAACTCTAGGAGTGCCGAACAAAACCCCCACGGGATCGCGCGAGGGCCGCCGGGCGAGTGAGGCGAGGAACGCGAGGAGACGCGTAGCGGGTAATACGCGTGACGAGCGTGACGCTGCATCGCGACGCTCGCCGGCCCTCGCCCGGAGGGAGCAAGCCAGGTGGGCGCCCCGCGGCGTCACGGCCCTTGAACGATGTCCCGCATCGCCCTGCGGGCCCTTCCTGGCGGTGCATCCCACCTGGCTTGCTCGCGGCCCCGTCGGGGTTTTGTTCGGCGCTCTAGGTCATGCCGTGGCGGCCGAGGTAGCGCCGGACGGCCGCCTGGGTTTCAGGCAGTTGGAGACCTGCTTCCATGGAGATCCGGAGCGCCTCCGACATGGGCATCCCCTTGTCCAGCACCAGCCACGGGCAGACGATGGCCGCGGCCCGGTTGCCGTTGCTGCAGTGGAGCAGCACCCGGGAGCCCTTGGGAAGGTCGCGCAACAGGGTTCTCAGGAAGTCGAAGTCCGCATCCGGAGGCGCCTTGGCCAGCGCGTAGCGCTGGTAGTGGATTCCCAGATCGGACATCTTCGCCGACTCGGACTCGCAATTGAGGTTCGGCTCGTCATCCCGGCGCAGGTCTATCACATGGGTGAAGTGGTGCTTCTTCAGCGCCTGGCAGGTGGTCTCGTTGGGCGTGCCCTTGAGCACAAAGACGCCGGTGCGCACCTCCACGGCGCCTGGAATCACCGAGTCCTGGGCCTGGAGCACCAGGGCCGGGAGAAGGAGGAGCGACAGTTTCAACATGGAACCCTCCGCGACATCGCCTGGATACCAGGCAGGTTCGCGGAGACCACCGGAGGGGCCGAAGGCTTTGGAGCCCGGGTCCCAGCGGGCGGGTCTCCACACTTCCCAATGTAGGCCTTTGGGTCAGCTATTCAATGGACCTGGTCAGACGGTTCTGGAAAAAGCCGTCTTGGCGCTGAGTTTCGCCAGGTAGGCATCGAAGGGCTGCACCAGGTTCCGGACGAAGCGCCGGCCCAGATCCGTGATGAAGATCCCCTCCGGGCGGACCTCCACCGTGCCCTGGGGCACCTCCTCTTTCAGCTGCGTCACGGCATCGGCGAAGAGTACCGGCCCGTCCACGCCGAACCGCTGCTTGAGATCCTCCCAGCGCAGCTCGAAGTGGCCCATGAGGTGGTGGATCACCCAGCGGCGCAGCTCGTCGTCCTCGGTCAGGCGATGACCCTTGTGGACGGCAAGATGCCCTTCCGTGATGCTCCGTTCCCACTTGGCGAGGATCTTCTCGTTCTGGGAGTACACGCCGGCCACATTGGAGATGGCGCTGGGCCCGAAGCCCACCAGATCCGAGCCCGCCTTCACCGCGTAGCCCATGAAGTTGCGGATGAGCTTGCCCTCCTGGACGGCCTTGGCCATGGGATCGTCCGGGTGGGCGAAGTGGTCCATGCCGATGGCGACATAGCCCGCCTTCTCCAGGATGTCCGAGGCCAGCAGCAGCAGATCCAGGCGCAGCTCCGGCGTGGGCAGGGTCTCCTCGGGGATGCTCCGCTGGAAAGGCATGATGCTGGGCAGGTAGGCGAAGCCGTAGATGGCCATGCGGTCCGGCGACAATTCCAGGGTGGATTCCAGGGTACGGCGGAAGGTATCCATGGTCTGGCCCGGCAGGCCGTAGACCAGATCCAGGTTCACGCCGTCAAAGCCCAGCTCCCGGCACTGCCGCATGGCCGTGAGGGTGTGGTCCCAGGTCTGGCCGCGGGTGATGAGGGCCTGCACATTCTCGTCCAGATCCTGCACCCCGAAGGAGACCCGGTTGAAGCCCATCTCCCGCAGCGCCGGCAGCTGATCCGGCTCCAGGAAGGTGGGGTCCACTTCGATGGCGATCTCGGCGCCCGGCAGGAACTCGAAGCGGTCCTTGAAGAGCTGGAAGGTGCGCTTGAGGTCCGCCGCCTTCAGGTAGGTGGGTGTGCCGCCGCCCCAGTGCAGCTGCAGGGCCTTGCGACGGTCCTTCAGGCGCGAGCAGACAAGGTCGAGTTCCTTCGTCACCGCCGCCAGGTAGGCCTCCACAGGATCGTACTGGGGGCTCACCACCACATTGCAGCCGCAGTAGGCGCAGCGCCGGGGGCAGAAGGGGATGTGCAGGTAGAGCGACAGGGCCTCGTCCGGGCGGGCGTTGGCGCGGTCGAGCGCCGCCAGCACCTCGGGCTCCGGAAAGTCGTCGGACCAGACCGGGGGCATGGGGTACCCCGTGTAGCGCGGCCCGGGCCGGTCGTACCGACGGATGAGATCGGCGAGCTGGTTCATGCCTTCACCTCGTCAAGAACGGCCGCCACCACGGCGGGGTCGGTCTCGGGCACGAGCCCGTGACCCAGATTGAAAACATGGGGGTGCCCCTTCATGGCGTCCACGATGGCCCGGGCCTTCCGCTTGGCGGTGTCGGCGCCCGCCAGCAACGCGGTGGGATCCAGGTTGCCCTGCAGCACCATCTTCGGGAAGCGGCGGCGGGCCTCGCTGATGGGCACCTGCCATGGCACGGCCAGGCCCTTGCAGGGCAGCTGGTTCAGGGCATCCGGCAGATAGCCGGTGCGGGCGAAGAAGAGGGTCGGCGCGGCCGTCACCTGGGAGAGCGTGCGTTCCACGGAGGGCAGCGCGAAGGTCGCGTAGTCGTCGGCGTCGAGCTCACCGGCCCAGGTGTCGAAGAGCTGCACGCCCTGGGCACCGGCCTCGATGTGCAGGTTCAGCAGCCGCGCGGCGGCGTCTGCCAGTTTGTCCATCCACTTCTGGGCCAGCACGGGGTTCTGGTGGATGAAGGCCTTGGCCTTCGCCCAGCCCTTGCTGCCCTTCCCTTCGATGCCGTAGGCCAGCAGGGTCCAGGGAGCGCCTGCGAAACCGAGCATCGTGACCTTCTCGGGCAGGTTGGCCTTCACCTTGCGGATGGCGTTGCAGACCGGCTCGAAGACCTTCTCGTCCAGGGGACGGTTGATGTCGATCTGGTCCAGCGTCTTGCCGATGCGGGGGCCGCCCTCGGGGATGGTGACCTCGCAGCCCAGCGCATCGAGAATCACCAGGATGTCGCTGAAGATGATGGCGCCGTCGATCTGGGGGAAGCGGCGGATGGGCTGCAGGGTGACTTCCGCCGCCAGATCCGAATCATTGAGCAGCTGCTCGAAGGTGACCTTGGCCCGCACCTCGCGGTACTCCGGCAGGAAGCGCCCCGCCTGGCGCATGAACCAGACCGGGGGCTTGTCGAGGACTTCACCGTTGAGAACACGCAGCAGGGACTGGGGCATCACATCACCGAAAAAACCATTCACCGCAGAGGAGGCAGAGAACGAAAAGGAAGAGGCTTGCGAAAGATCAGGCGAAGTCCTTGGCTACGACGGCCGCGGCCTGCTTGAAGCGGGCCAGCTCGGCTTCGCCGTGGGCGGCGCTGAGGAAGGCCACCTCGTAGCCGCTGGGCGGGAGGTAGACGCCCTGACCCAGCAGGGCCTTGTGCAGACGGTTGAAGACGCTGATGGCCTCGCCCTTCACCGCGTCGCTGCGGCGCACGCCGTCCTGGAACAGCGGCCAGAGCAGGCTGCCGTAGCGGGGGCAGTGGAGGCCGGGGATGGTCTCGAAGGCTGCGGCCCACTTCTCGGCATTGGCCTCCAAGCCGGCGTAGAAGGCCGGGGTGAGCTTCTCCATGGTGGCCAGGCCGGCGGCCATGGCCACGGGATTGCCGGACAGCGTGCCCGCCTGATAGACCGGGCCGTCCGGCGCGACCACGCCCATGATGTCCTTGCGGCCGCCGTAGAGGCCCACGGGCATGCCGCCGCCGATGATCTTGCCGTAGGTCGCCATGTCCGGGGTGATACCCAGGCGCTCGGCCGCGCCGCCCGGAGCCACGCGGAAGCCGCTGATGACCTCGTCGAAGATGAGGACCACGCCGTGCTGGGTGCACAGCTCGCGCAGGCGCTTGAGGAACTCGGGACGCTGGAGCAGCAGGCCGTTGTTGGCCGGAATGGGCTCGATGATGGCCGCGGCCAGCTCGTTACCGATCTCGGCGAAGGTGCACTCCAGGGTCTCCAGGTCATCGAGCGTGACCACCGAGGTCAGCTCGGCGATGGCCTTGGGCACGCCGGCGCTCGTGGGGGCGCCGAAGGTCACGAGGCCGGAGCCGGCCTTCACCAGCAGGCCGTCGCTGTGGCCGTGGTAGCAGCCCTCGAACTTCAGGATGCGCTCCCGGCCCGTGAAGCCGCGCGCGGCGCGCAGGGCGGACATGACGGCCTCGGTACCCGAGGACACGAAGCGCATCTTCTCGATGAAGGGCACCATCTCCTTGATCTTGCGGGCCAGGCTCAACTCGCGGCGGCTGGGGGCACCGAAGGTGAGGCCCTCCTGCATGGCCTCGTTCACGGCGGCCAGGATGTCAGGGTGGGCGTGGCCCAGGATCAGCGGGCCCCAGGACATGCAGAGATCGAGGAAGCGCTGGCCATCCTCGTCCTCGAACCAGGCGCCCGAAGCCTTCTTGAAGAACTTGGGCGTGCCGCCCACGGCGCGGAAGGCCCGCACGGGGCTGGAGACGCCGCCGGGAAAATGGGTGAGCGCTTCCTGGAACAGGGTCTCGTTGCTCATGAATGCCTCTTAGATGCTCTGCGGTTGACGGTTTTCCTTCGACTCAGGAGACCCATCCCTTTTCCACGGCCTCGCGGCCGGCGTAGGTGACGATCATGTCCGCGCCGGCGCGCCGGATGGCGAGGAGGTGCTCGTACATCAGCTGGTCACCGTTCACCCAGCCCAGCCGATCGGCCGCCTTGACGCTGCTGAATTCGCTGGACACATGGTAGGCGCAGATGGGTGCCAGCTGGGCTTCGCGCAGGCGCCAGATGAGGTCGAGGTTCGGCAGGGCCGGCTTGACCATGAGCATGTCCGCCCCCTCCTCCACATCCAGGAGCGCGTCCCGCAGGCCCTCGCGGGCATTGCGGGGATCCATCTGGTAGGTCTTCCGGTCGCCGAACTTGGGGCTGCTGTGGGCGGCTTCGCGGAAGGGGCCGTAGTAGGCGCCCGCATGCTTGATGGCGTAGCTGAGGATGCTGGTCTGGGTGAAGCCGTTCTGGTCGAGCAGGGCGCGGATCGCGGCCACGCGGCCATCCATCATGTCGCTGGGCGAGACCACATCGGCGCCCGCCTCGGCGTGCCGCAGGGCCATTTCCGCCAGGATCGGCAGCGTCTCGTCGTTCCGGACGACGCCCTCCTCGTCCACGAGGCCGCAGTGGCCGTGGCTGGTGGCGCCGCAGAGGCAGACATCCGTGATCACGATGAGGTCCGAGCCGAACGCCTTCTTCAGGGCCGTCACCGCCTTGGGGACGATGCCCTGGCGGTCGCGGACATAGGCCGCATCGGGCGTCTTGGAGCCTTCCTCCGGCACGCCGAAGAGCAGCACGCTGGAGAGCCCCTTCTTGAGGTCCTTCTCCACCTGGCGGACCGTGTCCTCCACGCCGGCATTGAAGATGCCCGGCATGCTGGAGATCTCGCTGCTGCCGGCCTGGGGCTGGACGAAGTGCCCCTGGATCAGGTGGCGGGCGCGAAGGTCGGTCTCGGCCACCAGGTTGCGCATGGCGGCGCTGGTGCGAAGGCGGCGGGAGCGGTTCAGCATGGGGACTCCTCCTTCTTGAGATGCTGCGCGAGCATGGCCCATAACAGGCTGGGCTTCGGCTCGCAGTGGGCGTGGGCGGGGGCACCGGCCTTGGCGAAGGCCTCGGCGGTGGCCTCGCCCCAGGCGAAGCGCTGCACATCCCCGGCCAGGGGCGCGAGGATCTCGGCCTGAAGCGGGCTCAGGGCCAACACGCCTTCAACCTTGGGCAGGGGCGGGAACGGCTCCCGGGGAGCCTCGCGGTGGGTGATCCAGGGATGGATGCGCCAGACCGAATCCCGCGCGGCGACTTCCAGATACTCGCGGCTCCGCTCTCCCCGGGCGAGGATGAAGTCTCCACCCTGGGGAAACCGGGTCTGCAGCAGGTCCCACAGGGCCTCGGCCCGCGCCTCGGAAGGCAGTTGGACATCCAGGTCGTCGCGCCCCAGGGCATCCGCGGTGCCCGCGCCCTGGACCAGGCAGGTCATCCCAGAAGGCAGGGCCGTGGCGGCCACCTTGGCCCCCGACGGGCTCAGGACCAGCAGCGCCCGGACCTCATCCAGCGGCAGGGGGGGGGCGCCCGCCGTGACTTTCAGGCAGGTGAACGAATAGGGAACCGGCCGCCAGCCGGCCTTGCGCACCGTGTCCGCCAGCGGATGCTGGGCGGGCCGGGCCAGCGCCAGGCGCGGGTGGTGGGCCGAAGGCGTCATGAGAGGCCGATGCCCTTCAGGACGCGTGCCAGCAGGGTCCCGTCATCCGTCCCCTGGGCCTCGGCCCGGCGGAGCTCGCCATCCGGCGCGTAGGCGGCCTGGAGCAGCAGCGACCCATCGGCCTGGGGGGTGGCCAGCGCCCCCAGCGGCTGTTGGCAGCCGCCGCCGATGCCGGCCAGCACCTGGCGCTCCAGGGCAACGCAGCGGGCGGTCATGGCGTCATGGATTTCGGCCAGGGCCTCGATCAGGTCGGGACGGTCGGCGCGGGCTTCCGCCAGCAGGGCGCCCTGCCCGGGCGCCGAAGGCAGCTCCGCCGCCGTGAGCGGCCGGACCGTCAGCCCCGCGAGGTCCAGGCCCAGGCGCTTCAGCCCCGCCGCGGCGAGCATGGTGGCATGCACTGGCTCATCCCGGAGGATGCCATCGCGCACGCGCTGGAGGCGCGTCTGGACATTGCCCCGGATCCAGGTGAAGCGGGCCTTGGGGAACAGCTGGCTCAGCACGCGCTCCCGGCGCACGGCGCTGGTGCCGATGACCAGATCCTCCGGCGCGTCCGGCCGCATCACCAGCCAGTCCGAAGGATCCTCGCGAAGGGGGATGCAGGCGGGCACGATGCCGGCCGGCCGCTCCAGCGATACATCCTTGAGGCTGTGGATCAGCAGGTCCGCATGGCCGCCGGCCATGGCGTCCTCCAGCTCCTTGGTAAAGAAGCCGCCGCCCACCTGCTTGTCGAGGGGCCCCTGCAGCCACTGGTCGCCGGAAGTGGAGAATTTGCGCCACGACACCTCGTAGCCCTTCGATTCAAGAAACCTCACCATGGGCTCGGCCTGGCCCACGGCCAGGGCGGATCCTCGGGTGGCGACCGTGACATGTTTCATGCGACACCTCCGCCTATCGCACGCGAGGCGTGCTCCGGCTCGTTCCACTCGCCGAGGCGGAGCCTCCCTGTGCCGCACCCTTCGGGCTTCGGCTTTGCGAAGGTGGAACTTCGCTCCTGCTCCGTTCTCATGGCTTGACCGCCTCTCCGTCTGCAGTGGGCTTCGGTTGGGTCTGGATCAGGGCGCGGAACGCGAGGGTGCGGCCCCGGGACAGGATCTCCTTGAGGGCTTCGCGCTGGGCTTCGTCGAGCCCCTGCATGGAGTCCTCGAGCGCCTTCACCTCGGCCTCCAGGGCGCCCCAGGCCGAATCCAGGCGCTCCTGGGCCGAAGCCAGGTGCCGTTTGTGGGCCCGCCCGTGGGCCCGGTGTCGCAGGCGGCCCGCGGCGCCCACGAGGAAGGATTCCGCCTTGAGGGCGGCCTCCGCCCGCTGGGCTCGCGCCGTGGTGGTCTGCGCGAGGAAGGCCGAGAGATCCACCCGATGGACCCAGGGCAGCTGCTCCAGGCCCGGTTCAGAGTCCGGCGGCAGGGCCAGGTCGAGGATGCGCAGGATCGGGCGCTTGAGGGTCTGCCAGGCATCCAGGGTGAAGATCGGTTCAGGGGCGGCCGTGGCGCTGACGATGGCGTCGAAGCCCAGGGGATCCCGCTGGAGCTGGGCCAGCTCCACAACGGGCAGGCCCAGGGGCTCCGCCAGTTCATGGGCTTTGCTCCGAGTCCGGTTGGCCACGACGACCTTGAATCCCCGCTCCGGCAGGCGCTGGGCGAGGTACTGCGTCATGGGGCCCACGCCGACCAAGGCGATGGAGGCCCCTGCGGGGAGGCCCTCGCAGAGATGCTTCAGAGCCACAGTGGCGACGCTGACATTGCCGTCCGCCAGGCCCAG
This sequence comes from Geothrix sp., assembly GCF_020622065.1. Classification (NCBI taxonomy): domain Bacteria; kingdom Pseudomonadati; phylum Acidobacteriota; class Holophagae; order Holophagales; family Holophagaceae; genus Geothrix; species Geothrix sp. Next base: position 1,230,332 of record NZ_JAHRYQ010000001.1, on the reverse strand, counting down.
GCGGGACCGGAGGCGCTGACCTTCGCGGATCACATCCTCGAACACGGCGTGAGCCTCTTCACCGGCCACGCCCACCTGGCGCGCCTGCTCAAGGGAATCCTTCATCTGGCCGGGGATTTCACGGTCGCCGAGGTTGGCGGACTCCAGCCCAGCCGACATCGCCAGCAGGTGGACCCATGCCTGCTCACCCTCGTAGCGCCGCACCCCGGGCCCCGGATCCAGGGCCGCGGGATTCCCGCCCCAGACCAGCCACAGCACCCGCTGGCAGGTGGCCAGATAGACCAGCTCACGGGCGCCGGTCTGCTTCTGCCATTCCCGGAGCCGGGCCGGCACGCCGTCCCGGACCACATGCTGCGCCACCACGTCCAGATCGTGGATGGGAGCGTGGAAGCTGATCAGCACGGGTTCCATATCGGACCCCATGATCAATTCAGGCGAACGGGGCTCCGTCATCGCTTCGTCACACCCTTTCAAAAGTGGCCATCATCACAACGGACGCGCCAGAAGCGCGTCCACCGCGGCCCAGTCCCATTCGCCGAGGGCGGCCACGGATCCCTCGCGGAGCGACTGCTGCGTCAGCCAGGCGTCGTAGATCACCAGGGCGCACATGGCCTCCGCCACCGGCACGATGCGGGGCGCGATGCAGGGATCATGACGCCCCTTCGTGGAGATGTCCGCCGGGTGGCCGGCGCGGTCGATGGTTTTCTGGATCTTGGAGATGGAACTGGTGGGCTTCACTGCCAGCCGTACTACCACGGGGGCGCCTGTGCTGATGCCGCCCAGGGTGCCGCCAGCATCGTTCTTCAGGGGGCCCCCGGGGCCCAGGGGATCATTGTTCTCGCTGCCCCGCCGCCGGGCGCCCTCGAAGCCCGCGCCCAATTCCACGCCCTTCACGGCCCCGATGGACATGCAGGCCAGGGCCAACAGGCCATCCAGCTTGCCGAAGGCCGGGTCCCCGAGGCCGACCGGCAGCCCCTCGATCCAGACCTCGCACACGCCCCCCACGCTGTCGCCCTCCGCCCGGGCGGCCTCCACGGCGGCCCGCTGGGAGGGAAAGGCCCCAGCATCCGCCACCCGAAGCGGATTGGATTCCACGAAATCCCAGTCCACGGCCGCTCCGCCGATCCCAGCTATCTCCCGGTTGAAGCCGCGCACCGTCACGCCCAGCGCCGCCAGCTGCTGTTTGGCCCAGGCTCCCGCGGCCACTCGGGCCAGGGTCTCGCGGCCACTGCTCCGCCCGCCGCCTCGCGGATCGCGGAGGCCGTACTTGCGATCGTAGGTGAGGTCCGCGTGACCCGGCCGGAAGAGGTCTGCAATGACCTTGTAATCGCTGCTCTTCTGGTTCTCGTTGAACACCGCCAGCGCGATGGGGTGGCCGGTGGTCCGTCCTTCGAACACGCCGCTCAACACCTGCACCCGGTCCGCCTCGCTCCGGGGCGTCACCAGATCCGACTGGCCGGGCCTGCGCCGGTCCAGCTCCCTCTGGATGGCCTCCACATCGAAGGGCAACCCGGGCTTCACCCCGTCCATCACCACGCCGACCGCGGCCCCGTGGCTCTCCCCGAAAGTGAGGATGCGGAAGGCCCGGCCGAAGGTGGAGGGGGAGTCGAAGAGCATCGAACCAGTCTACCTTCAGGCTTCCTGCAGCAGCGCCATCAACTGGGGGCCCACCGTGTCGACACCGTACCGGCTGCGGCAGGCCCGATCCGCCACGGCCCGGCGACGGTCCACCTCCGCGTCATCCAGGCTCCATACCTCATGGAGGGCCCCGGCCAACGCTTCGGGCGAGAAGGCGTCCACCGCCCATCCGAGGCGGCCACCATCCAGGATCTCCAGAGGACCGCCGTGGTCCGGCCCCACCAGGAGCAGGCCCTTGGCCGCCGCTTCCGGGTAGACCATGCCGAACGGTTCGTCGAGTGTCAGCAGGGCGAAGACATCACAGGCCTCGTAGACCCGGAGGAGTTCCTCGTCGGGGAGATAGCCGTGGAAGCGGATGGAGCCCGCAGGGCAGAGGTCCGCGGCCAGGGCTTCCAGGCGCGCCCTGAACGGCCCCGTCCCCACCACATGGAGTTCGCAGGGCACGGGACTCGCCGCCTGGAACTGCTGGAAGCCGCGGAGGACCGTATCGATGTTCTTCAGCACCTCGAGCCGCGAGTGGACCAGCACCCGCCGCACGGACCGCTCCAGTCCGCTGCGGTTCCGCCCCCCTTCGGGGAAGCGCACGATGGGATAGATCACCTCATCCCGGCAGCGGCCATAGATCCGCCGCGCATTGTCCCGGCTGAACTCGCTGATGGCGTAGATGAGGTCGAGCCCCCGGGTGACTTCCAGATCGTAGGTGTGGCGGGCCCTGAGGCTCGTGTTGCGCCTCATCCCCTGGTCGTGGCCCGCGAGGGCGAGTGAAAAGGCGCGGGTGGCCTCCTCCGGACCTGCGCCGAGGGTGGCGGCCAGGCGCGCCGTCAAAGCTGGGTTCGCATTCCTCATGTGGATGCTCCGCGGCGGTTCATTGCACTGCCAGACCTTGCGGCCCCGGATGGGGGCGGCCCCGAGCATGGCGCTGGCCGGGAAGTTGTGGGCGATCACCAGGTCGTACGGCTTCAACGCCTCGGCGGCGCGGAGCCCGCGCCGCCGGAGCTTGGCCAGGCGACCCAGGCCGAACAGGGGATCGGACCAGTGCCGCTTCAGCACCGTGCGCACGGGGATCCCGGCCAGCCGTTCGGACCAGCGGACCTCATCGAACCCGAGGGTCACGATCTCCGGACCGGCCCCCTGGGCCCGGAAATGCTGCGCCTGCGCCGCCACCAGGAGTTCCGCGCCGCCCACGGCCTCGAAAGCTGGATGAAAGATGCCAAGGCGCATCAGGTCCCCTCCACATACCGCGCCCACACCGCTCTGCCCGGGAAAGGCTAGATGCTAGCATTTCGCGAAGCCTCGCCTGGCGATGCCCAAGGCCGACCCCGGCGAAGGTGGAGCCGCCACCCGATGAACACTGGAGAAAATGCATGAAAGTCCTGGTGGTAGGAGGTTCCGGTTTCATCGGCAGGGCCCTGGTGGCCCGGCTCCTGGAAGCGGGCCACGAGGTCGACATCTGGGATCGGGCCATGGGTGACGAAGGTCCGCGGTTGCGATCCCACGCCGTGGACCTGCTCGGAGAGGAGGACCTGCCCCGTCCCGCCGGTCACCCCTGGGACGCGGCCTTTCACCTTGCGGCCTATTCGGTTCCCGGCATGGCGTGGACCCAGGATTTGGTCATGGCCAACCTCCGCATGACGGCCCGGGTCTTCGATCACTTGGCGGAAGTGGCGCCCGGATGCCGGGCCATCTTCACCTCCAGCGCCTTCGTCTATGCTCCGGCCTCCCATCGGATCCAGGAGACAGATCCCCTCGGAGCCGTCCATCCCTACGCCCTCTCCAAGCACCTGGGGGAAACCTGGGCCTTGAGCCACCAGCGGACCCTGAAGGTGTTCATCGTGCGCCCCTTCAATCAGGTCGGCCCCGGCATGGCCGCCGGCCTGCTCGTGCCGGAGTTGATGGAGCGCATCCGGGGCGGCGAGGACCCCATCCAGATGCGGGGCCGGGATGACATCCGCGACTTCCTCGACTGGCGGGACGCCATGGACGCCTACCTGCGGCTCCTGGAAGTCGATGCACCCAGTGGGTCCATCTGGAACCTCTGTTCAGGACGCGCCACCCGGGTGTCCGAGCTGGTCCGCGCCTTGCTCCTGGCCTGTGGCCGGGAGTACCCGATCGTGTTCGCCGACCCGGCCGTGGAATCCATGGTGGGTGACCCTTCCCACCTCATGGCGGCGACGGGATGGGCCCCTTCCCGCAGCCTGCTGGACACCGCCGAAGCCATCGCCGCCGCCCGGTGAAGCGGCCCCGGCGTGCCCTTCCTTACACCCCGCCTGGCCGGTAAAGTGAAGGTTTCCATTCGATCCGAGGAACCCATGCAGAAAATCGCACTCATCACGGGCGTGACCGGCCAGGACGGGAGCTACCTGGCCGAGCTTCTGCTGGCCAAGGGCTACCAGGTCCACGGCATCGTGCGCCGGGCCAGCCTCTTCAACACGGACCGCATCGACCATTTGCATGTGGGTGAGGCACCGAATCCCAGCTTCCATCTGCACTACGGCGACCTGTCGGACGCCGGGGCCCTGAGGAATGTGCTTGATGATGTCCAGCCCGACGAGGTCTACAACCTGGGCGCCCAGAGCCATGTGCGCGTGAGCTTCGACCAGCCCGAATACACCGTGGATGTGGTGGGCGTGGGCGTCATCCGCCTGCTGGAGGCCATCCGCAGCTACATGAAGCACAGCGGCAAGAAGATCCGCTTCTACCAGGCCGGCAGTTCCGAGATGTTCGGCAGCGCCAAGCCCCGCCAGCACGAGGGCACCCGCTTCGAGCCCCGCAGCCCCTACGCCTGCGCCAAGGTCTACGCCCACTACCAGGTGATCAACCACCGGGAGAGCTACGGCCTCTTCGCCTGCAACGGCATCCTCTTCAACCACGAAAGCCCCCGCCGCGGCGAGACCTTCGTGACCCGCAAGATCACGCGGGCCGCCACGCGCATCAAGGTGGGTCTGCAGGACAAGCTGTTCCTGGGCAACCTCGACGCCAAGCGCGACTGGGGCTTCGCGGGCGACTATGTGGAAGCCATGTGGCGCATGCTGCAGCAGGACCAGCCCGATGACTATGTCGTGGCCACCGGCGAGAGCATCAGCATCCGCGATTTCCTGGGGCTCACCTTCGGCCGCCTTGACCTGGACTGGCAGAAGCATGTGGAGATCGACCCCCGCTACTTCCGCCCCGCCGAGGTGGACCACCTCGAAGGTGACCCCGGCAAATCCCGAAAGCTCCTGGGCTGGGAGCCGAAGACGGACATCCGGACCCTCGCGGCCATGATGGTGGACTCGGACCTCCGGCTGGCCCAGAAGGAGCTGGTGCTCCGCGACGCCGGCCACGCCGAGGCGCCCCGCGCCGGCTACCGCTGATCCCATGGGCGGAGGATTCAAAGGTTTTTTCCAGCGCCTGAGCCGCTTCGGGTCCAGCCGCCACAAACGCAGGATCCACTACATCAAGGCCGAGATGGTCGCCCTTCGCCGCCAAGTGGCCGCCACCCTGGAACTGGCCGGTGGGACCGAGGCGCGGCGCGTGGCCGCCCTGCCGCCCCGAACGCCGCTTTCGGAGACGGAGTTCAAGGTCTATTCCCAGTTCGGGGATGACGGCATCATCCAGTACCTCATCGCCCACCTCCCTGTCATTCCGACCTTCGTGGAGTTCGGCGTGGAGGACTACACCGAGGCCAACACCCGCTTCCTTCTGGCCCACAGCCAGTGGCGGGGGTTGATCCTGGATGGCCGGCCCGACCTGGATGCCGTGGTGGCGGCCCAGGGCCTTCCGATGCTGTACGACCTCCAGGTGCGCAGCGCCTTCATCACTGCCGAGAACATCAACGACCTGATTCTCGGAGCCGGCTTTTCCGGGGAGATCGGACTTCTGAGCGTCGACATCGACGGCAACGACTACTGGGTATGGAAAGCCATCACCTGCATCCAGCCCCAGATCGTCGTCGCCGAGTACAACGCGGTGTTCGGGCCGGACCGGGCGGTCACCGTCCCCTACTCGCCGGCCTTCGACCGCCGTCAGGCCCACCACTCCTACCTTTATTTCGGAGCCTCCCTCCGCGCGCTCTGCCAGCTCGCCGAAGAGAAGGGATACGCGTTCGTGGGCTGCAACGAAGCCGGCAACAACGCCTACTTCGTCCGCAAGGATCTGTCGGATCCCTTCCTGGTCGTGTCACCCGAAGCGGGCTTCATGGACAGCCGGTTCCGGGAATCCCGCGACACCCAGGGCCACATGAACCGGTTGGCCGGACCTGCCCGGCTGGAAGCCATCGCCCATCTGCCCGTGGTGGACCTGGAATCCGGCCAGACCCTCCCTTTGCGAGATCTGCGGTCCCGATGAGCTCCCCGGCCCCGATCCTGCTCCTATCAGTCTCCCTGCTCGCCCAGGCTCCGCGGTTCACCGTGCGTGACGCCATCCAGGCCGAGTGGATGCGCCAGCCCCTGCCGTTCACCGAGGCACAGGTGAAGGCTCTGCCCCCGGCGGACCGCGCCCGGCTCGAGCGGACCCTGCAGCGCATCGGCGCACCCGGCGGACCCACCCTGCTGCCCCCAGAGCTGGACAAGCCCACGCTCGGCGTCTGGGAGGCCAAGGCTGCCGCCGCCCGGACACCCCAGCAGCGGTTCACGGCACTCTTCTTCCTGAATCGCCTGAAGAGCCCGAAGGCCCTGATGGCTCTGGCGGGCATCTCCCCCACCGAGGCCCGGACCTGGCCGAGGCACCTGCACCTCGAAGCCGCCATCGCTACGGCACGCCTGAATGGCTCGGAACCCTCCCCCGAACTCCTGGCCTTCCTCGATGCCATGCGGAAGGCGGGCAAGGTCGATCCCGTGCGGACCCAGGCCGCTCGTCTGCGGCTGATGATGGCCGGGAAGGAAGCCGGACTGCTCCCCCCGGTGAAAGCCACGCCCGGAAGCCTCCTGGCCCTGATGGATGCCTGGAACCGGGCACCCTGGTCCCAGCGCCGGGACTTGGCGCTGAGTGCTTTCTCCACCTTCTCGCCTCAGGCCCCGGCCTGGCCAAGGCTGGGCCTCATCCAGCCCAGCCAAGAGGTCCTGGACCGCAGCTGCGTGGGCATCCTGTCCCGGCTGGCCGAAGGCATTCCCAGCCCCGCCCCAACCGAAGCCTTCCAGGTCAGCGGCGCACCCTGGCCCTGCTCGGCCCATCCATTGGCCCTGTGGTATGGATTCCAGGCGCTGGCCAAGGCGGAGGTCCCCCTTCCCGGCCTTCACCCGGCGCTGGCCAAAGTTCTGCCTCTCGGCGCCTCCAACCCGCTGTTGCTGGGTGTCTTGCTTCCAGCTCTCCGGCGACAGGATCCCCAGCAGGCGGACCGGGTCCGGGCCCAGCTGCTGGAGGGACCCGAAGCCATCCCCCGTGCCGCGGCCATCGAGGATCTCCCCACCCCCCCCGAAGACCTCGCGGCCCTCACTCGACGCACCTGGCGCGATGACCAGTTCGAGACCCAGCAGACCCTCATCCACAGCTACGCCCGCTGGAAGATGGCGCCGGAGGATCAGAAGGCGCAGCTTCAGCCCTGGCTCCAGCACCCCAACTGGACCTGCCGCTGGGAGGCCTACCAGGCCCTGCTGAAGCTGGATCCGCGAACGCCGTGGCCGGGCGCGCCGAGCCCCACCGCGGCCGACCGCGCCATCCAGGACGAAGCCATTCGCCTTGCCGAACGGGGAAAGCCCGTCCGCCTTCGCCTCTCCCTCAGCGGAAGGCGTCGCTTGACACTCCGATTCGACCCCCGGGTGGCGCCCATGAACATTGCCAACCTGGTGCTGCTGGCCCGGAAGGGCTATTTCAACGGCCGCCTGGTGCCCCGCGTGGTGCCGGACTTCGTCGTGCAGATGGGTAGCCCCGTCGACACCATGGATGGCGGACCCGGTCATACGGTGCGCTGCGAAAACTCGCTCGCCTGGTACGGTCCCGGTAGCGTGGGCATGGCCCTGTCCGGGAAGGATACCGGGGGCAGCCAGTTCTTCATCACCACCAATGCCACGCCGCACCTCACGGGCCGGTACACGCGCCTCGGCGAGGTGGAGGATCCCGACCGGGCCCTGAAGATCCTCGATGACCTGGAGCTGGGCGCGAAGATCCTGTCCATGACCGTCCTCGAGCCATGAGTCCCGCCTTGACACCCTTTCCGACCCTGGAGTCCATCCTGTTTGAGTCCCGCACCACCTTCCGCGCCGCCGCCCTTCTGGGTCTCGTCGCCTCGCCCACCCTGGCCCAGGCGCCCGTGCTCCAAGACGGTGCCGAAGACCTCCGTCAGGCGCGGCTCGCCTGGACGGTGGGCGAGCCGGTGCCCCCTCCATTCCGCGTTCCCTCTCTAGAGGTGGGCCTGGGCGCAGCAGGGTCCGAAGGCCTCTACGCACCGCTCATCGGCGGCGAGGGTTTTGGCCACGGGATGCAAGGCTGGGGCGCCGGCCTCCAGGGGAAGTATTTCCGGGGCGGCTGGTCCCTATCCGCCACCGCCGTGACCTTCCGCGATGGCGCGATCACCCGGGGCATCTTGCAGCGCGGCACCCTCGCCTACCAGACCCAGGGCGGCTGGCGCTTCGCCCTGGAGCAGAATCCCTTCCAGTGGGGTTTCGGGCTCAACGGCGGCTATCTCATGGGCGACTCGGCCCGCCCCTTCCCGCGCGCCTCCGTATCCACACCCGAAGCGGCCTTGCATCTGTGGAGCATCCCCCTCGGCCGCTGGTCCGCGGAATTCTTCTACGGGCGCCTGGAATGGAACCGCGACATCCCGGAGTGGATGAGCAACCGGCAGACACAGCTCTCCGCCAAGGCGTCCGCCGGCGACATCCGCCGGCCGGACTTGTCCGGTGCGAGGTTCACGGGGCGTTTCGGTCCCCATGTGGAGCTGAATCTCGCCGGGACTTCCATGTGGGGCGGGGTGGACCCTTCGGGCCGCAATCGCCAGCGGGGTTACACCTGGGATGACTACCTGCTGGGCTTCTTCGGCGCCGAGAACATCGGTCGCAGCGAGGCCAGCGGTGGCCAGGGGCATTTCGACCTCAGCGGCTTCAAGCAGATCTCCATGGGCCACGCCATGGCCGAGGCCCGGGTGCGGATTCCCGCGCTGGCGGACTACATGGGCGCCAAGGGCGCCTCCGTCTACCTGAGCCGCGGGTCGAAGAATGTCAACTGGCAGTGGAAGGACTTCCTGCGGCACCCGGGCGCGGCCATCCGCCGGGACCTCAGCAAGGACTGGGAGCTCATCAAGCGCGGCCGGGTCCGGGGCGGCGACTACATGGACAGCATCTGGGGACGGGGCACCCGTGAAGCGGTGCCCACCCTCGAACACGCCAATGACATGCTCGGGCTTCAGCTGGTCTGGGAACGCTGGGACCTGGGCCTCGAATACGCCGACACCGTGAACATCCCCGCCGATGGGAATGGCTACCGGGTCTACTCCCACAGCACCTATCTGGCCGGTTATTCCCGGTACGGGGACTCCCTCGGCCTGCCCTTTGGCGGCGATGCCATCACCCGCACCGTGGATCTGGGCTTTCCGCTGATCTGGGAAGGCAAGGGCCGCCTCAAGGTCGTGAGCGGGATCCGGGCCTTCCGGGACAACCTGGCCCTCTGGACGGCCGCCCACCCTGGCCAGACCCCCGAGCTGGACCGCTTCTGGTTCCTGCAGGCGGACGCGCAGTGGCGCACCCCCAACGGCCGCGTGGGGGCCTCCATCTCCTCCGAGCGCGACCGCAACCTCCAGTTCGTCGCCGGGGCCTCACCCCGCTGGGGCTGGGCCTTCAGCGTCTTCCAGTCGTTCCGGGTCTTCTGAGACCCGCTCCGGCCTGCGGTATCCTGATGGCTCCACCTCGAGGTCCGAATGGCGTTGTCCCGCGATCAACTCGTCCGCCGCGCGGCGCAGGAACTCCGTGATGGCTACTATGTGAACCTGGGTATCGGCATCCCCACCCTCATCGCCAGCGTGATCCCCCCGGGCATGGAGGTCGTCCTCCAGAGCGAGAACGGCCTCCTGGGCATCGGCCCCTTCCCGGTTCCCGACGAGGTCGATGCGGATCTCATCAATGCGGGCAAGCAGACTGTGACGGCGGCACCGGGCGCCAGCTTCTTCAGCAGCGCTGACAGCTTCGCCATGATCCGGGGCGGCAAGATCGACCTCAGCATCCTGGGCGCCATGCAGGTGGATATGGAGGGCAACCTCGCCAACTGGATGATCCCGGGAAAGATGGTGAAGGGGATGGGGGGTGCGATGGACCTTGTCGCCGCCGCGAAACGCGTGGTCGTGGTCATGGAGCACACCAACAAGGACGGCGAGTTCAAGATCCTCCGCAAGTGCAACCTGCCCCTCACCGGACAGCGCTGCGTGCACCGCATCATCACCGATCTGGCCGTCATCGATGTGGTGCCGGGCCGCGAGGGGCTGCGGCTGGTGGAGACCGCCCCCGGCGTCACTCGCGAGGAAGTCCAGGCCCGGACCGAACCTCCGCTGGTGATGGACCGCGTCACCGAAATGACTGGCCTCTGAGGTTCCCATGCTGATCCGCGCCCTCCCCCCCGTCCTCTCCCTCCTGCTGGCCTTCGCCTGCAATGCCCCGGGAACCACCGTGCCCGCCGAGCCCTTCAAGCCATCCATCAGCCTGCGCCCCGTCGCCATCAGCCTCGCCAAGGGAGCCACCCAGATCTTCCAGGCAGAGGTCAACTACCCCGAAGGTCAGCGCCCCCTCCGGCAACCCGTGGCCTGGACGGTGGTGGAACCCGAAGGCGGCACCATCACGGCCGCGGGCCACTACACCGCCCCCGCCACGCCCGGCACCTTCCATGTGCGGGTCACGCGCGAGGACTTCCCGGAGCTCACGGCCACCGCCACGGTGACGGTGAACTGATGGATCTGTACGGCGCCCTGCGCCCACTGATCTTCCGCCTCGATCCTGAAACTGCCCACAACCTCGCCTTCTGGCTGGGGGAGCGCGTCTGCGCCTGGCCCCGCCTGCCGGAGCCGGCGCATGCTCCCGCCCTGCGACGCCCCGCCTTCGGCCTGGACTTCCCCTCGCCCCTGGGCCTCGCCGCGGGGCTCGACAAGGGCGCCACCCTCCTCCCCCTCTGGAAAGCCATGGGCTTCGGCCATGTGGAGATCGGCACGGTCACGCCCCGACCCCAGCCCGGAAACTCCAGGCCCCGCCTGTTCCGCTTCCCCGAGGCGGGATTGATCCTCAACCGCATGGGCTTCAACAGCGAGGGCGCCGAGGTGGTGAGCGCCCGCCTACGCCGGCGTCCAGCGGGGCTCATCGTGGGGGGCAACCTCGGTAAGAACAAAGAGACGCCCGAGGCGCTGGCCCTGGACGACTACCGCGCCGCCTATCGCCTCATCGCGCCGCAGGTGGACTACACCGCCCTCAATGTGAGCAGCCCCAACACACCGGGCCTCCGGAACCTCCAGGCCCCCGAGGCCCTGAAGCCCCTGCTGGAAGGGATGCTCCGGCTGCGGAAGGAGATGGGCCTCGAGCGCCAGCCGCTCCTGCTCAAGCTCGCGCCGGATCTGGCTCCCGAGGACCTGGATGCCATCGTCGAAGTGGCTGTGACCTCAGGCATCTCCGGACTCATCGCCACCAACACCACCCTGGACCGGGGCGTCGTGCCAGAGCCCCTGCGGGCCCTCGTTGAGGCCAAGGGGGCCGGCGGCCTCAGCGGAGCGCCCCTCAAAGCCAAGGCCCGGAAGGTCCGGCGCCGCATCCTGGATGCCCTCGGGGGCCGCCTGCCCCTGGTGGCCTGCGGCGGCCTGGGTTCGGCCGAAGATGTGCAGGGGGCTCTGGATGACGGGGCTGCCCTGGCTCAGATCTACAGCGCCCTGATTTTTGAAGGTCCCCGGCTCATCTCGCAGATCCATGAGGGGTTGGGATCGCCCAGAACCTGAGCGGGGCTCGGAGGGCCCGCCAGGGGGCGCTACACTGGAAGGCCGAGGTATCGATGTTGTCACTGCAATCGAAAATTCGTGACCCGCGCCTGCTGCCCCTGGCGGACAAGGTGCTGCGCGGCGAGCGCCTGAGCTTTGACGACGGCCTGCTGCTCTACGAGAGCCCCGACCTGACGGGCATCGGCGCCATGGCCCACCATGTGCGCCTCCAGAAGAACGGCCGGGCTGCCTACTATGTCATGAGCCGCCGGCTGTCCTACACCAATGTCTGCTTCACCCACTGCCAGTTCTGCGCCTTCCAGGCCAAGCCCGGCGACCCCAGGGCCTACGCCCTCTCGGCGGAGCAGATCATCGCGGAGCTGGAGAAGCCCGAGAACGCGGGTGTCCGCGAGCTGCACATGACCTCGGGCCACAACCCGAAGCTGAAGATCGACTACTTCGAGGATCTCTTCACGAAGATCAAGGCCCGCTTCCCGTCCATCCATCTCAAGGTCTTCACCATGATCGAGATGGACTACTACGCCCGCATCTCGGGCCTCAGCACCGAGGCCTTCCTGGACCGCTGCATGGCCGCGGGCCTGGAGAGCTGCCCCGGCGGCGGCGCGGAGATCTTCGACGAAGCTCTGCGCGAGCAGATCTGCATCGGCAAGAAGGACGCCCAGGTGTGGCTCGACACGGCCGAGCTCTGCCACCGCAAGGGCCTACCCACCAATTGCACCATGCTCTACGGCCACATCGAGGAGGCCCGCCATCGGGTGGATCACCTGCTCCGCCTGCGGGACCTGCAGGACCGCTCCCAGGCCGCGGGCTACCAGGGCTTCCTGGCCTTCATCCCCCTGGCCTACCAGAACGAGGACAACGAGCTGAGCGCCACCCATGTCATCCACGAGACCACGGGCACGCAGGATCTCCGCGAGATCGCCGTGGCCCGGTTGCTCCTCGACAACATCCCGCACATCAAGGCCTACTGGGTGATGATCTCGCCGGGGCTGGCCCAGGCGGGGCTCAGCTACGGTGCCGATGATGTGGACGGCACTGTCATCGCCGAGGAGATCGCCCACGACGCTGGCGCCAAGACGCCCCAGGGCCTGCAGCGGGCCGAACTGGTGCGGCTCATCGAGGAGGCCGGCTTCGAGGCCCTGGAGCGTGACAACCTCTACAACACCTACGCCACGGTCTAGTCGACCTTTCGCTTTTCATAGACCTTCGCTGGATCCAGGACGAAGGCGTACCGGCTGGTCCAGAGACGGTCGTGGATGCGGGCTGCCTGGGCAGCCAGGGGCGAGTCACGGAAGATCAGCTCGATGTTGCGGGAGTCGGTGAAGTAGCTCTCCTCCCAGTTGCTGGTGCCCAGGACCAGCTGCGCTTCATCCACCACGAGGTACTTGCTGTGGATGGTGCGGGCATAGGGAATGTGGCCCTCCTTCGCCTCCGGGATGGGCGCGACCCTCACCTCCAGATTCGGGATCAACGCGAGGGCCTTCAGATGCGGGAGGGCCCGGCCGCCCAGCACCCAGTCCGAGACCAGCAGACGCACCTTCACGCCCCGCACGGCCGCGGCCCGAAGGGCGTCATCCAGCACCGGCCAGAAGCGGTCCTGGCCCGCCACCGGCGAATAGGTCAGCAGCTGCACCCGCACGGTCTGCTTCGCCTGGGCGATGAGCTCCACCAGGGCCTCGACGGACGGACGGATGTCCTTCGGCGTGAGGAAGGGGGGGCTGGCCACCAGCTCCACCTGCGGGCGGGCCGACATCGGCGGCCGGGCGGGAAGCTCCGGGAGCTTCCCGGTTCCGGCGAAGGTCCAGTCGACGGCGAACAGCTCGGTGAGCCGGGTGACGATCCGGGCGTCGGAGGTCCGCACGCCCAGCTCGTGGATGTGCTCCAGGGCCCGCCAGTCGAAGTTCTGGCTGCCCAGGAAGGCCTCCCGGCCATCCACCACGAAATACTTGGCGTGGAGGATTCCCCTGGAGACCCCCGCCAGATCGAAGCTGCGCACCTGGGCGCCGGGAATGCGGCGAAGGCGCGCCACCGAGGCCGGATCCTGATCCAGCATCTTCGAGGAGAGCAGGAAGCGCACCTTCACGCCGCGGGCCCCCGCCTTCTCCAGTTCGGCCAGCGCAGGTTCGAGGGCGCTGCCCGGGCGGCTGGTGACATAGAACTCCGCGGCGTCGACGCTCGTCCGGGCACCGCGGATCAGGTCCACCCACACATCCTTGGCGAAAGGCAGCGCCGGGTCCGCCAGGTCCGTCTCCGCGGGGATCGACTGCACCAGGCGGGTCGCGGGCACGGAAGGCTCGCTCCCGGGCTGCGCCAGCGCAGACTGGGAGGCGCCAAGGCACCCGGCGGCAGCGAGAGTCAGAAGCAGGGAACGGAAGGTCATGGCATCACTCCAGCTGCGAGGATACTCCGTTGACGCGGGCCCTTCGCCCCTGCTGAGGTGAGGGCATGGACACCAAGGCCGAGTTCCGCACCCACCTGAAGGCCCGCCGGAACGCGCTGCCCGCAGAGGCGCGCGCGGCCTGGTCCAAAGCCATCGCCGGGCACCTGGATACGCTCTGCCGCCAGCGGCGCGTCACCCGCATCGGCGCCTTCTGGCCCTTCGGCTCGGAGATCGACCTCCGCCCCGCCGTGGCCGCGCACCCGGACTGGCTGTGGTTCTTCCCGCGCGTGGCCTCCACCCACCCCCCCCGGTTGGCCTGGGGCACGGAACCCCTGGAAAAGGGGCATTGGGGTCTCCTGGAGCCGGCCCTGGCCCAACACTTCCTCCCGCCGGTGCAGCTGCTGCTGGTGCCGGGCCTCGCGTTCGACGACGAGGGCTACCGCATCGGCTATGGCCGGGGGTTCTACGATGCGCTGCTGGCCAAACTGCCGGAGGAGATGCTCACCGTGGGCGTGGGCTTCGAAGCACAGATGCACCTTCCCGTCCCCGTGGATCCCCATGACTGGCCCGTGCAGGCGCTCCTGAGCGAGCGCGGCCTGCGTCTTCTGAATACCGAAGACTGAAGGCTCCCCCTACCCCAGTTTCAGGATGCTCGAGCCGTCCGCGTAATCCTCCGTGGGCGTCTCCCGCATTTTCTGGAGCACCTGCACCAGGGCGCGGATGCGGTCGACCATGTCCCCGATCTTGGCCAGCTTGGCCTCTTCGGGGTATTTGCGCTGGAGCATCTCCACCTGCATGGAGATGATCGCCAGCGGATTGTTGATCTCGTGCTTGAGGGTGCCCGCCATCTGGCGGAAGGACTCCAGCCGCTCGGCAGCCAGGGCCCGCTGCTGCAGTTCCGTGTGCCCCCGGAGCACCTGGAGGCGGTGGTACAGCGCTTCCCAGCGGAATCCCTCGGCCAGCCAATCCGTCGCCCCGGCCTCGATGAGCCGCGAGGTCTCGTCCTCGCTGGAGCGCACCACCAGGATGGGCGTGGTGGCGAAGGAGGGATGCTGCCGGTAGGCCCGGATCGTCGATTCCAGCTCCGGGTTGCCTTTGGCGTCGATCACCAGGAAACGGAACTTGGGCAGGGGCGGCGGGGGCGGCTGGGTTTCGAGAGGATGCAGCAGCAGATCCCCGGCCTCGGCCACGGTCTGGAACAGCCCCAGCAGGCCAAGTTCATCGCTGACGAGGCCCAGCAACGGCCGGCTGGGCTCCTCGGGCATGGCGTCGGGTCCCTCGGGCAGGTAGAGATCCAGGGCCTGGTCCGCCCACTGCCAGCGGAGCCCCGCATCCTGCAGTACCCGCTGGGTCCAGGGATCGGGGGTGGGGGCGTGCAGCCCCGGGGGCAGCCCCAGCCGCAGGATGTGGAAGCCCCGTTCCTGGTCCCACCGGGCGGAAATCTCCATGCCGGGAGACAGCTGCATGAGCATGAGCTCGACGAGTCCGGCCAGAGCCGGGATGAGAGGGCCCCCGGGCATCCAGACGAACCCCTGGGGCGGATCCGACCAGCGCATCGTCACCCGGCGGAGGGCGAGGAGGGCCTCCCAGCGGCGGGCCAGATCCTCCTGGAGGGACGAAAGCGGAAAAGGATGGCCCGTGGTCGAGGCGGCCGCCTCGGGCAGCCCCTCGCGGTGCCCGTGATCCAACAGGGTGGTGAGCTGGTCCAGCTGGCCCCGGATGGCTTCACCCGCCGCCGCCGGCAACTCCTCCGCCCACCCCTGGATGCGCCGCAGGGGAACGGCCATGGCCGCGAGAAGCTCGCCATGGCGGTCCATCTCGCGCTGGCGCTCGTTCCGCAGGCGCAGCAGCTCGCCCTGCTGTTCCGCCTGGCTGAGGGCCCTCCGCTGAAGCATGGCCTGGCGGAGGGCCAGAGAGCCCTGGCGCACGAAGGCCTGGAAGATGGCCAGGTCGAAGCGGCTGAAGGGCCTACCGGCCGATTCACGGTCCAGGTAGAGCGCGCCGAGGATGTCCCCTTCATCGATCATGGGGGCGCAGAGCAGCGACCCGCGGTGCAGCTCCACCAGGCTCAATCCACCGAACCGGGGATCGGCCAGGGGCCGGTTGGACAGCACGGCCGTGTGCTCCTGGGCCACATAATCGAGCACAGAGCGGGACAGCCCGATGCCCTCCTGCACATCCCCGACGCGGTGGACCGTGCGCCAGCCACCCTCTTTCAGCCGCATCACCAGGAAACCCCGGTCACCGGCCAGCAGGCGGAGGGACTCCTCCAGGAGGCCCCGCACCTGGGCGTCAGAATCCATCTCGCGCAGGAGCCGCTCGGTGGATCGGTACAGCAGCTCGACCCCCCGGATGAGCACCATCGCCTGAGCCGGCTCGGGCTGGACCTCCTGGAAGAGGTCCCCCACCCGCTCGGCGAAGGTCGTGCCGTCCAGCCCCGGAAAACCAGCGGTGAAGGTCACATGCCACCCGCCCAGCGACAGCTCATCCCCGTCCTGGAGGGTGTTGCCCTGGGGGCGGTTGAGGGGCAGGCCGTTCAGGGTGGTGCCGTTGGCCGAATCGAGGTCCTTGACCCACCAGACCCCGCCGATGCGCCTCAGTTCGGCGTGGGTCCGGGACAGGCTGCCCAAGGCGGGCTGGGCCACGGCGCAGGCCATGGGATCGCGGCCCAGGATGCAGGGATCTTCCGTGATCGCATGTCGGAAGCGCTGGCTTCCCTCCATCCAGGACAGATACGGCATCCAGCCCCCCCACTGTCCCCTTTCGGCGGATGCCGGCCAATCCTGAATCAGGAAGGCAAAGGATACCGCGTGTCGTGGGTGCGGCTGGGACGGAAGAAGAGCATGGTGTGGCCGATGGTCCAGACATGCTCCAGGCCCGAAACCGCAGCGCAGAGGGCCTTGGCGGCAGTGCCTTCATCCTCGAAGCTGTTGGGGTTGATCTTGACTTTGACAAGTTCCAGGCTGTCGACCATCACATCGAGTTCGGCGGCCTGGGCGGGCGTGACGCCCCCCTTGCCCACATGCATGACGGGCTTGAGCTTGTGGGCCTGGGCCTTGAGGAACTGGCGTTGTTTGGGCGTAAGCATCGGGTCTCCGGCCTTCCAGTCTATCCTCGATGGCGAGGTGTCCCATGCTCCGTCCTCTGCTGCTCTCCCTCGCCGCCCTGGCCTGCTTGGCCGCCCCGCCCCGCACCCTGCGGGTGGACTACGGCCACACGGGAGATGCCACCTCCGAGCGCTTCGGCGTGGACCGGGTGGTGCTGGAACCCCTGCCCTGGCCCGGCGATCCCGCCAAGGCCGTGGACACCAGCAACCTCGGGAAGTACTGCTTCGAAGTGACTGACCAGGCCACCGGGAAACTGCTTTATTCCAGGGGTTTCGCCAGCATCTACGGCGAATGGGAGACCACCGACGAGGCCAAGACCCTGGGCCGCTCCTTCGCCGAGTCCCTGCGCTTCCCGCAGCCCGAGGCGCCCGTCCGCATCCAGGTGAAGAAGCGAGACGCCAAGAACGCCTTCCAGACCCTCTGGACCTTCGAGCTCGATCCCAAAGATCCCCTCATCGAGCGGACCCCCGCCCCGGCCGCGGGTGATCTCATTGCCCTCCAGAAGGCCGGCGATCCCGCGGACAAGGTGGACTTCCTCATCCTGGGCGATGGCTACACGGCCGCCGACCGCGGCAAGTTCGAGCAGCAGGCGCGCAAGGTCATGGAGCTGCTCTTCCAGCAGACCCCCTTCAAGGAGCACCGGAAGGACTTCAATGTGTGGGCCCTCTGCCCCGAGTCCAAGGAGAGCGGCATCTCCCGGCCCTCCACGGGCGTTCACAAGCGCACGCCCCTGGGCACCACCTACGACGCCTTCGGCAGCGAACGCTATGTGCTCACCTTCGACAACCGCGCCTGGCGTGACATCGCCGCCCAGGCCCCCTACGAGTTCGTGGAGATCCTGGTGAACGCCGAGACCTACGGCGGCGGCGGAATCCACAACCTCTACAGCACCGCCTCCGCGGGCAACAGCACCATCGGCTACCTCTTCGTGCACGAGTTCGGCCACCACTTCGCGGGCCTGGCCGACGAGTACTACACCTCCGATGTGGCCGTCACCAACAGCCCCTCCCGCCCCGAGCCCTGGGAGCCCAACGCCACCGCCGACCCGAAGCACCCCAAGTGGGGGAATCTTCTGACCGCCGGCGTGCCTCTGCCCACCCCCTGGAAGAAGGACGAGTTCGAAGCCCACAGCCACGCCTACCAGAAGGAGCGCCGCGCCATCCGCGCCGCCAACCGGCCCGAGTCCGAGATGGACGCCCTCTTCGCCCGGGAGAAGGTCTTCGAGACAAAGCTGCTGGGCACCGACGCCCACAGCGGGAAGGTGGGCGCCTTCGAGGGGGCCAACTACGAGGCCAAGGGCTACTTCCGCAGCCAGGAGGACTGCCTGATGTTCACCCGCGACGAAGTGGGCTTCTGCGCCGCCTGTAGAGCTGCCATCGAGAAGGTGATCCGGCAGTACGCGAAGTGAGGCCGCGGGTCATTCCGGCCCCAGCATCCGCCGCAGAAGGCGCCCGGCCAGAACGCAGCTGAAGGCCAGCCCAAACCCGAACGCCGCCGCCATGACCACCTCGAAGGGCCACAAATTGTGGGAGGTGGGATCCTTCATACCCTCCACCACCACCCGGGCCATCACAGCGCTGGGCACAGCGGAACCCGTGATGAGGGTGGCCCGCCCCACCCCGAAAGGTGTCCACCCCCCGGCCCAGGCGGCAATGACGACGAACGCCAGGAAGCCGATCATCGAGACGGGATGGGAGAAGGTGAACCGGTTGTAGGGGGCCACCCACCAGGGGATCCCTGCGGCAAGCAAGGCCGCGGCAAACCAGAACCACGAAGGCTTCATCGGGTCGGCCTCAGCCCGGCACGGGCCCGGAGGCCATGGCGAGGGGCGAATCCCCGGCGGACAGGAGCCGATCGCGGCGGGCGTGGAGGATGCGGTCGCGCAATTCCGCAGCCTCCTCGAACTTCATGTGGGAGGCCAGCTCCTTCATGCGCTTCTCGAGCTTGGCCACTTCCCGCTCGAAGGCCTTGTCCTCGAGGTAGAGCAGCGGCTCTTCGGCGGCCTGATCCTCTCTGGAGACATTGATGAACTCCCGGGCCAGAGCCTCACCCATGACATCGTCCAGGTTGCGCTTGACGGTCTCGGGTGTGATGCCGTGCTCCAGGTTGTGCGCCAGCTGCTTGTTGCGGCGCCGCTCGGTCTCGCCGATGGCCTGCTTCATGGAACCCGTCATCACATCGGCATAGAGGATGGCCCGGCCGTTCACATGGCGAGCGGCCCGGCCGATGGTCTGGATGAGGCTGCGGTTGTTGCGGAGGAAGCCCTCCTTGTCCGCATCCAGAATGGCCACTAGGCTCACTTCCGGAAGGTCCAGGCCCTCGCGCAGCAGGTTGATGCCCACCAGCACATCGAAGACACCCCGACGCAGGTTCTTCAGCAGCTCCACCCGCTCCAGCGTGTCGATCTCGCTGTGCAGGTACTCGGCCTTGATGCCCAGCTCCTGGTAGTAGGCCGTGAGCTGCTCCGCCAGCTTCTTGGTGAGGACCGTCACCAGCACGCGCTCGTCCCGGGCCACGGTCTTGCGGATCTCCTCCAGCAGGTCATCCACCTGGGTGCCCACGGGGCGCACCTCCACGAGGGGATCCACCAGGCCCGTGGGCCGCACCACCTGCTCCACGAAGGCGCCGCCGCTCTGCTGCAGCTCGTAGTCGCCGGGGGTGGCGGAGACATACACCACCTGCTTCACCCGGCTCTCGAATTCTTCGAATTTGAGAGGGCGGTTATCCAGGGCGGAAGGGAGGCGGAAGCCGTAGTCCACGAGCGTGGTCTTGCGGGAGCGGTCGCCGTTGTACATGCCGTGGAGCTGGCCTGTGGCCACATGGCTTTCGTCCATGAAGACGATGAAGTCCTCAGGGAAGTAGTCCAGCAGCGTGTGGGGCGGCTGGCCCGGCTGGCGGCCGTCCAGGAAGCGGCTGTAGTTCTCGATGCCGCTGCAGTGGCCCATCTCCTTCATCATCTCCACATCGTAGATGACGCGCTGGTGCAGCCGTTGCAGCTCGACGATCTTGCCCGCGGCCCTGAACTCGTTCTCCCGCGCCTCCAGCTCCACCTTGATGTCGTGGATGGCGGCCTTGAGCTTGTCCTCGGGGGTCACATAGTGCGTCTTGGGCCAGATGGTGAGGTCGTCCAGCTTCTCGGTCACCACGCCCCGCAGGGGGTCGATCTTCGAGAGGCGCTCCACTTCGTCGCCCCAGAGCTCGATGCGGTAGGCCACATCCTCGTAGGCCGGATAGACCTCCACCACATCGCCCCGCACGCGGAAGATGCCGGGCTCGAAGCTCAGGTGGTTGCGCTGGTACTGGATGGCCACCAGATCCCGCAGCAGCATGGCCCGGTCGATGGTCTGCCCGGTCTTCAGATTCACCGAGAGGTTCAGGTATGAGCTGGGATCACCCAGGCCGTAGATGCAGCTCACAGAGGCCACCACGATGGTGTCGCGCCGCTCCAGCAGGCAGCGGGTGGCACTGAGGCGCAGCTTCTCCAGCTCCTCGTTGATCTTCGCGTCCTTGTCGATGAACAGGTCCCGCTCGGGCACATAGGCCTCGGGCTGGTAGTAGTCGTAGTAGCTGACGAAGTACTCGACGGCGTTCTCGGGGAAGAACTGCTTGAACTCGCTGAACAGCTGCGCGGCGAGGGTCTTGTTCGGCGCGAAAATGAGCGCCGGACGGCCGGCCCGGGCGATGGTGCTGGCCATGGTGTAGGTCTTTCCCGAACCCGTCACCCCCAGCAGGGTCTGGGCACGGTCCCCTCGCTGGAGCCCTTCCACCAGCTGCGCGATGGCCTCCGGCTGGTCCCCGGCGGGGGAGTACGGCGACACGAGCTTGAAGGGAATTGCCTTGGCCATAGAACCAAAAGCAAACCACAAAGCAGGGATGACGCGAAGAATTATTCGCCTTTCATTCGCGTTTTCGCGACGCCGACAACGCCCGTTCCCCGGGCGAGGCGAACCGCCCTGTCAGGCTCTTTTGGATGAATTCAGCCGGGATGAAGGGGATGGGATGCGAAGCGTGGCTTCGAGACATCCCTTTCATCCCCTGCATCCTGGCTTGTCCGGAAGCTCCCGGGAAACCTAGATTTTCCGCAGAACCAGGCAGCCATTGGTGCCGCCGAAGCCGAAGCCATTGTTCATGGCGTATTCGGCGTCGAAGGTGCCGGCCACATTGGGCGTCACATCCAGATCGCACTCGGGGTCCTGACGGTCCACATTGATGGTGGGCGGGATCTTCCCGGTCTTGACGGCCATGACGGCCACGATGGTTTCCAGGCCGCCGGCGGCGCCCAGCAGGTGGCCATGCATGGACTTGGAGCTGCTCACCTTGATCTTCTTCGAGTGCTCGCCGAAGACCTTCTGGATGGCCTGACACTCCAGCTTGTCGCCCACGGGCGTGCTGGTGCCGTGCATGTTCACATAGCCCACTTCCTCGGCCGCGATGTCGGCGTCCTTGATGGCCGCCCGCATGACGCGCTGGCCGCCCTCGCCCTCGGGGGCCGGGGTCGTGATGTGGTTGGCGTCGCCGCTCATGCCGTACCCAGCGACCTCGGCATAGATCTTGGCGCCCCGGGCCTTGGCCAGCTCGTACTCCTCGAGGATGACGATGCCGGCGCCCTCGGCCATCACGAAGCCGTCCCGGTCCACATCAAAGGGCCGGGAGGCGCGCTCGGGCTCGTCGTTGCGGGTGCTGAGGGCACGCATGGCCGCGAAGCCGCCCACGCCCAGCTGGTTCACCACCGAGTCGCTGCCGCCGGCCATCATGCGGTCCGCATAGCCGAAGGCGATGAGGCGCGCGGCGTCCCCGATGGCGTGGGCGCCGGTGGCGCAGGCGGTGGCCACGGCGCTGCACGGGCCCTGCAGGCCGTACTTGATGCTGGCCTGGCCGCTGGCCAGGTTCACGATGAGGCTGGGGATGAAGAAGGGGCTGGTGCGGCGGGGGCCGCGGTAGCCGTTGGCCTCGTCCCAGATGGTGCTGAGGCCGCCGATGCCGCTGCCGATGTAGGTGCCGAACACCTCGCGCTCGGCCTTGGTGAGTTCCACCTGATCGAAGCCCGCATCCACCCAGGCCTCGTGGGCCGCGCCCAGGGCGTAGTGGATGAAGATGTCCATCTTCTTCTGCTCTTTCTTCTCGATGAACAGGTCGGGGTTGAAGCCCTTGACCTGCCCCGCGATCTTGCAGGCGAAGTCGGTGACATCGAAACGGTCGATGGTGCCGATGCCGCTCTTCCCGGCCAGGAGGTTGGCCCAGGTCTCGGGAACGGTAAGGCCGCAGGGATTGACCGTTCCCATGCCCGTGATGACGACGCGACGGCGCTGGACAGTCCTGCTCATGGCTTCACCTCACTTATCGTTGGACGGACGGGAAAATAAACATGCCGCAGGGCCGTGGGGGCGCTGCGGCATGTAACGATCCACGCAGGACTAGGCCTTCGCGTGCTTCTCGATGTAGGCGATCGCATCGCCCACCGTGCGGATCTTCTCCTGCTCGCTCTCAGGGATCTCGAGGCTGAAGGCCTCTTCGATGGCCATGATGATCTCGACGGTATCGAGGCTGTCCGCACCGAGGTCGTCCACAAAGTGGCTGGATTCGGAAATGGAATCCTCGGGCTTGGCCAACTGCTCGGCAATAATCGCAATGACCTTCTTACGCACATCAGCCATCGTGGGCTCCTCCAAACGAACCCGGAAACCCTAACACACTCTCCGCCCGATTGCCAAACCCCGGGTAGGTTGGCTAAGTGTCAGTTCAGGAATGCCCCATGCCCCGCGCCCGAACGCATGAAGAACCCGAGAACGGCTGGCCGCTGGGTTGGGGGACCAGCCTCCGCGAGTTCCGCACCTTCCTGGCGGTGGAGCGGGGACTCTCGGTCCACACGGCTTCGGGCTACCTCTCCGATCTGAACCACCTGGTCGTCTGGGCCTGTGATCGGGGCATCTCCGCCACCGACCTGATGCGGGACCACCTCACCGCCTTCCTCGTCTCCCAGCATGCCGAAGGGAAGGCTCCCCGCAGCCTGGCGCGGATGAGCTCCAGCCTGCGTGCCTTCCTCACCTTCCTCCGCATGGAGGGCGGCGAGGGTGCGGGCCCCGAGGCCGTGGTGAAGCCACCCCGCCCACCCCGCATCCTGCCCCGCACCCTGGGCGAAAGCCAGGTGGAAGCCCTGCTGAATGCACCGGACACGGCCACGCCCCTGGGCGTGCGGGATCGTGCCTGGCTGGAGCTCCTCTACGCCTCGGGCCTCCGCGTCTCCGAACTGGCGGGGCTCCCGGCCCTTTCGGTGTTCCTGGACGAAGGCTTCCTCAAGGTCACGGGCAAGGGCCGCAAGGAACGGCTCATCCCCTTCGGCTCCAGCGCCGAGCGGTGGATCCGCGCCTGGCTCACCCTGCGCCCCGGATTCAAGCCCAGGGGCGGCGAACTCTTCGTGGGCCAGCGCGGAGAGGGGATCACGCGCCAGCACCTGTGGCGGCTCCTCAAGGCCTACGCCCTCAAGGCCGGCCTCCGCGTCGAGGCCGTGAGCCCCCATGTGCTGCGCCACGCCTTCGCCACGCACCTCCTGGACCACGGCGCCGACCTCCGCGCCGTCCAGGCCATGCTCGGCCACGCCGACATCAGCACGACCCAGATCTACACCCATGTCCATCAGGCGAGACTCCGCGCCCTGTACGATCAGATGCACCCCCGGAGCGGTTCGCCGATGGGCGATTGATGGCCGGCGGCTTTACAGCTGCGTGAGGAGGACGCCGCCCAGCACCAGGGCCGCGCCCACCGCAAAAGCCGGCGTGATGGCCTGCCCGTAGAAGATCCAGGCCAACAGGGCCGTGGCGACGGGCTGCCCGTTGGTGGCGATGGCCACCCGGCTGGGTTCCTTCATGGACAGGGCGTGGAACCAGAGCAGGTAGGACACCACGCTCGTCATCAAGCCCAGGTAGATCAGACCCACCCAGGCCATGGGCGGAACGGCGGCCACCATCAGCCTGGGCAGACCCAGGGCGCCGAGGGGTGCGAAGATCGCCAGACCGAAAAGGATGGACAGCGTGGTGGCCCGCTGGGCGCCGTGTTTCTGCACCAGGGGCCGACTCATCACCGTGTACCCCGCCCAGGCCACGACCGCCACCAGCACCATGAGATCGCCCAGAATCCACCGGGGCGGCAACACCCGACCGGCCTTTCCCGAAAACAGCACCAGCACGCCCGAAAAGGCCAACGCGAGGCCCCCCAGCTTGCGCGGGCCGGGCCGCTCCTGCCCGCGGGCCCAGGCCAGCAGCAGCACCACGGTGGGTGTCAGCGCGTAGAGCAGCGCGGCGTGGGAGGGCAGCGTGAGGGCCAATCCGCCGAGGAAGGCGAGCTGGTTGAGCGTCACGCCCAGGAACCCGGCCCAGAGATAGGTCCGCCAATCGCTGCGGACCACCGTCCACAGATCCAGGTGCCGGATTCGAGCCAGCAGAAGAAAGCCTGCACCGGCGATAAGGAAGCGGAGCAGACCCAGAGCCAGGGTCGGCATCGTGTCCGCCGCAGTCTTCCCGAGCAGGAAGGTCCCGGCGGAGATGAAGGTGTGAAGCCCCATGACGGCGGCAAAGCGAACATTGCGATGGCCCATCCCTCCAGCATGGCCAAAGCGGGGCCGGCCCGGGCCGTCGAAATGGGCATGGACCGCCCCCGACGGAATGAGCGATGATGAGCCAGGAGCCGCAAACCCTATGGCCGTGACCAAGACCCCCCGCAAGAAGCCCGTGACCGCCCCCGCCGATGAGAAGAAACCTGCCGCCAAGGCCAAGGCGCCGCTGAAGAAGGCCGCCCCGAAGAAAGTCGAGGCCGCGGAACCCAAGGCCAAGGCCGCCCCCAAGGCGCCCGCCAGGACCAAGACCGCCAAGGCCGTGGAACCTGCAGCCGAAATCGCCGCTCCCGCCATTCCAGCGCCTCTTCCGGAGCCGGCAGCGGGCACCCCCAAAAAGCTTTCGGCCATGCCGACCCTGCCGCCCCTGGCCGCGTCCATCCTCGCCGCCATCCAGGAGGGCCGCGCCGTCGAGTTCATTTTCGCCGATGCAGACGCCAACGCCCCCCGCACCTTCGAGCCCCGCCATCTCACCTTCGATGCCCTCAGCCAGGCCTGGTATGCCTGGGGCTGGGACCGTCGCTACAACGCCGAGCGCCACCACCGCCTGGATCTGCTGGCCGAGGTGAACGAGGTGGAGGGTGTGGGCCGGGCGGCCCAGGGCCCCTATCCCGAGGGAACCCCCGCCAACCAGATCGGTGGCTGGCTGGGCGGCGATGCCATCGCCGTGAAGGCCACGCTGCTCAAGCAGTGGGTCTTTGCCGTGAAGCAGGCTCCGCCGGCCTTCCCCCACTTCAAGCTCGAGGAGCTGGGTGACGGCCAGGCGCAGGTCACCTTCTCGGCCACGGACCTGCGGGCCATTGCCCGCTGGGCCATGCAGTTCGGCGACGGCATCCAGGTGCTGGAACCCGCCCGGCTGGTGGATCGCATCAAGCAGGTGGGCGCCGTCTGGGCGGGCCGGGAACGGCAGCCCAGTGCGCCGGCCCCCAGGCCGGCTCAGCGTCCGGAACCCTCCTCTGAGCCCCGCCGCGCTGAGGCCCGTCCTCCGCACGAGGTGAAGCACGAGGCGAGGCCCGACACCAAGCCCGAGCCGCGGCCCCACCGCGAGCCCCGTCCCGAGCGGGAGCGCGAGGAGTCTGCCCCCAAGGGGAAGGCCGGCAAGGTCGAGGTCATCCGCTTCGACCGCCTCTGATCGGGCTCAGTCCACCAGCGTCCAGCCCCGCTTGCCGGGCCAGAAGCCGTAGGCCTGCCCCAGCACATTGAAGGACACGCCCTGCAGCCGCCGGGTCGCCAGGATCCTCGCCAGGTTGTAGTTGAGGGGGATCACCGGCTTGTCCCGCCAGATGATTTCGGAGAGCTTCAGGTAGATCTTCCGGCGGGCCTCTGGATCCAGCGTGTGCCGCCCTTCATCGAAGAGCCGATCCACCTCCGGGTTCAGATAGCCGCTGACATTGGCCTTGGTGCGGTAGCCGTCCCGGGTGAAGAGCGGGGCGTCCACATCGGGATCCAGAGAGGTGGTCCACCCGTAGGACCAGATGTCGCCCTCGTGTTCGGCGGACTTCTCGGTCAGGGCCTGGAAAGTCAGCTTCCGCACCTCGATGCGGATGCCTACTTTGGCGGCCCGTTCCGCCAGGAGTCGAGCCATGCTGCGGGTCGCAGAATTGACCTGCTCATAGGCCACGAGGGAGAGGGTGCGCCCTTTCGCATCCCGCCGGACGCCACCGGACCCCAGGTGCCATCCGGCTGATTCCAGGATTGATTCCGCACGCTCGGCCTGGGGCAGCGGCCTCGGTTCAGGGTCATGGGCCCAGTTCTCCGGTGGCCAGAACGACGAGGCCAGACGAGCGGGGAAGAACTGGCGGGCCCGTGCAAACTCCTGCCAGGGGGTCAGTTCCGCCAGGGCCTCTCGAAGGGCCAGCTCGCCCAGCAGACTGCGCTTCGGATCACAGTTCAGGAAAAAGGCTCCGAAGGCGGCCTGGGGCACGGAATAGACCTGGAGATGCCCCGCCCCCAGGGCGCCCTTCCGCACCAGGTAGTGGGATAGGGCACTGGTGGCCGCAAAGTGGAACCGCCCCTCCAGGATCGCCTTGGCCGTGGATTTCTCGGCGGTGGGATCGCTGAACTCGAAGGCGGGCCACGAGCCCGGGTGGGCTCCGCGGTACCCCTCCCAGCGTTCGAGCTTCAGGTGCTTGGTGGTGGCCCGCTCCACGACCCGGTAGGGCCCCGACCCAACGGGCTGGAAGTTCACCGGTGCGGCCATGGGCTTCGCCCCCATCTGGTAGTGGCGCCGGGGGACCGGGATGAAGTTGTAGAGGTCCGAGAGGAGGGTTCCCCGCGGCCGGGAGAGTCGGATCCGCACCCGGAGCGGCCCCTCGGCCATCAGGCTGTCCAGACTGGCCACGCCTCCGACCGTGTCCGCGATGGCGCGGACCTGGGGGAGCCTCAAGGTCCGCCAGGTGAAGACCAGATCCTCCGCCTCGATGGGCGTGCCGTCATGCCAGGTCATGCCCGGCCGCAGCTCCAGGACGACTTCGCGCCCACCCTTGAGGATGGTCCAGCTCTGCAGCAGCTCAGGAATGAAGTTCCCGTCGGCGTCCAGGGTCACCAGGCGGTCGAAGAGGAGATCCACCGCCTCCCCATCCGTATCGCGGGACATGAGCAGGGGGTTTACCGTGGTCCATTCATCCACGGCCACGCGGATCGGCTCGGCGGCGCCCAGGCCGCAGAGCAGGCAGGTCAGCAGGATCAGGCGGCGCCAGTACATGGTTCTCCCTCATCGGCGGCGGGAGGGGCCATCCTGAAATCCTGGCGGTTCAGGGCTGGGCGGCGGCCGTCTCGACCAGCTCCACCAGGGCTTCGGCCATGCGCTGCCCGGCCCGCGGGGGATTCTCCACCACGGACCCCACCAGCTTCTGCTCGCCGCCGGGCTGGGTGGAGAACAGGTAGAAGGTCGGCACCCGAACCGCTTTCTGGGGGGCGCAGCCCTTGGGCCACGCGGTCGCCTCGATGGCCTTGTCCCGGTTGACCCCCAGGTAGTGGACTTCGATGAACGGGTTGGGATCCGCCTCGAGCGCCAGCAGGTCCGGCAGCTGGTAGTGGCTGTCGCCGCACCAGGAGCCGAAGACCGCCACGAGGGTCAGGGGCCGGCTCACGCCCTTCCAGCGGGCCTTCAGGGCCGGCGAGAGCTGCACTTTGGCCAGCGTGTCCCGGAAGATGGCGCGATGGGCCAGGATGGCCTTGGGCGTCGTCTCGCCCAGCAGCAGGGGGAGGTGGTCCTTGGCGTCCACCTGCGGTCCGCCGGGGAGGGCCGCCGGCAGGGAGACGGGGACCGGACCGGGCGGCTGGGCCAACAGTCCCAGGGTTCCGAGAGCCAGAAGGGCAGGTTTCATGGGAATCTCCGGATCCAGTGTAGCGATTTCATAAACTTGACCCATTCACTCAAGAATACTAGCCTGGAGGCTGGAGAACCTTTCGTGAAGATCTCGGCCCGAGGCAGGTACAGCATGCAGGCCCTGTTCGACCTGGCTCACCACAGCCATGGCCAGCCGGTGCCCCTGCATGTGATCGCCGAGCGCCAGAAGCTCTCCCTGCCCTTCCTGGAGCAGATCTTCAACAAGCTCAAGAAAGCCGGCGTCGTCGCCAGCGTGCGCGGTCCCAAGGGCGGCTACATCCTCACCCGGCCCTGCAACCAGGTGAGCGTGGGCGAGATTCTGCGCCTCACGGACAGCAGCTTCTACGCCGTGGCGAAGGAGGATCCCAGGGCCGCCAACCAGGCGCTCATGGCCGATGAGCGCATGAGCCTCATGCTCTGGAACCGCCTCTCCGACCACATCTCCGCTTTCATGGAGAAGGTGACCTTCGCCGACCTGTGTTCGGAGACCTCCAGCAACTCCTGCCCGGACTGCACCTGCCCTGACTATGTCAAGGATGTCCAGGGCCAGATCAGCCGGGGCGAACGCAAGGCCTGCGGCGTGATCTGACCTGGCGGCGAAAGGGTCCTACCCTTTCTCCTTGACGCACAGGCACGAGGTCTCGGCTCTCACCTGGGCCCGGGCCTGGGCGCGTCGGAGGTCCTTCTCCGCGGCCGCGGCCTCGGGCTTGCGTCCCTGGGCAGCCAGCGCCTTCTGGAGGCCCAGGAGGGACCAGTAGTTGGCGGGGTAGGCCCGGAGATCCGCGCGGTAGACGGCTTCGGCTTCCTTGGCCCGACCGGCGGACAGGAGCACGGCCCCCAGGGCATGGCGAGCGGGGACGACACAGGCGGGGGGCTCGTCGTACTTGAGGGCGTCCTCCAGGCGCACCGCCTCCTGAAGGCGCTCAATCGCCGTGTTCACCCGGCCCTGGCCGAAGGCAATCTCGCCGGCCAGGAAGGCGCGGGACACCTGCATCACCTGACGGGCGTTGTTGGAGCCCCAGAGGTGGGCCTCTGGAATGAGCGGCAGGACCGCTTCGAAGGCCGCCTGCGCCTTCAGGGCCTCCTCGTTCCGTCCCGTGGCGGCGAAGGCCGTGCCCCGCAGGGCGTGCCAGCTGGCCGTGGCCAGGGGCAGCCGGGCGTCCGGCGCGGGCTCCGCCAGCAGCTCGTCCCAGAGGCCGAACCGCTTCAGGGCCTCCCAATGCCGGGTGGTGAAAGCTTCGGCGAAGGTGGCGTTGGCCACCACCCAGTCCAGCGGGAAGGTTGTCACCACGGACTGGGTCTGGGCCAGGGCCACCTCTTTGCGGCCTTCCATGAGGGCCGTGTAGGCCAGGAAGTCCGCGTTGTGCACCATGTAGAGCCCATAGAAGCCGATCTCAGTCTGTCGGGCCCGGTAGCGGCCGTCGGCCTCCATGGCCCGCTCGTTGGCCTCGGCGGCCCCGCCCCAGTCGCCGATCCGGGCGTAGATGTGGCCGGGCATGTGGATCAGGTGCCCCGCGTCGGGCACCAGCCGGCGCAGGCGGTCGGCGGCGGCCTTGGCCCGCTCGGGATGGGGCGAGCCTTCGTAGGCATGGATGGTGAGATGGAGGGCCAAGGGATGGTTTGGAGCCAGAGCCAGCGCCCGTCGGAGGGCGCCCAGGATCTCCGTGGTGCCGGGCTGGGGTTCGCCCTCCCGGGTCCACTGGTCCCAGGGCCGGGTGTCCATGAGGGCTTCCGCATGGAGGGCCGCCACATCGGCATCCTTGGGAAAGCGGGTCGCTACCCGGCCCATGGCCTGGGCGTAGGCCGCGTCCAGGGCGCTGCGGTCCGCCGGGTTGGGCAGGGCATAGCGGGCCCCGAGGGCCTCGATGAGGGCCCGCTCCACGGGTGGCGCCCCGGCGGCCCGCTTCTGGGCCTGTCCGAGGGCCTCCCAGGCCGCCTTGGCCTGGGCTTCATCCATGACGGAATTGTTGATGTGGGGGCCGTTCACCAGAGCCAGCCCCCACCAGGCCATGGCGCAGTCGGGATCCAGGCGCAGCGCCTCCTGGAAGGCCCGGGCGGCGGCCTCATGGTTGAAGGCGTAGGCCCAGACCAGCCCCTGGTCGAAGGCCGCCTGGGCCCCGGAGACTCGGGTGGCGACGCGGCGCTGATGCCGTCCCAGGTCGTAGGGTCGCCAGGAGGTGGGAGCCGTCCCGGATTCCGGCAGGGCGGCCAAGGCCAGGGTGCAGACGAGGAAGGCCGGAAGAAGGGGGAAACCCATGCATCACCTCTTTGATCATGCCGGCGCCAACAATAGTTGAATAAGATAAAAAAGGCAATGTCATCATTCTAGCAATCAATCATGCAGAGCTGCCGCGGTGCTATCGTTTCCTTTTGGATGCACGCCGCATGAGCAA